>CAZRHZ010000091.1:0-10380 GCA_964599995.1 uncultured Anaerolinea sp. | reverse complement strand
TGGCGTTCAGCGATGGATTTCACAATAGATAGACCCAATCCGGAACCCTTGAGCAGGTTGCTGTCTTTGCCGATGCCAGCTCGGCTGAACTTGTCGCTGAACTTCTCGAAGATGCGTTCCACATCCAGCGGAGCGATGCCAGGGCCATGATCCTGGATCTCAAAGATCACCGTTTCAGGATTGACCTGAATACGCAAGAATACCTTACCTCCCAGTGGAGAGAATTTGATGGCATTTTCCAGCATGTTATAGAGAGCTTGCTGCAGTAACGTCTTATCCGCTTCGATCTCAGGGATCTGCGCGAGCGCCAATTCAGGAATGACCTGTACTTTGCGCTGCATGGCCAAAGGCTGAAGGATCTTCGACACGCCATCCATGAGATCCATGGGGGCCACGCGTTCAAGCTTCAACTCGCCACCCGATTCGATCCGGCCAAGATCGAGGAGTTTTTCGACCATCTCATCAATCACGTTCAAGTCATGGGTGATCTTGGCGGTGTATTCCTTCTGCTGGTCGTTCAATTCGCCCACCAACTGCAGCATGTTGGCATAACCCCTGACGATGCCCATTGGGGCGCGCAAATCGTGACTGACAGTGGCCACAAAGTCGGATTTCATTTTTTCAAGTTTGCGATATTCGGTGATGTCTCGCAAAACACAAACGGTTCCCACCAGCACGTCTTCCACAATGACCGGAGAGACGGAAATCTCAAACGTATTGCCACTTATTTTGATCTCGCCGGAGACATTGTCTCTGTTGCGATTGAGACGTAAAAAGTCGAGGAATTCTGGCGCGGCAAGCACTCCCACTGGATCATCGCCTTCGCGCTCGATCAACCCACCTACAGCCTGGGCGGCCTGGTTTGCCATGAGCAGTCGACCTGTTTCACCTACCACCAACACCGGTTCAGGCGTGGAAGCCAAGACAGACTCAAGGCGTTTTTTTCCGACCTCGGCGTTCATGAACAAGGATGAATTTGAAATAGCCAGCACGGCCTGCCCGGAAATGGTGTCAAGGAAGCGTACCTCTTCATCGTAAAACCGGTGGGGTTCGGTGTAGGCAATCCACAACATGCCATAGTTGTTGGCTTCATCGGTGAGCATGATGGCTGCAACGGCTGAAGGGATCTGCGGATTCTTGATGCTTCCAATCCTGCGAATACGGGTCTTGGATGGAATAACCAAAATCCTGTCGGTTCCCATCTGATCGAAAAGCATGTTATCCAGCTCGGCATATTCCTCAGCTTCAGGACCCGCCGAATAGACGATGGATTCTTCATCAAAACCGAAGAGATAACCTTTTTTCAAGATCAGGCGCGCGGAGCTGGCGCCGTAAGAGAGACAGGCCTTGAGCAAGTGTTGGGCGGTCTTGCCAATTTCAAAATTCGAAGCGATGCCCTTTGAAACCTCAAGCAGCACGTCCAACTCGTCAAGGCGTGATTTTAAGCTGGAGCGCATCTGTTCAAAAGCGGCTCCCAAGCGGCCCATTTCGTCCACGCCGTTGATCTCGATCTTTTGGTCCAGGCTGCCCTTCGAAATCTCGTCTGCCTGATTGGCAAATCGAACCAGGGTTTTTGAAAGCGAGCCCATCATCAACCTGAGCAGAAAATAGGCCCCCAGGAAGATGAGGAACGAGATCGCCAAAAGCGGCACGGCGATCTGGAGGGCGAGTTCCTGGGCATAACTGGCCGGCAAAGACAACAACACCTTCCAACCCTTTTCTTCGGAAATGGAAGCGTACACCATGCGGCGAGTGCCCGTCCCACCGGTATCTTCAAAATAACCCGCGGTCTCAGGAACCTCCCCTTGATATGCCGTCAGGATCAAACCGGGATCGGTATGGAAAAGGATGCGGTTCTCTCCATCCAGAATGACCCCTTCCCCTCCCGCATTCTTGATCTCTTCAAAGGCCATCAGCGTGGGCTGAGAAAACAAGTTGATGCCCAGATTCGTGCGAGCGGTAATGACTCCTTTTGCCAGACCGTATTCATCAGGAATCGCCGCGATATAAGAAATCTGAGCGGAGGTTCCACCACTGGGGGGTGCAATGACATAACTCTGGATCAAGACGCCATTCAACGCCAGGCCGATCCCAGCCTGTTCTTCGGGTGTCAGGATGTACTCTGCAAGGTCCGCCGTTGGATAACCTATCAGAGGGGTACCGGTCAGGTCAAAAATATACAGTTGAGTAAAGAAAGGAATGGAGCGCAATTTCGCCTGTAAGAATTCCCTGGCGGTTGTTGCATTATTCATGGGAATCTGGCTGTCCACCATATCCAGCAGCAAGCCCTGCCCCGTGTCAATAATGGCAGGGATATTCTCCGCAGCGATCTCGGCGGTGCCTTTCAAGCGGCTCTCCATCATCTTTTGTGCGGCGTTCCCCGCCACCACCCAGTCTGTGATGGCAAGTGCGAGCAAGAAGACCAGAATAATCGGCAGCGCGATGTAAAAAACCCTATCCTGCAGGCTGGTCTCAAATGGAGATGGAACATAAGACTTGACCAGCACCCAATATTTCGATTTTGTGACCAATGCCAGGTCGAGGATCAAGCCGGCAATAAGGATTTGCACCCCATTCACCAGCATCAAGACCCAAGATTGAGTAAAAGCATAATCCAGGCGCGCAGCAAGCGAACCATTGGTGGCACAGAAAGTGGTGAGCAAGAAAACCGGTACGGAACACAGAACAACCCCAATGGAAGCGCCCAGAGGCCTTCTCAGCCATTGAAAGAGTTTTGAGCGGAAGTTTTGCCGCAGCATGTAAGATACCAGCAGGGCAAAAATCGCGGTTTCAAGCGGTGTAAACAGGCTGTGCGTGCCCCACAATGATGTTACGAGTCCCGAGGCGAATCCCATTGCCACAGCAGGCCAATATCCCAACATACCTGCAGCCAGAATCCAGGGAACGGCGCTGAACACCATGATGGTCGGCGATGCAACTTCACGCGTGATGTTTGGTAGCGGCAGTGTGTTCTGCCACGGTAATTTGATGCCGAAGAAAAGCGGCAGCAAGACAGATAAAGCCAAAAGAATATAGAAAATGAGCCAGAATTTCTTGGAACTGACGAACTGGATCTTTTTGCGCAGCGCCCAGGCGATCACCGCGATCAAACCAAACCAACCCAACCACCCGATCAAATGGTAGGGTAAATCAATGTAAGGTTGAGAATCGAGTAAAGTCGCAATCACATTAACGCTTCAGTTCTATACCAAATCACTCAGGAAATATTCATTCCCGCTTCTTTATTTAACTTCTTCCAGGCCATCTTGTAAAGCAATCCATTCCGTTTCTTTCCGTTCATCAGGCGGGTCTTCTGAAGCCATTGGCCTTCTACTTGATCCGCTTCAGTGAAGTATTGCTCCATGATGGCTTTTCGGCGATTGAACGAGGCGGTCAGGTTGAGCGTCACCTCTGCGAGCATGCGAGACTCAAAATGTTGTTGACCCTCTTTGATGCACTGGATCCCGGCGGCATAATCTTCCAGAATCCGCCGATGCGTTATTTCGTGACGCCAGAAAAGGGTTTGTTCATCAAAAGTGCCCTTCAATGCAGGACCACAATCCGGAATACCGCAATCGATCCAAACCGGTTTGAACAAGGAGGTACAAGGCGCAGAGGTGCCAGTGAGCCAGTGAACAGTGTCGCTGCGATCCAATTGCGAGACCATGGAACCGGTAGTTTGACTGCCGCGGATTGGACCCCAGCCGGCATGCATGCAGACATCCGCGCCGGTGATGCCCCGAGCAGGGGTCCATTTATGATCCTTCTCTTCATGGTGGCTACGCAATACAGCGATCATGGTCGAAGGGTCAATCTGGCCTTTCATTTCGAGCAGCTGCCGGGTGGTGCAAACCTGGCGCCGGCGCGCGTCACTGAAAGTTGTGTAAACTGGCTCGGAATAACATTCACTGAAGTTGAATTTTGAACGATCCCGGCACCAGCCTTTTTCAATGGCGTGATTCACCAGGTTCTCTGAAGCCATATCCCATTCACTGCCAATCGTGATGGCATTCGAGATGGCACGAACGTCCTTCACCTTTTCCGCCGCCCATTCTCGACCAGAGGTCTCGAGCACCCAAGCTTCGTCAGGATCGCAAATTAAAAAACTGTTGTGATAATACATCTGGTGGGCAAAACCGCAGTTCCCACTCTGACCGTACTGCTCCAGTAAATCGATGATTGTCCTTAAGGCTGCACTGGCAGACTTTGATCTTTCAAGAGCCAGGCGTAGAAAATCCATGCCGATCAATCCGGGTTCTTTTCCGTATGGATCCTTCGTGAAAACGGCTTCGTTACCGATGGTCACGCCAAATTCATTGGAGCCCATCTCAGCCCCCCAAATCCAGAAGGGTTTGGCCAACAGAATCTGACAGGTCTCTGAGACCTGGGGTATTTCGATGTAGGTGCACTTGACTTTTTCGCCAGCTGGATGTGTGGCGCGCGGAATGATCAGCATCTCATGAGCTTCATTTGGTTCGCGATCTGAGTTCTTGGCAAATAACACGCGTCCGTCTTTGGTTGAATTCCCCAATGCCACGATGGTATCGCACATAGAAATGCCTCCAGAAGTCACTCTGCCAGTTGATTGAGCTTCAATTTATCTTAATTATGCAACATTTTTCAGACTTTGCGACACAATCTGCAAGGCCTCATGGACAACCTGTTCAATGGTTTTTCCGTCAGAATCAATGACGTGCGCATCCTTCGCGGGGATCAAAGGAGCCACGGCACGCGATGAATCCACCTCGTCCCTATTGCGAATGGACTCCAGAATCTCTTCATAGTTTGCTGATGTACCGCGTTCGATCACTTCGTTGTAGCGCCGTCTGGCTCGTTCTTCAGGCGAAGCCTCGAGATAAATTTTGCAGGCTGCGTCAGGAAAGACCACAGTGCCAATGTCGCGGCCTACCATGACCATGCTGCCGCGTTCTCCAATGCGGCGCTGCTGGTCGGTCATCGCTTTTCTTACCCCGGCATAAGCTGATACTTTCGAAACATTGGTATCCACTTCGGGGGTGCGAATCTTCCAGGTCACATCCTGTCCATCCACCAAAACGTCCATCCTGCGGCCATCAGAAACCGAAGGAGGTCGAACATCGATCTGAATCTGGTTGGAAAGATCCGTCACGGCTTTTTCATCATCGATGCCCCCAAAACGGGTCAAGCCCGCTAGAGTGACCGCCCTATACATCACACCCGTATCAAAATAGAAGAACTCGATCTCGTGCGCGACCCTTTCAGCCAGGGTCGATTTACCCGAAGCCGCCGGGCCATCAATGGCAATTAACTTAATGCTGGACATGAATCATCCTTGAAATTATGGAAGTTGTGAAGCAGTGTCTTTAAACAGGTCATTTCTCACCCATAAAATGATGGTCTCGTTCTTCTGCGGAAGCAACCGATTGAACTGCCATTTGAGCCAATCAATCCAGGTCATTGCAGAATAATCAATCCCTGTACTCCAGATGATGGATTGGCCTCGGTAGAGAGCGGAAGATTGTAACATGGAATCCATACCAGAAATGAGTATGGATGGAGTTTCGTCAGTAGGAAAAACTGAGTCTGCGGTCACTTTCTCAAAATTTCTCAGCAGCCAAGACAGGGAGGGTGAATCGAGCCCGACCAGATCAATATCGATGCGGGTGGCCTGCCCGCTATTCCAACGCGAAATATCCGTGACCGCGGTAAGCAGATCTTTTTCGCCACTGATATAGCTGCCGCTGGCGAAAAGTTCGTTTGCCGGACGGCTGCCCAGACCGGTTGCTTTAACCCCTGAACCGACAAGTAAAGCCCCGAACAGCAAAGCGATGCCAAGCATCAAGCCGCTCTTTGTTGAGGGAACATCCCACCCCCAAGCCAGGAGCATGGTAAACGCGACCCACAGCGCGAGGGGTAAAAGAATGCCGATCAAGCGGTTGCGGAACATGACGGGATCGGAGGGTGTGAAATTAATCATATTCAGCAGGTTCAACATGGAAAACACGAACAAACTGACCGTTGCCACTGTTTCGATCAACACCACAATCTTTGATTCAAAGAGTATTTTTTTCAGAAGATGCTTGAGCTGCAATGCGGTCAGGATGTAACCCGGAAGATTTATCAGGACAATGGTCCACACATCACGGGTAGAGCTTAACAGTCCCAACAACAAGCCGATACCCCACCAGATGCCGAGAAAACGTGAAAGTGAAGATTTTTCCAACAAGCCGCGAATCATGCCCCAAACGCCAAAAATGAGCACCGGAGACTGCGCTGCGAGCAGAATCAGGAGGAAAGATCCGATCTTTAGATCTGCCCCCCGCCCCCACGACTTCACGAAAAACGACAGGCTGGTTCCGATGCCGCTGATACCTTTTGGCACAGAGAGGAATATTGTAGTCACGAGAAGGATGGTAACCGCCACGGACAAGATCAATCGGAAAAGATTAATCCCGTCTTTGCCTTTTGATCCTTCATCCAGCTTTTTGGTTTTCAGAGCAGGTCCATAAGCGAGTAGCCCTGCCACATAAACCGCGATGATCAATGGCCAGAAGCGTTCGCTACCAGCCAACGCCAACCCCAAGAAAATGCCCGTTAAAATGGCCTTTCTCTTCAAAAGAAAACCGACAGCCAAAGCCAGAGATGTGATGGCGATCATCGTACCATCGGCTGTGCGTGAAAGGGCCACCAGCCCCGGTTCAATGGCGATCAGGAAGGCTAACAAAAGGACTGTAACATCGTCCAAGCGCTTGCGGAACAACCCGGGTACAAGCACCAGGCAGGTGCCAAACAAGGCAGGCCAGAAACGGGCAAAAAAATCGCTGCCGCTAAAAAGGAAGAAAAGAAATGAAGTCAGTCCGACATATCCAGGCTGGCCACCAATTACAACGGATGAAGGGTCGCGAATGATCTCAAATGCTTGAAGCGCATTTTGTGCTTCGTGGTTTACCAGGGTAGTTGAACCCAGCCAGGCAAAACGCAGGAAGGCTGCCAACAGCACAGCCAAAGCAAGAAGCCACTTGTACCGTTTTTCGATGAATTCAGAAATAATCTCTAGTAGAGTCATGGAGTCATCGTTCCCTTTTGATCAGAAACTTCAAAGATGGTCACGCTGCTGTTCTCGTATACGACCGGCAGATGCTGTTTGAGAAATTCGGCGTCCGTGGCGTATAAATTTGCTTCTGAAAGTCCAAGATAGATATAGCGGATATTGTATTGTTCGATAATGGACTTAACCAAAGCCCAATCCGTGGTGGTGTATAAGGTCTTGATGTCATTCTCGCGGGTACCGACCTCGGCATAACCGCCACGCCACTGCCCCTCATGGCCAGGCCAACCCAAAACCGTGGGGAACCCGGTGCGGGTGGAAACCCTGGCGTAATCGGAGTAACTGCCGCCGATGGCTTCAACCACAACACCCAGGGGTTGATCCTCGAGCCACTGAATCGCGGCATAATCGTCCGGGTGCCAAGTCTGCATATAGGCGTTACCATCCAGAGTCCAGTGAGAGGGTTTAAAGCTGTTGGTCTTGTTCCACAACATGACGGTGGGATAGGCCAGCCCACCCAATATGGTCAATATCCAAAGGGTAGTAAATATGCCCCTGCGTTTACCTCTCAGGTTGGAAAGAAGATCCACGCTAACGTAGGCAGCGGCAATGCCCCACAGAATCCAGGCCTGGAAGTAAAACTTGAAGATGGTGTTCATGCGCCAGCCGAATTGATCGCGCAAGTAGAAGAATTCCGGGAAGGTGGTTAAAGCTACGCCCATCAGAATCAACAGGCACACGAAGTACTTGTTGATGGAGGGTTTCTCCATCTGAATACTTTTTTCTTCAGATGTCGTGTTTTCGCTGGAGGATTCCTGTTCCTCTTTTCCAAACAAGATGACCCAAAGAACGGCAAACATGAGGAACAAGGTGATCCAGGTGCCGGGTGCGGTCAAACGGCGCAACACCGTTTGAAGGGCGATCATACCGGTATCTGAACTGCCATGTAAATTAGCGAAGCTTTGTACGGCATTGGCCAGTGTCAATCCAAGCGCGGAGATACGCGGATTGGAAGAGGACTGCATACTGATAGCCAGATGGTCTGCACTCAAGATCAAAACACCGAACAGAAGAGAAATCAGGAAGAACAAGCTAAAAACAATAAACGCGATTTTTAACCCGTGTACGATGCGGTGAGGTTTTTTGAACGGGTTGAACTGATACAGCAGCCAGATCACGATCGGAATGAGCAGCACGCCAAAGAGGATCCAGAAATGAACGCCGCGGGTCATGAATTCCATGCTGGGCAGCAGGCCGCCCGCCTGAGAACTGAAACCAAGGTAAAAAGGAAGGAAGAGCAGAATCCCCGCGATGCCGACGGTCAGACCGTGCTTGATGAACTCCCAAATGCGAGTCCAGTTCCATCCGCTTTGACGCACACGACCGAAAACCATTGCCAGGCAGAACAAGCCCACATAGATGGGAAAATCCCAGGTGTTGATGAAGGCCAGGCTGCCCATGACAAGAGCGATCAACCAGAATTCCCAGCATGTGACGAGGCGTTTCAACCACTTGAGGAGGGAGCCTTCAGCGTAACAGAGAAACCCACCGGGAGCAAGGAATATATTCAGACTGATGCCAACAGCCAGTAAAACGAAGGGCATGGCCAGCACATGCGGGTGAAGGTCAGACAACAGAAATGAGAAGAACGGGAACTCGTCGATGACCTCGATGGGAGTGTTGTTGACAGTCAAGTCCTGCAAAACACGCGATCCACGCCACCACAGCCAACCGCTTGAGCGCGATGGGAAGAATGTGGCCGGTGTGGACGGAGCGACGTTCAATTCATTAATGGCCAGCCAACTCCAAAACTTCGAGGTCAACGTACCCTGGGCGTCGGCTTTCCAAAAAAGGCCCCAGGAGTAGAGAAATTCCAGGGCACCCTCAAGGCAACTGAGGATCAACACAAACAGCGGTCCGAGCCAGGCACCTGCGCGGGCCCAAGTATGATGATCCGCTTTCTGATGGCCGGCTTTGATCCTGCCCGAAGCCAGCAGGTCAAAAACGATGCCATAAACAGCCAGGGCGGTCAGACCAAACCAAAGCGCGGAGCTGAGATTGAAGGCAACGGAAGATGCCACCCCGGTCAGGCGGATGAGCATGGAGATCAAAACGTAGCCGAAGTAGTAATAGGAAATGGCGTAACCCGAGAGCCAGGGGTCCTGAGGGGGAAAGCTGGGTGATTTGAGGATGGAATTGATGAAAGCCAACTCCATGGGTTTTTCGGTGTAGGTGACATCCGGGTTGGCGGCACGCACCACCGCCCAGATCGCGAAAAACAGGAAGAACAAGACCTCCATGGTGATGATAGTTCGCTTGTTCTCTTTGACCCAGGTGAGGATTTCCTGTCCAATACCTTTGGTGCAGCTCAACATCGAGATTGCCACCAATACGATCAACGCCAACAACACACCCCCCAGATTGTTTTGCAGGATGCCAAGTGAACAACACAGCCAGAAAATGTAACCCCAGATCAAAAACCCTAATGCGCGAGCGAGCGCGTATCCGCGGCTGGGAAGATGCGGCAGGAACCGGAAAATGATCGGAAAACCGATCCATCCGATCAGAAAAATGACCAGATACCAACTTAGAAAGCGAAGAATATCAGCCAAGGCTAATCTCCACCAAACACCTCGTAAATGACGGTATCTTGTTCACGATAGACTTCTTCCCAGTAGGTGCCGTCGTACTGTTCAAACTTGTCCAAACCCGCACCGGGAAAATAAGCACGTTCCATCTGTCCGAGAATGATGTAGCTAACGTTGTATTTGTCTAGAAAATCGAGCGCGATCTGAACATCTTCGGTAGTGTAAAAAACGGTGATGTCGTTGAGACGATTGACGATGCCGTTGTTGTCGATGGATCCGCGCTGCTGGCGTTGATGCCAGTTCCAGCCCAGCACACCGGGCAAACCTGTATAAATGGTATAGCGATTACCCCAGCGATATTCAACCGTGTTGGTCTCAACGATGACGGGTGAACCCTGTACGTTTTGCTGCATCCACAGGATGGCTCGATAATCCTGGCTAAGATCCATGTCAACGTTCGCGTCATAATAACGAGAGGTGGACATGAATTCGAGGCCGTTGAGGGTGGCCGGGGTTTCTGTTGACATGCGGTCGCGAATCTTGTCGATTGACGCGGTAATCGGGTAAAGCGCCGCACCGAAGATGGTCAATGCCAGACATACCTGCCAGATCGTGGAGGTGGAGGTCTTCCAGCGCGTGGTCACAGCCGGGATCAGCCAAACCAAGGCAGCAGCAGAGCTCAAACCAAAGAAGGTCCAGGCCTGGTAGTAGAATTTAAAGACCGTGTTCATACGCCCGATGTCACCCACCAAGACAAATAACTCG
>CAZRHZ010000090.1:0-10488 GCA_964599995.1 uncultured Anaerolinea sp. | reverse complement strand
AGATCATTGGCCTGATCGGGTCAAAAGAAGGCCTGTTCACCTTGAGCCAGGTGGTGTTGAACCCCGGCGACATCGTGCTCGTGCCCGATCCCGGGTACCCCGTCTACAGCGCCAGTGGCATCATTGCCGGCGCGGAGATCTATTATTTCCCGATCGAGCAGAAGAACGGCTTCCTGCCCGATCTGAACGCCTTCCCCGCGGATGTTCTGGAACGCGCCAAGTTGATGTGGATCAATTACCCCAACAATCCGACCGGCGCGATAGCGAGCATGGATTTCTTCGAGCGTGTTATCCAGTTCGCCCGCCAACATCACATCCTGATCGCACACGACGCGCCCTACACCGACGTGTGTTTTGATGGCTACGTGGCCCCCAGCATATTGCAGGTTCCCGGCGCGCGCGAGGTCGCGGTGGAGTTCAATTCGCTCTCCAAGACCTACAACATGGCAGGCTGGCGCCTTGGAATGGCGGTTGGCAATGCGGATATCATCGACTATATCTTTAATTACAAAAGCCAGGTGGATTCCTCGGGCTTTACACCCGTCTTCACCGCCGGCGCAACTGCCCTCAAAGGTGACCAAACCTGGATCGAAGATCGAAACTTGATCTACAAGAAGCGCCGTGACATTGTGGTGAAAGGCCTTCTCGAAGCTGGCTTTAAATTGGAACCACCCAAGGCCGCCATTTACGTGTGGGCAGGGCTTCCAAACGGAGAAAAAGATTCGATGAGTTTCTGCGCCAGGCTGCTTGAAGAGACCGGGGTCAGCACCACACCCGGTGTGATCTATGGGCCGCACGGCGAAGGTTATGTGCGCATCTCGCTGGTCACTGCCACCGAGCGCATGGAAGAAGCCATGCAGCGCATCGTGAAATGGTCAAAAGGAAAATAAAATGAGTAATAAAAGAACCACTCCCACTGCTCGGCCCCGTGAACGGGCTTTTATGGTAGGCGTGGAGTTGCGAAATGAACCCTCCCTGATCTCGCTGGACGATTCTTTGGGTGAACTGTCGCGCCTGGCAGAGACTGCTGGGCTGGAGATCGTGGGAGAAACCTCACAAAAACTGGATTCTCCCCACCCGGCCACTTTCATCGGCTCGGGTAAGGTAAGTGAAGTGGTCGCCCTGGTGGAAGAGACCCTGACGGATGTGGTTCTATTTGATAACGAACTCTCCCCACGCCACTTGCGCGAACTGGAAGAAGTGCTCGGTCCGCACGTGCGCGTGGTAGACCGCACCGCCCTGATCCTCGATATTTTCGCCCAGCACGCCCACACCAGCGAGGGCATCCTACAGGTGGCTCTGGCGCAGTACGAATACCGCCTGCCTCGGCTCACGCGTGCCTGGACTCACCTCGCCCGCCAGGCTGGCGGTGGCGGCGGACGCTCCGGTTCGGTGGGTGGCGTCGGCCTGCGCGGACCCGGCGAAACACAGCTCGAAGTAGACCGGCGCGAGATTCGCAAGCGCATCAAATATCTAAAAGACGAATTGGAGAAGGTGCGCGCCCATCGGCAGCGCTACCGTGCCCAGCGTAAACGCTCTCGCATCCCTCTTATCTCCTTAGTTGGCTACACGAATGCTGGCAAGTCCACACTACTCAACCACCTCACCAAGTCAGACGTGCTGGTCGCGGATCAACTCTTCGCCACCCTCGACCCGACCACACGCAAGATCGAACTGCCCGGTGGACATGAATCGCTGCTGACCGACACGGTCGGTTTCATCCAGAAACTACCCACCCAATTGATCGCGGCCTTCCAGGCCACGCTGGAAGAGATCGCTGAGGCTGACCTGCTCATCCACGTGGTCGACATCACCCACCCCAATGCCGTGGAACAGGCCAGGGCTGTGGAGGAAACGCTGAAAGAGATCAAATCGGAGCACATCCCGATGATCGTGGCGCTCAACAAAATGGATCAGCTCCCCTATCCCGAAGCCGCCCAGGAAGCGCTCGAGCATTTCCCCAAAGCGGTGGCCATTTCAGCGCTGCGCGGTACTGGCATCCCGGACCTGCTGCGTATGATCGAGGGCGAACTCTATGAGAACTATACCCGCATCTCGGTGCAAATGCCCTACAGCGAAGGCCAGCTCATCTCTCTCTTTCACGAACAAGGGCACATCGATCACATCGAACACAACCGCAAGGGTGAGTTCATCCAGGGCATGATCCCCGGCCGGCTGCTGGCACGCTACACGCCCTTCGAGTCTGACGCTCCCCCCGCAGAAGAAACTTTCCTTGGCGAAGATCAAGCCTGAACCAGGATTATTCAAGATTCCACAATAAATGGTTTTCTTTGTGTTCTTCGTGACTTCCTGCCCTGAACGGTTTTTGTTCATGGGAGTGAGAAATAATCGCGTTAAAAGAAAAACGGGCTATTAAGCCCGTTATTTCTTTTGAGTGATGACTTATTTTTTCTTGGTTTCTTTGCCCAGGTCGAGCACTTCCTTACCCTGGTACTGTCCGCAGTTCGGGCAGACCGTGTGGGGCAAGCGCATCTCACCGCAATTGCTGCATTGAACCAGATTGGCTGCCTGCAGCGCATCTTGGCTCCTGCGGCGATCGCGACGACCTTTTGAAAGTTTCCGTTTTGGAAGAGGTACCATTGCAATACTCCTGTCAAAATTCCGTTACCCGTCATTCTCTTGACAGGCCGGTAAAGTATACTCTCCACTTTCCCAACCGTCAAGGAAAATACAGTTTTCGATTTTCGCCCCCTATGTTAAACTTTGGGATAGATAATAATGTATTTTAAGGAGAACTTCATGAAAATCCTGATCCTGACCGATATGGAAGGCATCACCGGAGTCACTCGCTGGCGTCACGTGAATCCCGCCCATGCGGAGCACGCACGTTTTCGGCACTTGATGACCGCGGACGTGAACGCAGCCGTGGCAGGTGCAAGATCAGCCGGCGCAGACGAGGTGATCGTCACGGACGGACACGAGGACGGCACCAACATCCTGGTTGAGGAACTGGTAGGCGTCAACCAGTTCAATTCAGGATTGTCCTCTCCCCTTTCAGTCTTTCAAGGCATCCAGGATAAACCTGACGCGGTGCTGTGCGTGGGTTACCACGCCCGCAGCGGAACCATGAACGCCATCTGCGACCACACTTGTTCGGGTCACATTTACGACCTATATTTGAACGACCGCTTGTGCGGTGAGTTCGGACTGAGCGCCACGGTATGCGGCCAGTTTGGAATTCCGGTGCTTTTCGTTTCGGGCGACCAGGCGGTCTGCGCTGAAGCCAGGGAGTGGGTCAAAGGCGTGGAGACCGCGGAAGTCAAACAGGCCACCGGGCGCTTTTCAGCACAATGTCTGCCACCACAGGCCACGGCAGAATTGATCAAAGCAGGTGCTGCCAGAGCGGTGCAAGCGCTGTCTGCCGGGAATGCACCCAAGCCCCTCCCGCCCGTCCATCCGGTCAAGCTTACGGTGGACTTCCGCAACACCAGCCTGGCGGAATCGGCTGCCAAAACCGAGGGAGCACAGCGCATCAATGGCCGGCGGGTGGAGATCACCTGTGAGGACGCGTTGGCTGCCTGCCTGAAACTCAGGAGCCTGCTGAAAATGGCGGATGAATGATGGATCCTTGCGTTTCAGCGTGTCTTTAGAACAAAAGCCTCTTGAATTACGGTTTTCCTTTGATGTAGAATCTACCTTATGGAAATTCACATCGGGATGGCGAAAACCAACAAATACGCGACCTCCGAGAGCGGCGACACGCTTGAAGTGGTTGAAAGACCAAACGGCGGCGTATCGGTGGTGCTCGCGGACGGCCAAACCTCAGGTCGCGGCGCCAAGAACATCTCCACACTGGTGGTGCGCAAGGTGATCAGCTTGCTGGCTGAGGGCGTGCGGGATGGTGCGGCGGCTAGGGCCGCCTCCGACGCGCTCTTTACCGAACGTTCCGGCAAAGTGACCGCCACCCTCAACATCCTCTCTGTGGATCTGCAGACCGGCACTATCGTCATCACGCGCAACAACCCCTCGCCAGTGTTCATCGCCCGCCGCGATCAGGTGGAGTGTGTTTCCACCTCCAGCACATCCATCGGCACCTCCCGCAACATTCGCCCGTCCATTACCGAGTTCGGGTTGGAAAGCGGCATCACAATCGTCTTCTTCACAGACGGCATCCGCGACGCGGGCGACCGCACCGGAGAGAATTTCGACATCTGCACCCATCTGCAGGCCCTGCTTGAAGAAGAGGATCCCTCTGCCCAACACATGGCAGACTCAATCCTGGCCCACGCCATGCGGCTTGACAGCAACCGGCCCAACGACGACATGAGCGTGGTGGTGATGCGCTCCACCTCCGCTGAGACCGACCAGATCAGGCGCATGACCGTGCGCCTGCCGGTACCGCCATTGATGCTTCCTCGCTGACCCTTATCCGTTCAGACCAGATTTCCGGTGAATCCATGCCCTTCAAACATGATCTACCCTTGATCGGAATCGTTGGCGCCTGCGCCTCAGGGAAAACCACCCTGATCCGCGAGTTGAGTGCCAGAGGCTATCCATGCCGGCATATTGCCCAGGAGCATTCCTACGTGCCCGACATGTGGCGGCGCATCACCAACCCGGATATTTTGATCTATCTCGAAGTTTCCTACGAAACCACCCTGGCACGCAAGAATCTTAACTGGACTCAGGCGGAATATCAGACCCAGTTGGAACGTTTACGCGACGCGAGAAAGAACACAGATATATTGATCGACACCAACCATTACTCGGCTGTAGAAATGGTTGAATTTGCCATGAATCAGATCGATCGGCTGCTTTCAGACTCTTCCCAGATAAAATCAAAATAAATAACAATTGAGATAATTGGAGTATAATCTTTGAGTTCCCGCCAGCGCGCGCTAGTGCGAGCTGGATTTTGTTTGCACCGGAGGTCACGAATAATATGGGTCGTCGTTATATCAACTTCATCTTGATCCTCGTTCTTGTGGCTGCGATTGTCTGGGTGGACTTGCCCAGAGCTGAAGGCAGCACCGGAATCAAAATCGGCACTTTTGAACGCACTTTGAATCCTGTCTTGGGTCTGGACTTGCGCGGCGGTATGCAAGCGCTGCTGGCACCCAAAGAAGGTACGGTGGTTGACAAGCAAGCGCTTGAAGACACCGCGGCCATCCTTGAAAGCCGCGCCAACGCCCTGGGCGTCAGCGAAAACAGCTTCCAGGTCGCCGGCGACAAATACATCCTGGCTGAATTCCCCGGCTTGACCAACACGGACGAAGTTCTGTCCACCATTAAACAAACGGGACAGTTGGAATTTGTCGATGCTGGTGATACTTTTCTACCCAAGGGCACCATCATCACCACTGATTACGGTTTAGCTGAAGCGGTCACCAATGATGGCAGCGTCACACCCACCGTCACTTCAGATGGTTTGGTTGAGCCCGCGGATTATGTTTTCCACACCGTAATGTCTGGTTCCGGCATCTCGAATGTTTCAGTCGCCGTGGATGAAACTGGTGGTTTCTATCTGCCCTTTGAGATTACTTCTGATCAAAAAGATATATTCAAGGAATACACTGCCGCCAACCAAGACAAATTCCTTGCCATCGTACTGGACAAAACAGTCATCTCATGCCCGGCCATCGGCGATACCATCGATGGTAAAGGCGTGATCAATGGTACCTTCACTTCTGAAGAAGCCAACAACCTGGCTGTCACCCTGCGCTACGGCCGTCTGCCCGCTTCAGTTGAAGTGGTCGAAAGCCGCATCATTGGACCTTCACTCGGTGAGGATTCTCTCAATAAAAGCTTGCTGGCGGGTGCCATTGGCTTCGCCATCGTGGTTCTCTTCATGCTGATCTATTATCGTTTGCCAGGTGCCGTGGCTGTCCTTTCCATTGCCATTTACGCTGGACTGACCTTTGCCCTGTTCAAGCTGATTCCCGTGACCCTGACCCTGCCCAGCATTGCAGGTTTCCTGCTTTCCACTGGCAGCGCCCTCGATGCGAACATTCTGATCTTTGAACGCCTTAAAGAAGAATTGCGCAACGGCCGCACCTTGAAACAGGCCATCGAATTGGGTTGGAAACGTGCCTGGCCCGCCATTCGCGACTCCAACATCGCCACCATTATCACCAGCATCATCCTCTTCTGGTTCGGTTCCGCCTTTGGTGCGAGCATCGTTAAAGGTTTTGCCCTGACCCTTGCGCTGGGCGTTGCTGTTTCTCTCTTTACGGCTCTGGTGGTCACACGCAACTTCCTGAGCATTGTAATCGACCTAATAAATCCTGCCCGCCATGAAAAGTGGTTCGGTGCATAGGAGGATAACCAATGCTTAATATTCTTGGAAAACGTTACTTTTTCTTTGCCTTTTCGCTGTTGATCATCGTTTCAGGTTTGATCCTGCTCGGAGTCAATGGCATGCCTCTTTCCATCGATTTCAAGGGTGGTACCTACCTGGAAGTGCAATTCGCAGCCGGCACAGTTCCTTCCACAGAACAGGTGAAGGAGATCTATGATGCCAACGCCATCACCGATGCCCAGATCCAAAGCGGTGGTGAAAATACCTTGATCTTGCGCTCGTCCGCTCTGGATGATGCAGTGCGAACCTCGATCCTGGATGAATTGAAAACTCTTTCTGGCAGCGAGATCGTCATCAAGAAAGCCGATACCGTTGGACCTTCCATCGGCCAGGGTGTCACCACTCGCGCTTTGGAAGCGGTCGGTTTTGCAGCTCTTGCCATCGTGATCTACATCACCTTCGCGTTTCGCGGAATCCCCCACGCCTTCCGCTATGGCATTTGCGCCATTATCGCCATGATCCACGATGTTCTGATCGTGCTGGCTTTGACCGGTTATGGTGCCAAATTCTTCGGCTGGCAGGTCGATTCTCTCTATCTCACCGCTGTTTTAACCGTCATTGGTTTCTCGGTTCAAGACAAAATCGTGGTGTTCGACCGCATTCGCGAGAACAGCTCGATCTACCGCAAACTCGATTTCGAGAAACTTGCCAACCACTCCATCGTGCAAACTCTGCAGCGCTCGATCAACACCCAGCTCATGACCGTGGAATTCTTCTTGTTGTCACTGGCCTTGTTCGGCGGCGTGACCCTGCGTGAATTCGCAGTCATCCTGTTGGTGGGTCTGTTGAGCGGTACTTACTCTTCCATCTTCATCGCCGCACCCATCCTGGTGGTGTGGGAGAAGCAGGAATGGAAAACCTGGTTCAAACGAACCCCTAAAGAAGCGTAATCGAAAAAAGGTTCTGGTGGTCTCACCGGAACCTTTTTTATCATTTATCCAGCAGGAAAGGATGAATGATACCTGTAAGGTGTGACGAAGCCTGTGTAAAATTGTTCCATATTTGTTGATAAATCGAAATCATTCTTACAATTAGTTTTCACATAAGACTGGAGAGGAAATATGCGAAAAGAGATCGTTCTGATCACTGGAGCAAACGGAGAGATCGGCCACGGTTTGATCGCTCACCTGGGAGAGCAGAAAAAATACAGCATTGTCGCCATGGATGTGCAGCCTCTGGATGAATCGCTGCGCCCTTACTGCGAGCGCTTTATATTGGGCGACATCCTTGATCTGATGCTCCTTGGACGTCTGGTATCTGAATTCGAGATCCGCACCATCTACCATCTGGCATCCATCCTTTCGACCAAGGCTGAATACAACCCCGAAACCGCCCATCGCGTCAACGTGGAAGGCACCCTAAACCTGCTGCGCCTGGCCGTGGAGCAGTCCTCATGGCAGGGCCGCCCGGTCAAATTCATTTATCCGAGCAGCATCGCGGCTTACGGCCTTCCCACCCTGCAAGAAAAAGCCAAAGCCGGCAAGATCAGCGAATGTGATTACAATCAGCCGATCACCATGTACGGCATCAACAAGCTTTACTGCGAGCACCTCGGACGCTACTACACTGATAACTATCGCCAGCTCGCCGCGGATCACACCAAGATCACAGTAGATTTTCGCGCTATCCGCTTCCCAGGCCTGGTCAGCTCGGTCACCGTCCCAACCGGCGGTACCAGCGATTACGGCCCCGAGATGCTGCACCACGCCGCGCAGGGCACCTCATATGCCTGTTTTGTGCGCCCCGACACCACCTTGCCCTTCATGGTCATGCCAGATGCGGTCAAATCTCTGCTCCTGCTGGAAGACGCTCCGCGCGAAAAACTGACCCAGTTGGTCTACAATGTGACCAGCTTCAGCCCCACCGCAGAAGAGTTCCATAACCAGGTGAAAAAAGCCTTCCCGAAAGCCGTGGTGACCTTCGAACCTGACAAAGCTCGCCAGCACATTGTGGATACCTGGCCCGCGGATGTCAACGACAAACCCGCCGCCAAAGATTGGGGCTGGTCGCCGGAATACGATCAAGAACGTGCTTTCGAGGAATATCTGATCCCATCCATCAAAGCCAGGTATGCCTAAGAATCAATCGAACCAACGGAGAACCATGAGCGCACAAAAAGTCCTCGTCACCCGCCGGCTTTACCCCGATCTGCTTAAGCCGCTCATCGATGCCTATGACACCCTGATCTGGACTGGAGAGAACCCTCCGCCTTACGAATGGATCATGGAGAACTTGTCTGCCACGGACGGTTTGCTCAGCATGTTGAGTGACCGGATCGACGAATCGCTCATCCAACATGGCGCGCAGAATCGACTCAAAGTGATCAGCCAGATGTCGGTTGGCGTGGATAATATCAACATTCCCGCGGCCACCGCTCACAAGTTACCAGTTGGTTATACCCCCGGTGCGCTCACTGAAACCACCGCTGATCTTGCCTGGGCAATCATGATGGCTGCTGCTCGCCTGGTTGTGCTGAGTCATAATGAAGTGCAGCAGAACATCTGGCGTCCGTGGGGACCCGAGGTTTTGTGTGGTGTGGACGTTTTTGGCGCCACGCTTGGCCTGATCGGTTTTGGTCGCATCGGACAGGCCATGGCCAGGCGCGCAGCCGGGTTCAACATGAAGGTCTTGTATTACGAACCGCATCGCAAACCTGAAAACGATGCCATCGAGAACGCACACTACGTTTCACTCGAAGAATTGCTGAAAAATTCTGATTTTGTCAGCCTGCACGCTTACCTCTCCCCCGCCACGCGTGGATTGATCGGCCGTGAACAACTGGCCATGATGAAACCCACTGCTTACCTCATCAATACAGCCCGGGGGGCCATGCTGGATCACTCCGCCCTGGTCGAAGCACTTGAAAAAAAGCAGATAGCCGGTGCAGCGCTGGATGTCTTCGACCCCGAACCCATTCCGCAGGGGCATCCTCTGCTGAAATTCCCGAATGTGATCATCACCCCGCACATCGGCAGCGCCACCACAGCCACCCGCCGGCGTATGGTCGCCATGACTGTGGAAAACATGCTCGCCGGGCTACAAGAGAAAAAACTGCCTTATTGCTTTAATCCTGACGTTTATCATCAATAACCAATCGAACTGCCAGATAGTCGGATCCTCAACATTGAATTGATTGTTGAGGATCTTTCATTTTACCTACTAGACATTGACGGGTTGAAAATGCTAATATATTTCATGTTTCCGAATATTTTATATTTACGGTTGCTCAAATCTTAGTTTCAAGAATTCTAAGAAGATTCAACAAATTATTGGTAACTGATGGAGGCTGCAGTATGAACCGAATAACCAAATTCCTCATTCCCGTTTTTCTCAGTGTTTTCATCTTTTCCAGCTTTCCAAACGTGGTCTTTGCTGAGACTGAAACCCTCACGGCCAATGGTCAGTTGTGTACCCAAGGAATCTGCAACACCATCCAAATCACCTTCCCGCCTACGGGAGGTGCGGTCAACGGCACGCTCACAGGCCAGGGTGACAAAGACGGCTGCACCTTCCAAAACAATGGCGTACTGAGCGGCACTTATGCAGGGGGTGACGGTGGTGCGGTTAACGGGTCGATATCCTGGACGATGACGGCCTCATGCTCCGGGAATAGTATTTCACAGACCTGGGGTGGCACCTGGGAAGGCGCGTTTTTTGCAGATGGAACCGGCAGCGGTACCGGCCTGGTCAACTCGGCTGCGGGAAATTGGACGGTTACTTTTTCCGCGCAAGATTTTCAGCGTATCACAACCCCCATCACCAAGGAATACTTTAAAACCACCTACGGCATTGATGTAGTGGATGGCACCACCAAATGGACTGATCGTGAATTGCGCCTTTTGGACGATTTGTTCAAGAAGCTGCCGACCTCCTTTTGGAACAAGACCAAATTCACGCGTATCGAAAGAAATAGTGTACAGATCGATCCTGACACAAATCAGCCAAATCCGAACGCTTATGGGGATTATGCCTATTGGAATCGTACCATTCGGGTTTATGATCTAGCAAATACACCTTCAACTTTTTCTGATGACCCAAATGGGGATAAGGAATTTATCGGAACTATCGTGCACGAGATGACCCATGCCTACCATTCTTACAAGGATTACAAATCGGTTTACGAGTCGAGCTCCGAAAATACTTCAAGCACGATCATGACAGGTTTTAAA
>CAZRHZ010000089.1:0-10547 GCA_964599995.1 uncultured Anaerolinea sp. | reverse complement strand
GGAAGGCATCGGTTTTTCATTGGCCCCACGCATGAACGCCATCGGCCGCCTGGATGACGCCAACCCAATGGTGGAGTTCCTGCTTTCTGAAGATCCTTCCTTCCTGGCGGTGACCGTGAACCGACTGGAGGGGCTGAACGCCAAACGAAAAATGCGCTGCGATGACGTGTTCAAGGGTGCCCTTGTGCAGATCGAGCGCAATCCCTCCCTGCTCGATCACCCCGTACTGATCCTTTCGCATCCTGAATGGCACCCGGGTGTGGTTGGCATTGTGGCCAGCCGCCTGGTGGAGCTTTTTCACCGCCCCGTGATCCTGCTGGTTGGTTCTCAGCAGGGCAAACTGCATGGTTCTGCCCGATCGATCGAAGGGGTGAACATTACTACCGCCATTCGCCGGCAAGCAGAGTTGCTCAACTCCTTTGGCGGGCATCCCATGGCAGCGGGATTATCGCTGGATGGTCAAAATTTTTACGCCTTCCGCCGTGGACTTGATCAATATGTTGAAAAAGAATCCGAAGCGCTTCCTCTCGTCAAGGAACTACGCATCGATGCCTGGCAGCAGCCCGGTTCAATCGACTTAACCCTGCTTCAAGAATTGGATCGTCTTTCCCCCTTTGGAGCTAGCAATCCACCACCCGTTTTTGCCGCCCGGGATCTAACCTTGCGTAGTGCGACCCCCGTTGGCAAGACGCGTGAGCACCTGCAGGTTCTCGTCGAAGACGCCCAAGGGCTGCCATCCAAATTCGTCTGGTGGCAGGGAGCGGGTTTTCCTCAACCTGAGGGGATCTTCGACCTGGCTTTTACCGCACGCAGTTCCACCTATAAAGGCAAACCCCAGGTTCAGTTGGAATGGCTCGATTTCCGTTCCTCTGAAACCAAAATCGAACTGGTCACGAAAAAGAATTTCGTCAAAGAGAATATCGACTGTCGTTTTAGCGCTGATCCACAATTGCAACTTGAGCAGATTATCGAAAAATATCGCCCTGAGGTTTTCAGTGAAGGTTCAGTTACTGGAGCCAAAATAGGGAAACCCCGTAACGAACTATCCCCCGCCGAGAACCTGGTGATCTGGACGGTTCCTCCCAGCCAAAAAGTGTTGGATGAGGTCATCCATCGTGTCCACCCTGCCAGAATCTTCTGGTTTGGCCTTCTCCCTCCTGAAAACGAGTTGGACTCCTTGCTGAATTCCACCGCACTACAACTGAAATCTCACCTGGCAAGCCAAATCCCAACTCTTGATTTGGAATCGCTGTCCAGCCGGTTAGCAGTCACTCCAGAACTGGCCGAAATAGCGCTGCGCTGGTTTGAATCTCGCGGGAACATCCGCTTGATTCTTGGCGAATCAGGTTCATTCTCTATTGAGCCAGGCAAAGGCTCCAATCCACAACTTGAAAAAGAGTTAAGAGAAAACTTGAAGAAATCGCTCGCCGAGATCCAGGCCTTTCGCCGGTATTATTTAAAAGCAGATCTACCTCATCTCGCTGAACAATCCTGACTTTCAGTGCTGGTATAATTCTGACACAATGAGTCCGCATATTTCACGCCGTAATTTCCTCAAATTGGCTGGTCTTTCGCTTTCCAGCCTGGCTTTCAAGCCGCTCTTTGACTTTGGCGAGCTGCAAGAAAGCAGTGCATTGGTGCGTGTTGCCATTGACTCCTCCAAATCCCTGAGCGTTTACAGCCGGCCTGATGAAGAAAGCACGATCAAGTTCCAACGCTACCGCGACGAGGTGCTGCCTGTCTATTACGAGGTAATTTCCGACAAGAAACCGATCTATAACCCGCTCTGGTATCGTGTGTGGGGAGGATATATTCATTGTGCCCAGGTTCAACCCGTCAAAGTCCAACTTAACCAGGCACCCTCATCCTTGCCCGAGGGATTGACACCCATAGAAATTACCGTTCCCTTTACGCAAAGTTATTTTCAGCGCACTCCGGGGGTCTGGACTGAATCTTACCGCTTGTATTACGACACCGTTCATCAAGCTGTTGGGATTGATGAAGGCCCGGATGGCGAAATCTGGTACCGCTTGCGCGACGAAATGTTGGATTACTCTGAAAATATGGATTATTACATCCCCGCCAAACATGCCCGCGCGTTGGAACCGTCTGAGTATTCTCCCCTCAGCACAGAGGTTTCGCCGGACAAGAAATTTATCGAGGTCTCTCTGGCTGAGCAGGAATTGACTGCTTATGAAAATGGCAACGTTGTATTGAAAACCAGGATCTCTTCAGGGTTGAATTACACACCCCCGGGAGAAGAATCCTGGAATTCCCCAACGGGATATTTCCACGTCCAATCAAAAATGCTTTCCAAACACATGGGAAACGAAAAGCCCTATAATAATTATGAGAACGGCGCGTACGTTTTGCCAGGCGTCTCGTGGGTTTCGTTTTTTGAAATGACCAACGGCGTAGCATTTCATGGTACTTATTGGCATCAGGATTTTGGCGTTCAAAAAAGCCATGGCTGCATCAACATGAAAACAGATGAGGCTCGCTGGCTCTACCGTTGGTGTACGCCTGTGGCAGATCCCCAATTGATCGAGACCACCGGCTATGGCACACAGGTTCACGTATTTTGATCTACTCAGTTTTGAGATCTACAGGTTCTATATTCCCCACAAATTGACCAAAAACCTGGTTTCCCAAAAGTCGTCCGCGCCTGGATAATCGCAATCGATCCCGATCACTTCCAAACGCTTCGATCAAGCCCAGACGGATCAATCGTGCAATTTGTGGTTGGAATAATGCATCAAGCGATCTGCCGAAGCGCTTTTGAAAATCCGACCTGGAGACTCCCTCATCGGTCAGACGGAATCCAACCATCAAAAATTCCTGCATTTGGTCCCAGAGGGAAAGCTTAAGGAGTTCCTTACAAGCCGGTGACCCTGGAAAACCCACTGGCTGTCCGTCTTTCATCCGTTGAATATACTCAGCGATGCCCCCCACGTTCTCAGTGCGTGTCCCGTCCACAAATCCGTGCGCACCGGCTCCCAGCCCAAGATAAGGCAGGTAACGCCAGTACTGCAGGTTGTGCTGGCAGTGCTGATCACCCTTTCCCTGCCTGGCCCAGTTGGAAATCTCATATTGCGTGAAACCGGCTTCTTTTAGGCGATCCATGGCAAATTCATACATCGAGGCAGAAGTATCGTCATCTGGTATATTGATCAAGCCGCGCTTCGCCCACTTTTCCAGCGGGGCACCTTCTTCCAAGATCAATGAATAAAGTGAAAAGTGATCCACATTTTCCTTCAGCGCGAATTCAAGCGTTTGTGCCCAGCTTTCAGAAGTTTGCTCCGGGATGCCAAAAATCAGATCCAGGTTGATGCGCTCGAAGCCGGCCTGCTTGCTCCACTTTACCGCGTTGATCACATCCTCGTGGGTATGCAGGCGGTGCAGAAGCCGCAACTCTTCAGGTCGGGCGGATTGCATGCCAAAGCTGACGCGGTTGATCCCCAGAGCACGAATCTCTTTCAGATACTCCCGTGTTACAGTTCCTGGATTGGCTTCCAGGGTGATCTCCACCTGCGGCTCAAGAAGAAAGCAAGTCTCAGCGGTGGTGAGTATCTTCTCCAACTGAGTGACGCTCAATATGGAGGGCGTCCCGCCGCCAAAAAAGATCGTCCCGATCCTGATCTGTTCAGATTGGTTTTGCGTCAGCATTTTTTGCTCTTGACACAAAGCCTTGACATACGAGTCGAGGTGAGTTTGCATGCCCGCAAATGTGTTAAAATCACAGTAACTGCATCTTCGGATACAGAAGGGTATGTGAAAATAAAGGCTAGTGTTGTTCATCAAGGTCAAGATTATCACAACCTCATTCAGTATGCAAAGGAAACCAGTGCCCCCTGGTGATGTTATAATTTTCACTTCGGATCACTACGAAAGAAATAGAGAATATGAGTCCAGAAACCAATACTTCACCCAATAAAGTTTGTCCTACCTGTGGTACGCGATTAAGCGAAAATGCCACCCGCTGCCTGGTCTGCGGCCGCAATTTCACCACGACCACCAAATCCGCCACACCCAATCCGGTTCAGGGCCCGAAATTACCTGAATTGAAATTGAGCCTGCCAGCCGCTCTTGGTCTGGTGGTGCTGGTGCTCGGCCTGGGTGCCTCGCTGATTTATGTGATCTTAAAGTCCACCAACCAGATCACAGAACCCACCGTGACCCCCACCGTCACATTAACACCCACGAGCACGAACACCCCTGCGCCTACACAGGAACCTACTGCAGCTCCAACCCCCACCAATATGCCACCCTTTTCTTACGTGGTTAAAGCGGAAGATACCTGCAGTTTGCTGGCCGCGATTCATGGGGTTTCAGCCAACAGCATTATCGCTCTGAATAACCTGGATGCTGAGTGTCTAACCCTGGTGGAAGGGCAAACGATCCTGATCCCAATTCCTACCCCCACTGCTTCACCACAGCCCACAGCGACTTTGAGTGCAGCAGAAGCCACCGCCCAGGCTTGCAATGCCCTGCCATACACCGTTCAATCTGGCGATACGCTCATGGGAATTTCGTTGAACTACAGCATCAGCCAGGAATCGATCAAGAATTTCAATCAACTTACCTCTGATTTCCTGATCGAAGGCATGCAGCTTTCACTTCCGTTGTGCGATAGAAAACCAACCGCAGGTCCATCCCCCACGGCCACTTTGCTACCTCCATATGGTCAGGCCAGCCTGCTGCTGCCCGCCGATGGCACTGTTTATTCGGATATCAATGACACCATCACCCTGCAATGGGCCTCGGTCGGTACCTTGCGTGAAAAAGAAGCCTACGCTGTGACCGTTGAGGATGTCGCGTCAAACGGTGAGAAGAAACTGGTGCAATACGTGACCGAAACCAAGTTGATCGTTCCAGCCAACATGCGACCACTGGACAACACTCCCCACGTCTTCAAGTGGTCTGTCGTAGTCGTCCGCCAGAATGGCTCGACAAGCGACGGGGAACCCATCTACGTTCAGTACGGCACGATCAGTGCATACCGCGTGTTCGTATGGTCAGGAACCTCAGCCGCCGTGGAGACAACCCCCACCCCGTAACCTGAATGCTTTAGAAACGAAACCTCCCGAGAATATGTCGGGAGGTTTTTTTACTTATTTTTGGTCTGCCAGGTAGCGCCCGGCTTCGATGGCGGCTGCAGCTCCCATCCCGGCAGACGTGATCACCTGCTTGAAATAGGAATCCGCTGCTTCGCCGGCAGCATACACTCCCGCAACGCTGGTGTGCATTTTGGCATCGATCTTGATGAATCCTTGCTCATCCATTTCCAATTGGTCTTTGTATAATACATTGTTCGGGGTAAAACCGACAAAAACGAACACACCGTCCACATCCAGGATCGTTTGGCTGCCGGTTTTTACGTTCTCCACTAACACGTGTTCCACCTTACCGTTGCCTTTGATCTCTTTTACAACCGAGTCCATCAGGAATTTGATCTTGGGGTTCTCACGTGCCCGTTTTTGCAGGATCGCTCCAGCCCGAAAGGCATCCCGGCGATGGATGAGGGTCAGTTCGTTGGCAAATCGGGTGAGAAAGATCGCCTCTTCAAAAGCGCTATCTCCACCACCAATCACCACCACTTTTTTATCCTTGAAAAACCAACCGTCGCAAGTGGCGCAGTATGAAACGCCGCGTCCCACGAATTCAGTTTCGCCTGGCACATTTAGTTTTACCGGGCTTGCACCGGTTGCCACAATCACGGTTTCGGCAAATATTTCCTTGCCATACGTCTTGATCAAATAAGGTTTCTTTGAAAAATCAACCTCAACGATGGAATCGAATTCCATGCGCGCACCAAAACGTTCAGCCTGCCGTTGGAACAGGTCAGCCAGATCAGCCCCACCCACCCCATCCGGGAACCCCGGATAGTTCTCAATGGTATTGGTTTGAGAAGCCTGCCCGCCTGGCTGCATGCCAGTGATTACCAACGGGGATAGGTCTGCTCTGGCTGCATATAAAGCAGCAGACAAGCCTGCCGGGCCGGCTCCAAGGATGACCATTTTTTCTACGTTTTCCATTGTTTTCTCCAAAATCAGACGGCTTTGTCTGTGATTTCGATCGCCTTCTCGATGATCGAGATCCCTTCAGCAAGTTCATCCTGTGAGATGATCAATGGTGGGATCAATAATATGATGTTCCAGTGCGTATAAAGATACACTCCGTGTTCATGCAGATACTGCTTGACCGCGTTCATTTCAGGGCTGCTCATGCCAAATGGCGCAGCCGGCTCACGCGTGGTTTTATTCTTGACCAGTTCAACGGCCCCGAACAACCCGATCGACCTGACTTCTCCCACGGAGGGATGCCGCTCTACAAGTTCCGCAAGCATTTCAGCCATCACATTGCCTGTCTCTTTGGCTTTTTCGATCAGGTGATCCGATTGCATCACCTGAATGTTGGCAATTGCGGCTGCCAGAGAAACGGGATGCCCGTTGTAAGTCAATCCACTTTGATACACTTTGGTATTAAACGTGGCGGCGATCTCAGGTTTCATGGCAACCGCGCCCAGCGGAGCGTAGCCTGAAGTTAACCCCTTGGCCATGGTCATGATGTCCGGGACCACGTTCCAATGATTGACCGCGAACCACTCGCCAGTGCGGCCAAAACCGCTCATCACTTCATCCGCAATCATCAAAATGTGGTATTTGTCACACAGCTTGCGCACCCCGGCCACGTATCCGGGAGGGGGAACAAAGATGCCGTTCGTGCCGGTCACCGACTCGATCATCACTGCTGCGATGGTGTCAGGTCCTTCATACTGGATGATCTCTTCGAGATGATTCAAATAGTCCTGGCAGAAATCCGCGTCACTTATCTCTGGATTCGTCCTGTGAAAAGTGGAGCGGTAACGATATGGATCCAAAAAGTGAACCACACCCGGCATCACTGTGGGTTCCCAGGCTAAGCGGCGCGGATCGCCCGTAACCGCGATGGCGCCATAGGTCGCTCCGTGATAAGAACGGTAACGCGAAAGGATCTTGAATTTACCCGTGTAGGCTCTGGCCAGTTTAATGGCATTTTCATTCGCGTCTGCGCCGCCCAGCGTGTAGAGGAATTTTGACAATCCGGTCGGAGTGACCTCATCCAGAAGTTTGCCAAGTACGGCGCGTGGTTTGGTGGCCATGCCGGGTCCCGCGAAGGTCAGTTCGCGCACCTGGTCCACCATGGCATTGATCACACGCTCGTCGCCATGCCCGATATTGACACACATGGTCATCGAGTTCAGATCCAGATAGCGTTTGCCGTTCGTGTCCCAAAAATAAACGCCTTTGGCGGTTTTTACCGGGATCGGGTTCACCTTGGACTGGGCCGACCAGGTCCAAAAATTGTGCTCCATCGACAACGGAACTATCTCAGAATCAGGAAGATCGATCATTTACACCTCTTTTTGAGTAATAGTGTGATGCTGCGACGAAATCTTAATCCTTTGTCAGGATCACTCGTGCTGGTGCGCCATCCGCACCAAATAATTTTAACGGCAAACAATGAAGATTGTAAACACCAGCTTCCACTTGACGCAGATCGAGCCCTTCGATGATTACCATGTCTGCGCCGAGCAGAGCGTCGTGGGTGGGTTTGCTAATTTTATAGGGGGAGATGGAAAGATAATCGATCCCAACCAGTTTGATCCCCATTTCAACGAGTTGCTTTGCGCCGCTGGCATCCACACCGAGAAAATCAGTCTTGAAGGCATTTGTTTTCTCGTCCCAATATTGCGAATTGCGGGTTTTGAAAATCAATCTCTCGGTTCCGCCTGGAATGCTAAGTGCGCGAATTGCGTCAGAGTTGATTACTTGCGTCGAGACAGGCACTTCCACCACCAGAACGGGACCAAGCAGCACCTCCAGCGGCATCTCGTGCACTTTGGTACCGTTTGCATAAAAATGGTAAGGCGCGTCGACATGCGTGCCGGTGTGCGCACTCAACGATAAGAAAGATACGTTGGCGTGGGCACCTTCCTCGATTTTGGCTCGCCTTTGCAGGATCACCTCATCATCACCCGGCCAAACCGGTATGCCTTCATGGATCGTCAGGGTTACATCATAAATTTTCATCTCTACCTCATTTCGCTGGCAGTGAACATTTCATCCAGAAACGTCTGTCTTTCTGATTCGCTCATTGGAACAGGCTTGCTCCAGTCAGTCAACGTGGCAGTCAACAATACGGTGTTGATATACCTACCATCATAAACAATGTGCCGGTCGATGAACTCGCGGATGTTGTTGGGTTCCATTTGGTCGAATAGGAAATTTCCCAAGCCATAATGGATCAGCGAATTTCCTTCGAATTCAAATCCCATGGGAACATGAGCCTGCGATCCTTGCACCACATCCGCACCCGCTTTTGCAGCTTCCTGAAAAGGAATGCGGAAGAACGCGTCATACATCGGCAGGTCAATTTCGGTGTCTTGATAGGTCGTGAATACGACATATCCTTCTGATTTTAAGCGTGCGATTTCCTGGAACAACCAATCGTAGTCACATTTCGCAGCACCCGCTTTGGTTTCAGTGGCCCAAATGGTTTCAGGTCCCACGATGGGAGAATTGCAGCCAACAAAGGCAATCCGATTTCCATTGATCTCGGTGGTAACCGCTTGTCTGGCCGTTTCTAAAGTATAACCACCGCCATAGATTAGCCAACCTCGATCCTCATACATTTTGATCGTATCGATAAAAGCGCTTGTCCCGTAATCCTTCATGTGATTCCCGGTCAACTCCACCACATTAACCCCCAGGGCTTCAAGCACCTGAATATGTTCAGGTTTGGAGCAGAACTGCATGGTATAAGCGTCGGTATATTCGCATTCTTCAAGAAAAGAGACTTCATTGCTCACATGACGCAGGTCGGCACTTTGAAACCATCCTTTGACCAGATCAATCGGGTAATCGATGCCCTTGGAATCAATTTTCCACAATGTCACCCGCGCCAGGGCGGTTGTACCACTCGTTACCACCACCGTCATTTTGGTTTCATCACGGTTCGTCCCAGGCAGATCGGTGATCAATTGAGTGATCTGCGTTTGCCCGTTGGCAAAAGCGTTTTCGTTCCCAGCCAGTGTGTAAAGGATCGTCAGCGGATAATCAGCGGTATTCATAGGCCGGTCAAGCGGACTGATGCCTTCCACCCTTAGAATTTTCAACTTCGGTTCGATGGCTTCAAAAGGAAGGATGGCCAGCGTGTCTGTGGTGCTCCAGACTTGATTGACGATCTCGCTGGATGGCAGAACCTGGACAGAAGTTTCAGCAGGGATTCCCCACATTTCTGTAAAAACAGCTTTTGTGTTATCCGTCAACACCAGTTTCGCGAATTCTCCGCTGCCAGATACTCCACCACTCCAAATGGAAAGCAGATCAGCCAGGCTGATCCCATCCGTTACCGTCGGGAATGCTACCCCAACTACAAAAACACGTGTGAACTTGGCGTAGCTTGAATAATCTGCATCAGGCAGGCTGATTGTGACCAGAAGATCAGCGTCTAGCGGATTCACCGCGATTTGCACACCTTCACATTCTCTCACCCACTCCTGTGGAACAGACGGGGACCAGTAGAGGGTTAAGTCCTTGGGTTCGAAGGCTGGTTGAAAAGGCGTAGCGGTAATTTCCGTGTTGGCAGCAAGTGGTATCGGTGTGAGGGTTTCACTTTGGGTTGTGGTGGCATCGGTGGCTTGCATAGTTGATGCTGGATCGCTCCCCGATAGAATCGAACAGGACGAAAGGATCAGCGATAAGGCGATAATTAAGATTTTCAGTTTTTTTCGATTCATTCAGGGGTGTCCGTTCGCATTCATTGAGATAGCCAAATTATACGCTACCCTGCTGGTAACTTCCACCCGCCAAATTGATAGTTCCTGATAGAGAACGCCGTTATAATCCAATAAGACTACTTAGTAGAGGATTATCCATGCGCGAAGTTGCCATCATTGGAATTGGTCAGGTTAAAGTAGAAGAGAACTGGGAGAAATCTCTCAGAGAGTTGGCCGGTGATGCCTCCCTGGCTGCCTTGTTGGATTCCGGTCTGGACAGGGTGGACGCAGTGTATGTCGGTAACATGATGTCCGGTTCAGCTAATAGCCAGCAGCACCTGGGAGCCTATATCGCCGACTGGATCGGCATGCGCCATGCCGAAGCGATCCGTTTGGAAGCTGCCTGCAGCTCGGGGGCGGCTTCGTTCCGCACCGCTGTCATGGCGGTTGCTTCAGGTGAGGTGCAGACTGCGCTCGCGGTTGGCGTTGAAAAGATGACCGACTCTCCCAGCGATGAGATCACTGCAGAGCTGGCCACCGCCGCAGACGCAGATTGGGAAGCCGACCAAGGCCTTTCCTTCGTTGCGTTGAACGCGTTGATCATGCGGCGCTACATGCACGAATACCGTTGGGAGAAAGAAGCCTTCGCCCCATTCGCGGTAAATGCGCATGCCAACGCGGTGCATAACCCTTACGCCCGTTTTCACGAACCCACCAGCGTTGAGAAATATCTCAAAGCCGGCATGGTCGCCGATCCGATCAACTTAATGGACGCCTCGGCCATCGG
>CAZRHZ010000088.1:3242-10620 GCA_964599995.1 uncultured Anaerolinea sp. | reverse complement strand
GCGGGGAGTTCGGCGCCCACATGTACGTTCATTTGCAGAACGACGGCCCGGTCACCATCTCGCTTGAGATGTAAATTCACTCCCTAGAATTTCCAGCACCAACCATCCACCTGAACCGCGGATGCACCGGCGGACAAGGCCGCTTCCCCCTGTTCGAGCGAAAAGATGCCAGCGCCAGCCACGACCGGCAGATCGACCCCGCGCAGACGATGAAGCGCGGTCAGCATCTGCGGATGCAGCGAGGGACCAAAGAGGCGGCCTTGAACCATTTTCCCGGCTTGTTGGATCATCCCCCGCGGTGCTGAGAGCACCAATCCGATCCCACCAATCTCCGGCAGACGATCGATCAATGTCAGGTTTACTTCGTCCATGGGGAGGTTCAGAAAGACGGGCAGTTCCCCCGCTGCGGAGCTAATGATTTCCAGTTGCTTCTTCACGCCCATGCCCGGCAAGAGCCTGATTTCGAGGGCGGTAACGTTTTCAATGCCTTCCACTTCGCGTACCATCTGTTCGCATTCGTAGGGCGTCGAGACCAGCAGGTGCAGCCAGACCGAAAGAGGAAGTCTGCGCCATTTATCCGCGTAAGTTCTCAGTACTTTCTTCAAGCCGGGATTCGGATGCCCGGTATGCAGAAGAAAACCTCCGGGGTAGGCAATCACGCCACGATTGTGCGCGGGGTCGCGCCCCACGAGGCTGATCGGATTGGTGACGAATGCCCCCGGTGGAAAAGGAAGATTCTCAAGGCGTTGGGGTAGATAGCCCATGAACCCCGAAGCGTTCATCCACGGGGAGGTCAAGCCCAGATCACGGGTGGAGTCAGGCATGCCCCTCCTCCCCACCCGCCAGATCTTGCAGATTGAAAACCGGTCCATCCTTGCAGGCCAGTTTCCATCCCTTCACAGTTTCCACTGCACAGGCACCGCAGGCTGAATTCTCGTCGCAGATCATGGGCAGTTCCAGACAGATTTCCACGTTCAGCGACCTGGAGAAATCAGATGGCAAACCGAGTTGATTTTTAAGTGATGAGAGTTTTATCAGGATCAGAGCCGCTGCCATGTAATCCGCCCAGGTTTTAACCTGCGGGAGTTCGCTCAAAGGCAGTACTTCGATCTCAGGAGCCAGTTGTAAAGGGATTCGGTCGGTAAACAGGGTCACCGCAGCCCCATTTTTAATTCCATGGTCGGCAAGTCCCAGCAGGCGATTAGGCGAGTACACATCCAACGTGGTCAGGGCCACCCGGCGTGCCAGTGGGGGCAAATGAAAGCCGTTGCCGCGCGGCCCGCGCAGATGGAGTTCCACACCTGGTTCCCAGCTTCTGGGAATCTTCCCGCAAAAGAGATGATTGTTCGCATGGCCGCAGGGGTAGAGCTGTGTGGGAAGCAATTCGGAAGTGTCGACGGAATAAGCCTGAACGAATTGACCAGGCATGGCTGAATCGAGCGCGGCGCATTCCAAACGCAGGCAGGTTTCGCCATCCACAATGACGACTTCATCAATCTTGCCGATGTGGGTTTTCATGGCTTTTATTATACTGATATCCATACGCAAAGAATCTAATCAAATACTGATAAATTCCTTATATAATCAAAATGTTAGATATTGCTCATTAGAGGAGAATGAAATGGACATCGCCAGTTTATTAAAGGGTTTTGCAGGTTTCATCTGGGTGGTCTGGGTTGCCATCCTGTGTTTCATCGTATATCGCGCGGCGCGCAAAAATCCCCTGCGAAAAGGGAGATCCCTGGTGATTGTTGGCCTGGTCGTCGCCATAATCATGACCACCATTAGCTCAGGATTGGTCTTCACCAACCCGCAGGAGCGGGGTGTGGTGATCTCGGCCGTAAAGCCTGAAGGCTACCGCAAGGAAGCTCTGCAGCCCGGATTGAGCTGGATCATCCCATTCGCCGAAAACGTAGTCTTCTACCCCATCTCGCAGCAAACCTACACCATGTCCATCGCACCCTCCGAGGGGGCCATCCAGGGAGATGATTCGATCGCCGCACGTACCCTGGACGGACAGGAAATCTACGTGGACGCCTCGGTCATCTTTTCCATCGACCCAACCAAGGTGGTTGATGTTCACATCGCCTGGCAGGACCGCTATGTGGAATTAATCCGCGCCCAGGTGCGTGGCATCATTCGGGACGAAGTTTCTCAATACCGCGTGGATGAAGTAATCAGCACCAAGCGTTTTGAGATGGTACAAAATGTGGAAGACGGTTTGCGCACCGTGATGGAAGCCAACGGCATGTTGCTGCAGGATTTCGTCTTGCGCAACATCGCTTTCTCAACTGAATACGCCGCCTCGGTCGAACAGAAACAGATAGCTGAACAGCAAGCTCAGCAAGCCGAGTTGGTCGTCGAACAAAAGAAGCAGGAAGCCGAACAGGCCCGCCAGACTGCTCAAGGTGCCGCCGACGCCGCCGTGATCCGCGCGCAGGGTGAGGCCGACGCCCGCATCATCGAGGCCACGGCTGAAGCCCAAGCGCTGCAAATGATCGCGGAAGTATTAAAAAACAATCCGAACCTGTTGAACTACCAATACATTACCAATTTGAGTGACAACATCTCGGTCATGCTGGTGCCCAGTGATTCGCCCTTCATCCTGCCCTTCCCAGAGACCACAGGCAGCGGCAGCAATTCACAGTAATAAATTGAAATAACTTTGAAACGCGGATGGTGGCAACATCATCCGCGTTTTTATTGCTGCCGGAGAAGGGTATGGAAAGCGTTCAAGTGTTAAAATAGAAACATTATGGAACTGTCGGAACACATTCAAGGAATTCTGGCCACACTGCCACAGAAACCGGGCTGCTATATCATGCGCAATGCCTCTGGCACGGTGATCTATGTTGGCAAGGCCATCAACCTCAAGAACCGTGTGCGCTCCTATTTTCAAGAACGCGCTGATATGGATCGCAAGACCCGCAAACTTGTTTCACAGATCAGCGACCTCGAGTGGATCGTGGTGGGCTCGGAACTCGAAGCCCTGATCCTCGAGATGAACCTGATCAAGAAACACCGCCCGCAATTCAACGTCCGTCTCAAAGACGACAAGCGCTATCCGTATATCAAAGTTCATCTGGCTGAAGCCTACCCCAAGGTGACCGTCACTCGCATCATGACCAAGGACGGCTCACGTTATTTCGGCCCTTACACCAGCGTGTGGGCGGTACACCAAACCCTTGACCTGCTGCGCAAGATCTTCCCTTACCTGACCTGCGACCGCGAGATCACCGGCTCGGACGCGCGGCCGTGCCTTTATTTCGACATCAAGTTGTGCAGCGGGCCGTGCATTGGCGCGATCAACCAGGCTGGCTATGCCCAATTGATCAACGATCTGTGTTCTTTCCTTGATGGGCACACCGACCCGATCGTCAGTCGCTTGCAGCGTGAAATGGCCGACGCATCTGAAAACCTGAATTTTGAACGCGCCGCCGTACTCAGAGACCAGATCAATTCCATTGAACGTGTGGTTGAGAAACAAAAAGTCATCACCAGCGACCAGAGCGATTCAGATGTGCTCGCGCTGGCACGCAGCGAGGGTGAAGCCTGTGTGCAGATCTTCTTCATTCGCAACGGCAAATTGATCGGACGTGAATACTTCGTTCTCGAAGGCACTGAAGAGATCAGCGATAACGCAGTCATCAGTGAATTCCTCAAGCAATTCTACAGTGAAGCCGCGCAGATCCCCGACAAGGTGCTGCTGCCCAATGAGGTGGAGGAGGCGCAGATCATCCAGCAGTGGCTGAACACCAAACGCGGTGGAGAAAAGATCCAGATGCTGGTACCCAAGCGCGGCACGGGTCATGACCTGGTAAAAATGGCCACAGAGAACGCCGTTGAAACCCTGCAGGCCTTGCGAACGCAGTGGGAAGCCGACAAGAACAAACAGACCCAGGCACTGAGCGAACTGCAGCAAGCCCTTGACCTGATTGAGCCCCCCAATCGCATCGAATGTTACGATATTTCCAATACCCAGGGTCAATCTTCCGTGGGCAGCATGGTGGTCTTTGAACAAGGCACCCCCAGCAAGGGCATGTACCGCCATTTCAACATCAAGAACGTCCAGGGTCCGGATGATTTTGCCAGCATGGAGGAAGTGCTCTCGCGGCGTTTCAAACGTTGGGTTTCTGCGCAGGAAAAGCAGCAGGTGGGCGCCAAGCCCGACCCCTCCTTTGCGGTGCTGCCCGATCTGCTGATGGTGGATGGCGGCAAAGGTCAGCTTGGGCGCGCGATGAAGGTGTTGGAATCCTTCGATTTATCGGATAAGGTGCCACTGGTGGGGCTTGCCAAACAGCAAGAGGAACTCTTCAGACCACACATCGAGAATTCCATCATTTTACCCAGACATTCTCAGGGACTATACCTCATCCAGCGCGTACGCGACGAGGCGCACCGCTTTGCCATCACCGCCCATCGTAAAGCGCGCGGCAAGGTCGGTATTGCCTCCCGCCTGGACGCGATCCCCGGCGTCGGACCCAAGCGCCGTAAGGCACTGCTCGAAAAGTTTGGCGACCTGGAAGGCATCCGCAACGCACCCATTGAGGAATTAACAAAACTCCCCGGCATCACCGAGGAGATTGCTCTCGCACTTCAATCCGGGCTGGATTAAGGCCCAGTCACCACCGGAAAACCGGCTGCAATCCAGGCGTTGATTCCCCCCGAAATGCTCGTGGTTCGCATTAAACCGGCTGCTCTGAGCAGATCACGAGCCTGACCGCTGCGATTTCCGCTGCGGCAGATGATCAACACGTCCTGATCGGTCGGGATTTCACTGATGCGGCTCTGCAGTTCACCCAAAGGGATCAGCACTGCGCCCTCCACGTGGGCTTCATTCCATTCGCTTACTTCGCGCACATCCAGCAAGTAAGTTCCAGTATCAATTTTATCAGCGGCATCCTTAACGCTGATGGTATCCGCGAGTTGGTCGGATGTTGAACCACCGTTGGTGATGATCAGAATGACCACGACCACGATCGTAAGAATAAGCGGTGCTATCCACATCATAGGATTGGCTTTTCGCGGTTGATTGTACTTCTTACTCTTCTTACTCTTCTTATTTTTCGCTGTCATGGGGCCTCTTTTTTTCTTATCAGATGGAAAGATCACGCAGCACCTTCGCCGCGGATTCTGCGGTGATATCACGCTGCGGCATAGCCAGCAGTTCAAATCCCACCATGAACTTGCGCACGGTGGCCGACCTGAGCAAAGGCGGATAAAAATGGGAATGCAGCACCCACTCGGGATGCGCGTTTCCATCATAGGGTGCCTGATGGAAACCCATTGAATAGGGAAAAGACACATTGAACAAGCGATCATAGCGCTGCGTCACTTGCAGCATGATTTCAGCCAATCCCCTGCGCGCCGGTTCGGAACAATCCGCCAGGCGCGTGACCGGTTGGGAGGCCACCACCATCACTTCAAAAGGCCAGATGGCCCAAAACGGCACGAGGGCTGCAAAATGCTCGTTGGCTGCGACGATCCGTTCGCCGGACTTCAACTCATAGGCAATGTAATCCAGCAGCATGGGGGTGTGGTGCTCACGATAGTATTCACGCTGGGATGCCAATTCCTTGGCGGGTTCATTGGGCACCGTGGAGGTGGCCCAGATCTGACTGTGCGGATGCGGGTTGGAGCAGCCCATGATGGCGCCCTTATTCTCGAACACCTGCACGTAAGAGACATCCGTCTTCGCACCCAATTGCTCGCTCTCCTGCGTCCAGGTGCTGATGATGGTCTCCACTTCTTCGACAGACAGGTCGGGCAGCGTCAGGTCGTGCCGCGGGGAGAAGCACACCACCTTGCAGTACCCGGTTTCAGGTTCTGCGCGCAGCAGTGGATGGGCTGGGGAGATTTCAGCAGTCGAGGATTCGGGCAGTAAAGCCGGATAGTCGTTATCAAAGACAAAGGTGCTCTTGTACTCTGGGTTTTTGTCTCCCGCGGCTCTGCCATTGCCAGGGCACAGATAGCACTGCGGATCATATTCCGGCAGATCTGGTTTTTTCCGTTCTTCAACTTGTCCAAGCCAGGGTCGATTCGTGCGCTGGGGAGAAACCAGTACCCATTCATTGGTCAGAGGGTTGAACCGGCGGTGTGGTGTGTTGGACATAATGCGCTCCTTAAAAAATTAGGCCTAATTATACCCACTCATTTCGATTTTTTAACCATCAGTTGATATTTCGTGCACGATACGATTTCGCCCTTGTTTCTTGGCAAGATACAGATTTTGATCAGCAAACTCGACCATTTGATCCACCGATTCACCTTGGTATTGCCTGACACCGCCGCTAATGGTCACTTTTAGACCATCTTCGAAATTGTATTCCTGAACGGCCAAGCGGATCTTTTCAGCCACCACGACCGCATCAGCAGCAGCACATCCCGGCAGGATCACTAAAAACTCTTCACCACCGTACCGGCCAGGATGATCGGTATTTCTCACATTGGAACGCAAGATATCAGCAATCTCCACCAATACACGATCACCAACCAGATGACCGTATGTATCGTTCACCTTTTTAAAATGATCAATATCGATAAGCATGACGGACAAGGCTTCTTTGGTCCTTTTGATACGCCTTGTCTCATATTCGAGTTTTTCAAAAAGCATGCGCCGGTTGCTGAGATTGGTTAAAAAATCTGTGCGAGCCAATTTATCAAGCTGTTCATTTTGTTGAAGGAGCAACTGTTCGATACGTTTTTGTTCCGTCACGTTGAAAACGATCCCGGTGAGCAGTTCGGGGGAACCATCGTTATCTCGTTTGGTTAGTTTCCCCCGATCATAGAACCAGACCCATGTTCCATCCTTCTTCTCGATACGGTAAGTGGTTTCATAGACCGGAGACCGGCCAGTCAGGTGATCGCGCATGTTGTTCATCACCCGTTCATAATCCTCAGGATGAAGTTTGGAGGTAAAGAATTCGTACCCCACATCCGCTGGAATTTCGTCAGGTGAATAGCCGAGGTCGATAATCTTCTGATCATTAAAAATGACTTGATTACTTTTTACATGCCAATACCAGTTGCCAAGGTTGCCTACCCAGGGAAAGTGAATCAATTCCTCTTGATTCTTCTCGTTTTTCATGGCCTCAAGCAGAACCGTCAGTTCATTGACCTTATTGATCAATTCTTCCTTAGTCATTTCTCGCAAGGGATCCATCATTTGTCTCCTAATTGAAAAAGGCAAAAAGGTATATTTTATTATATCGACAGCAACAACCAGAAAACAAGTTCCTTTTCGGTTGTCTTTATAGAATAGACCGCCGTTTAAGACCTGACACAGGTATAATTCGTGTTCTACGCATCAATCTATTGTGAATCAGAGCGGGTTTCGCTCTCAAAAAGGGTCGATTTCAGACCCGGGTCGGATCTTCAC
>CAZRHZ010000088.1:0-3142 GCA_964599995.1 uncultured Anaerolinea sp. | reverse complement strand
CAGGTTCAGGTTGGTTTGATGAGTTCTCTTTCCAGTTTCACATCCGCCCTGACACTCTTTTTGGGAGCCATTCTAGCCGAACGCATCGGACGTCATCACAAGATCGTGGTGGTTTCTGGCGGGATTATTGGCCGCATTACCATCCTACTCCTGGTCTTTGTTCCGATGGTTTTCAAAGGTCCTGCCGCGATCTGGATTGCGATCGTTCTCTCGGTACTGAGAGATGGCCTCAATAACATGTCATACCCCTCCTGGGTATCGGTGATCAACGACACTGTGCCGATCGAAGGACGCGGTCGATATTTTGGTTCAAGAAATTTCATCATGAGCATTTCGGGCATGCTTACCACGCTAATGGCGGGCAAGTTGATCACCCTCTTTGTTGAACCCGTTGGTTATCAGTTCGCGATAGGATTGGCATTCATTTTAGGGGTTTGTTCGTTCTACAGCTTCGCCAGATTGCGCATCCCACCAAAACCGCGCAAAATGATCCATTTCTCTGTTTCATCATTGCGATCTTTAGCCAACATGATGAAAGGCCAATCGCAATTCGTGGCGTTGATCATCACTGCTGCCGTGTGGAATTTTGGCATCAACGTTACCGGCCCATTTTTCAACCCCTACATGGTAAAAAACTTGGATTTTTCCGCGTCCACCATTGGTGCGCTGGCGGTGGTCACCTCTCTGGCAAGCTTGTTGGTATTGAACCGCGTCGGCTCATTGGCTGATCGCTTTGGTCCACGCAAAATCCAATTGGCCAGCATGTGGGTGATCATATTTCTACCACTTGTCTGGCTCATTATTCGACATCCCTGGCATGTGGCCTTGGTAAATATCGTTGTCGGAGCCGCCTGGGCTGCCTTTAACCTGTGTTCCTTTAATTTCATGCTGAACTTCATCCCAAAAGACCAGGTTCCGCGCTATTCCGCGTTCTATCAAATTGTGGTCACCCTCTCCCTGGCTTTTGGCGCACTGGTCGGCAGCGCGTTGATTGCGCGCTGGACGTTCATGGTGCTGTTGGTCGTTTCTACCATACTGCGTTTTATCGCCACCTTCCTGTTCGCGATATGGGTGCGAGAGCCTGAAAAGAAAAACTCAACCGTTCAAGATTAACCGGTTTACGAGTTCTCTCCAACATTGGATATAATGAAGTGAACACAGACTTCGTTTATTCCATTTTTATCGACAGGATACGCCATGAATGATAAACAGGTGATCTTCTCGCTGGTCAAGGTTGGCCGCGTTCACCCACCCAACAACAAACAAGTGCTGCGCGATATTTCGCTCGGTTTCTATTACGGCGCAAAGATCGGTGTGCTCGGTCTCAACGGTGCAGGTAAAAGTACCCTTTTACGGATCATCGCCGGCAAAGATGAAGGTTACACCGGGGAGATGGCCTTCTCGCCTGGATATTCTGTTGGCATGCTGGAACAGGAACCCGTTCTGGACGACACCAAAACCGTCCTGCAGGTGGTGGAAGAGGCCGTGCAGTCGCTAGTGGATGTGATGCATCGCTACGATGAGGTCAACAACCTGTTCGCTGAACCGGATGCCGACTTCGACGCCCTACTGGCCGAACAGGCAAAACTGCAGGAGGAGATCGAAAAACACGACGGCTGGACGTTGCAAAACCGTCTCGAAGTAGCCATGGAAGCCCTGCGCTGCCCCACGGGTGATACCCCGGTCAAGACTCTCTCGGGCGGTGAACGGCGCCGCGTGGCCCTCACCCGCCTGCTGCTCACTGAACCCGACATCCTGCTGCTGGACGAGCCCACCAACCACCTGGACGCCGAATCCGTCGCGTGGCTGGAACGCCACCTGCAGCAATACAAAGGCACCGTGATCGCGGTCACACACGACCGCTATTTCCTCGACAACGTAGCCGGTTGGATCCTCGAACTCGACAAGGGCTTCGGCATCCCCTGGCAGGGTAACTATTCCTCGTGGCTGGAACAGAAGGAAGAACGCCTACGCCGGGAGGAAAAAACAGAGAGCAAACGCCTGAAAACCCTCGACCGCGAGCTGGAGTGGATCCGCATGAGCCCCAAAGCGCGCCAATCAAAAGGCAAAGCCCGCTACACCGCTTATGATAACCTGCTCTCGCAGGAAGCCGAGAAACGCCGCGAGGAACTGGAGATCTACATTCCGCCCGGTCCGCGCCTGGGAGATAAAGTGATCGAGCTGCGAGGGGTGACCAAAGCGTATGGCGACCGACTGCTGTTGGATCATCTCGACCTGAGCGTCCCAGCCGGCAGCATCGTGGGTGTAATCGGCCCGAACGGCGCGGGCAAGACCACCCTGCTCAAAATGATCACCGGGCAGGAAAAACCCGACTCAGGCAGCGTGGAGATCGGCCAGACCGTCAAACTGACCTACGTGGATCAAAGTCGCGCAGCCCTCAACCCCGAAAATACCGTCTGGCAAGAGATCACCGATGGGGAAGAATTCATTATGCTGGGTGGACAAAAACGCAACTCGCGAGCTTACGTCAGCGCATTCAACTTCCAGGGCACAGACCAGCAAAAAATGGTCGGCACCCTTTCCGGCGGCGAACGCAACCGGGTGCACCTGGCCAAAATGCTGCGCGAACAGGGCAATGTCATCCTGCTGGACGAGCCCACCAATGACCTGGACGTCAATACTTTACGCGCCCTTGAGGAAGCTCTTGAAGATTACGCCGGATGCGCTGTGGTGGTTTCTCACGACCGCTGGTTCCTCGACCGCATCGCCACTCACATCCTGGCATTCGAAGATGACAGCACGGTATGGTTCCAACCCGGCAACTGGTCGGATTACGAAGTGGATCGCAAGAAACGCTTTGGCATCGAGGCGGATACACCGCATCGCGTGCGCTATCGCCGCCTAACTCAGAATTAGAAGATAACAGACACCCCTTATTGGGGTGTTTGTGTGAAACCGGTCATTTTAACTATATAATCTAGTTGTTTGAACAAATCGACTTGAAACACTCCCGAGAGGAATGGGGCCATGAGCACAGAAGAAAAACCGCTTCGAATTTTTGCAGGATCGGCCAGCATTGGTTTCACCGACAGGATGTGCGAGTATCTACAGATCGACGTAGGCAAGTCAGAGGCAACCGCCTTTCGGGAAGGCAACACCTTCGTCAAGGTTCATGAAAAGG
>CAZRHZ010000087.1:0-10667 GCA_964599995.1 uncultured Anaerolinea sp. | reverse complement strand
CAGTCCACTCTTTCAAAACACATTAAGAGCATCGAAACCGAGATCGGCGTTTCGCTCTTTGACCGCACCACCCGCAAGGTGGTGATCAGCAAGTTCGGACAACAATTGCTGCCTTATGCCAAACAGATCGTTGAACTGCAGGACAAATACAATTCTCTCTTGCAGACCAGCCTGGATACCGACCGCGAAATCTTAACCGTGGGTTCCATCCCCGCTCTGGCACAATATAACATCACGGATGTCTTGATCAAATTCAAGAAGAGCCGCAGCCTTTCGACCATCAATATCGTTCAGGCTGGTTCGACGGAATTACGCGAAATGCTCAGACAACAGAAATTTGAGCTGGCCTTCATCCGTGACGCGGATGGGGTGGACGATGATATCGTCAAGCTGCCGTATGCCAGCGACAGTATGGTGGCGGTCCTCCCGGCCAACCATCCTTTGGCAAAAAAGAAGTCCATTGATTTATGCAGGTTGGCAAACGAGGAATTCCTTTTGGTTGAAAAACGTACCATGCTGTATGGGTTGAGTGTGAAGGCCTGCCAGCAAAGCGGATTTGAGCCGAAGATCATCTACACCGACCAGAAACTGGAAAATATCATTGACCTGATCGGCAAGGGGATGGGCGTGACGCTTGAGATGAAACGGCTGGCCTTTTATCTCTCCAATCCAAAGATCGCGATGGTGGATATCACCCCTCCGATCACCACGCAAATCTGCCTGTGCTACTTGAAAAAAGCGGATTTGTCGAACGCCGCCCAACACTTCATCCGCTGTGCGGAATCTCTGCGCTCCATCAATGTCTCTCCAAACAAACAGGAAGTACTGGAACAGCAGTAGCCTGGCCGGGTTTTCTTCCTCTGGATTTATTCAACGATAATTCCAACCTCTTTATAAAGCCGGATGTGTTCATCCGTTCGACTTGATTTGTTTTGTTTTTGACTGCATAAAAACATGGTTTTCATCACCCGATTTTTGTGACGATTATGGAAGCCCCTGCCAGGGCTGCAGCCATAATTCTCCGTATAATGCTTATGTGTAGTAATAAAATCTCTTGGTTCACCAATAACGATCCCCTTGTGGATCAGGCAAGCCATATTTTCATTCTTTTTACCCGCAGCAATCGATAGGGTACAAACAAAAGGAAAATCGATGAAAAAAATCCTGACTGGCAATGAGGCCATCGCCCGTGGAGCGTATGAAGCGGGAATCTCGTACGCGGCGGCCTATCCTGGCACTCCCAGCACGGAAATCCTTGAGCACATCGCGGAATACAAAAAAGAAATCATCGCCGAGTGGGCGCCCAACGAGAAGGTGGCGCTGGAATGCGCGATCGGTGCGTCGATCGCTGGCACACGCACGTTGAGCGCGATGAAAATGGTGGGCGTGAACGTGGCGGCTGATCCGCTTTTCAGTTTTGCATACTCCGGGGTGAATGCCGGGATGGTGCTGGTTTCAGCGGACGACCCGGGCTGCCACTCATCTCAAAACGAGCAGGATAACCGCCATTACGCGAAATTTGCCAAGATCGCCATGCTCGAACCGAGCGACAGCCAGGATGCCAAAGACATGGTCAAAGCGGCCATGCAGATCAGCGAGGAGTTCGACACTCCCGTTCTGCTGCGTGTGACCACCCGTCTATGCCACAGCAAGAGCGTCGTGGAGCTTGGAGAAACCCAGTCGGTCGCGCAGAAAGAATACCGCCGTAATTTGCAGAAATACGACCTGGTGCCCGCGGTGGCGCGAAAGCTGCATTACGTCGTGGAAGACCGGCTTAAAAAATTGGAAGTGTTTTCGAACCAGACTCCGTTGAATTATGAGATCGACAATCACAGCCAGCTGGGCATCATTTCTGCGGGCGTGGCATTTGAGTACGCTCGTGAGGTGTTCGGAGATTCGGCTTCCTATCTGAAGCTGGGGTTCACCTATCCGCTACCGATGGAAAAGATCCGCGAGTTCGCTTCCAAGGTCAAGACCCTTTATGTCGTTGAGGAACTTGAACCCTTCATGGAAGAACAGATCAAGGCCGCGGGGATCGCCTGCGTCGGCAAGGAGAAGATCCCCAATATCGGTGAACTGACTCCCAGCATTGTGGCCAAAGCCTTGCTGAACAAGGAACCGGCTCGAATTGAAGCTGAACCCGTTGAGATGCCAGGCAGACCTCCGGTGTTGTGCGCAGGCTGCCCGCACCGCGGTTTCTTCTACGAATTGTCGCTGCTTAAGAACACCATGATCACAGGCGATATCGGCTGCTATTCGCTGGGCGGCAACGAGCCGATCAACGCCAAAGACACCACCATTTGCATGGGCGCCAGCATCAGCATGGGGCACGGCGCGCAAAAAGCCTTTGACCAGGCCGGTAAAGACAAACGCGCCATCGCTGTGATCGGCGACTCCACCTTCTTCCACACCGGCATGAACAGCCTGCTGCAGGTGGCCTACAACCGCAGCCGGGTGATCACCTGTGTGATGGATAACCGCACCACCGGCATGACCGGCCACCAGGAGAACCCCGGCACGGGATTCACCTTGCAGGGCATGCCCACCCGCATCGCGGATATCGCTGCCATCGCCAAGAGCCTCGGCATCGAGCATGTGCGCACGGTGAACCCGCAGAAACTGGAAGAAGTGAAAAGCGCGCTACAGTGGGCCATGGAATTGGATGAACCTTCGGTGATCATCTCGCGCTATCCATGTGTGCTCAAGAAGTACAGCGAAGCGGATATCGCCGAGTTCGGTCTGCCCACGGGTAAATGTGAAGTGGATCATGCGTTATGCATCGGCTGTAAACGCTGCGTGCGCACGGGCTGTCCGGCTTTAATTTATGACAAAGAGATCAAGAAGGTCACCATTGACACGCGGCAGTGCGTGGGCTGCGAATTGTGTCTGCAGGTTTGCCCGCAACAGGCCATCAGAAAGGTTGGATGATCATGAGCGATACACAAAGCATTCTACTGGTGGGCGTGGGCGGGCAGGGCACCATCCTGCTTGGCAAGATCCTTTCACAAGGATTGATGGAAGCCGGTTACGACGTGAAAATGTCTGAGGTGCACGGCATGTCGCAGCGTGGCGGCAGCGTCAGCACCCAGGTGCGCTTTGGTAAAAAGGTGCACTCCCCGATCATGGAATTGGGCGGCGCTGATTACCTGGTGGCCTTTGAGTTGTTGGAAGGTCAGCGCTGGCTCGAATATCTCAATCCAAAGGGCAGGATGATCCTCAATGAGTTCAAGATCCCTTCCTCACCAATCTTGTTGGGCAAAGCCGCTTACCCTGCGGATATCATCGAAGCCCTTCAGCAAAAAGCCAACGTCACCGTGGTGAAGGCCGCAGAGATCGCTGAAGGTTTGGGCGACTCGCGCACCATGAACGTGGTGCTGCTGGGCGTGCTGGCAAAAATAATGAACCTGGCGAATGTGGATTGGCAGGGCGTGATCCGGCGAGAAGTCAAGGCAAAATTTGTGGAGATCAATCTGAAAGCCTTCCAGGCAGGATATTCGATCTGATCAACAAGTTCAATAAATAGAAAAGCAGGTGGAGTCGATCCACCTGCTTTTGCTTTCACATTAGTCGCAGTTTATTCCGGTGCGACATAAACTTTGTAAATGAACTCCTGGTAACCGGCGGGATAATCCGCGGTGCCGTCGTTGATGGCGGTCTCGAAGGTCACTTTGGTGCTCAGGGTATGTTCGCCAGCTGGGAAACGGTTCAAAGCGGTGTAGATCAGTTTACACTGCAACCCACTGGATTCGTAGGTGAGCTGCTTGACATCTGCACCGGTGGCTAAGACGGTTCCATTCAGGGTGAAGTCCACCTTGATGTTTTCCATGTTCTGCGCCAGAGTGGCTTCATCTGCAGCGCACCAACCCCACAGCCAGAGGACGGGCTGTTGTTTCAGGGGCACGGTGTAGGTGAAGGTGGTGTCCATGGCTGCCAAATCAGCAGAGGAATAGGTCTCTTGGGCGAGGTCTTCAAGTGCAGGGGTCTCGCCGCCATAGAGCAGGTCTTTGGCGTCTGAAGAAATGACGATCGGGTTACCGGTCGGGACGATGCCTGCGCCCAGGGGCAGCAGCACATAGGCTTCTGCGGTTTTGAGTTCTTCATCTTCGGTGCTCAGCAGGTTCTCGCGGTTTCTTTCCACAACGATATCCAGGGGAACGCCGGCGCCTTCAAGGAACAGGCTGCCATCTTCCATAGTAAAGCGGCCGGTCGGGAATTGCGCGCTCATGCCTTCGGGCAGAATGAACTGGCCGCGGGCAACTTCGGCTTCAATGCCGCCACTCGGGTAGTAGCCGACCACCTGCATGCCGGGTACCTGGCTGAAGCCGTAGGCTTCGATCTCACAGGCTGAGGCGCAAGCCTGGCCAACCAACAAGGCCATTTTGTCGAAACGATATTGGGTCTCGTTCGGCCAGAATTGTTCACGCTCGCCTTCGGGTTCAAATTGGCCCGTGGCGCTGCTGTAATATTCAAGCAGACCCATCATGATATCCTGGTCGGTCAAGAAACCGGCCAGACCCAGAGGCGCGCCGCCTGAATTCATGCGCATGTCGATGATGATACCGGGCACTTCATAGGCTTCAAAGGTCTTCAAAGCGCGTTCAAACAAGCGTATGATCAAACCCAGGTCATCGTAGTTCGAGGAAATGTTGACATAGCCAACACCTGAATCCAGGATCTTGTAGGTAACAGGAGGAGCCACGGAATCGAAGCCCTTGTAGATGGACGAGAAACTGAAGCTGTCGCGTTCATCGGTGACTTTAAGGGTGGCGGTTTTTTCAGCACCCGTTTCATCCAGCCAGGCGAATTCCGCCGAGGTGCCCATCGGAGCCCTTAGCAGATAGCGTTCCTGTTGATATTCTTTTGAGAAATCAGTGGAGAAGGGGGAAGAAAGCGGTACAACCTTGGCCATTGCGTCTGCAATGGCTTCACCGTTCATTTTGGTGAGGGTATCGCCCAGCTTGATGCCCGCGGCTTCTGCAGGTCCACCAGCAGTCACATAGTTGATCATGAAGGTACCGTCATCCAGCATGCGGCCGGCCATGCCGTATCCGCCTTCGGTCGCGACAGAGAAGACTTCATTTTCCATGTCGCCGCCGCTCAGGCCGGAGTGTCCATCGTTGAACGACCAGGCGAATTCGCGCAGCGCCAGGTAGTAAGCCATGGGATCGGAATTAGCTTCAGCTTCAGCCACTTTTGGTTCAAGGGTAGCCCAGAGGGCATCATAATCGGGCGCTTTACCTTCGATACCGTTGAAGGCGTATTCGTTCTTCAAGAGTTCGAACATATTCTTGAAGGCTTCGCTGTAGCTCATCGCGCTGTAGTCTTTGACGGCCACGTCTGTGGGTTCGTAGAGCGTGAGGGAGGGTTCTTCATCCGTAATGACGGCGAAGGGGGATTGATCGAGATCGACCACTGCCCAGCCAGCGGGGACGGGACCGACGGGATCGTCTGCTGTGAACAACAAGCCGTCATCACCGTATCCGGTCGGGAATTGCTGCTGTTCATCAGGCGACCAGATCACGAGCTTGCCACCGATCACCTCATCCTGATTCTCGGTATCAGTCTTTATGGATGCCAGGTAGGAGGGCCAACCCATGGAACGGTCGTCGCCTTCTGAATAAGCGGTTCCCACCAGGTTGGGCCAGTAAGAAACTGCAAAGATCTGCAAACCAGCATCTGTCTCACTGTCGTTGTCCACGTCATTCAAAGCGCCTTCCGGCTGGATGGGCAGTTGAATGTAGTAGGTGGCGGAGTTGTTTTCGTAATCCGTGTCGAGGAAGCCCAAGATCTGGCCTTCAACCGGCAGCTCCAATTGGCTGTCGCGTTTGACGAAAGCAGTTATGTCTGCCAGGGCGACGCCCTGTTCCACATAATAGGTTTCGAGCACGAAATCATTACTGTAAGCCAGGTCGCCAACCAGTTTCACGGGACTGGTTGTGGTGGACTCCCCGGTTTCAGTGGGTGTTGCTTTTTGGCAGGCTGACAACAACAGCGCCACCACGAGCAGGATCGAACAAATAATTCTGATGCGTCCTTTCATTTCTCCTCCTGAGGTAAGTTTTGTATTTCAATATTCATACCCTTTTGGGCAACGGGCATGAACAGAATTACCTGGTGTCAGCGAATTTATACCGGTAATATCAAAAAGGTGGTTTGAGTTTGGTCTTGTGCCGTTTCCGTTCGCAAGCGATGGAAGATGTTTTCGATTCTTTAAAAAAAATGAATGGCGGCGTTATTTTTCTGTGCTGATGATTCGTGAATCTTTCTTTCCATTGCTTGAAACGGTATGCAAATAATTCACAAAGATCAACCTGAAAGTATTTTACATCATTTTAGATGTTCATATCAAAATGCAATCGAAAATCCTTTTTATAAGGGTATATACCCTTAACCATCCGAAAAAAACAAAAGTGACACTGAAAAACTGGACTAAGAAACGGATTTGTAACCGATTTGTAACCGTAACTGGTTATGATGATTTGTACGTTGTGTGGTCACAAGCCCAATATTTCTGTTTCAAACAGGAGTGCGAAGATGCGATTAAATGGCAAGGTTGCTGTAATCACTGGAGGAGCGGCGGGTATTGGTAAGGCGACCGCCCAGGTTTTTGCCCGTGAGGGAGCGAAAGTAATCATTTGTGATGTCTCTGAAGAACTTGGCAGCGCGCTTGTCAAGGAATTGGGCCCTAATGCTCAATTCGACAAGGTGGATGTGTGCAGTCGTTCAGATGTGCAAAAGTGGGTTGAGGGGATCATCGCCAAATATGGCAAAATCGATATCCTCGTCAACAACGCGGGCATCACCCGCGACGCCCAGTTCATCAAGATGAAAGATGGTGAACTGGTCAAAGAAATGAGTGAAGAAGCCTTTGACCTGGTGGTTTCAGTCAACTTAAAGGGTGTTTTCAACTGCACCCAGGCCGTTTCTCCCTTCATGGTCAAACAAAAAGGCGGCGTGATCTTGAACGCCTCTTCTGTGGTCGGGCTGTATGGTAATTTTGGACAAACCAACTATGTGGCCACCAAAGCCGGCGTGATCGGCATGACCAAGGTTTGGGCGCGTGAGTTGGGAAAATACAATATTCGGGTCAACGCAGTGGCTCCCGGCTTTATCATGACTGAAATGGTCGCGAAGATGCCGGAAGAGGTTTTGGCCGGAATGCGCGCCAAAACACCTTTGGGCCGCCTGGGTGAACCGGAAGATATAGCGAAAACTTATCTGTGGCTTTCAACGGATGACGCCGCGTACGTGAGCGGCGCGACGATCAGTGTGGATGGTGGTATTGTTTTAGGGACGTAAATTACTCTCATTATTGTTGAGGTGAATATGACTCGATATGCAAAGATTATCTCAAGCGGCGCTTATCTGCCAGAGATCGAACGTCCCAACTCAGCCATGCGCGAGAAGTTTGGCGAAGTGATCGATAAATTTGGCGCATCCTCGGGGATCACCACCCGCTTCTACGCGCCAGACGACTGGGCAACATCCGATCTGGCCGCGGAAGCAGGTAAGAACGCCTTGAAAAAAGCCGGGTTGAAACCGGAAGACCTCGACCTGGTCATTTTGGGCACCGACAGTCCGGATTACATCACGCCGGCCACATCGGTTGTGGCGCAGTACAAAATGGGCGCGAAAAACGCAGGCACTTTTGATGTGGGTTGCGCCTGTGCGTCCTTCCCGACAGGACTGAACCTGGCAGCTGGCTTGATCGCATCCAATCCCAATTTGAAATACGTGATGGTGATCGGCGCTTACATGATGCACAAACTGGCCGACTGGGAGAATGATGTGATGTCATTCTTCTACGGTGACGGCGCTGGCGCGGCCATCCTGACCAGCAGCGACAAACCGGGTTTCGTGTCCTCCTCCTTCTTCGCGGACGGATCCTATCACAAGCACTGGGGAATCTATTCCGGCGGCACGTTTGAACCTGCCACCGAGGAGAGTGTGAAAGCTGGCCGCACCAAGGTAAAACTGGTCACACCCTTCCCGCCCGAGGTCAATCACGAAGGTTGGCCGGCCCGCATGCGTGAACTGGCGAAGAATGGCAATTTCGCCCTCACCGATGTGGATCTGGTCATCTACACCCAGGTGCGTTTGAACAGCATCAAGCTGGTTCAGGAGACTCTGGGATTGCCGCTTGAAAAAGCGCATTGGGTGATGGATCGCTTTGGATACACCGGTTCAGCCTGTCTGCCGATGGCCTTCAATGACGCCTGGGAAAAGGGCAAGGTCCATTCCGGTGATCTGGTCTGCTTTGTGGGCTCTGGCGTGGGTTATAACCAGGCCGGCTCCGCGTTCATTATGCCCTAACACATTATGAATCCGCGCGAACTCTATCAACAGAAATTAGTCAGCATTCCAGAAGCGGTTGCCAAACTGCAGTCTCACCAGACATTGGGCGTGGCGATGGCGGCTTCTGAACCACCCGGTTTATTGGGTGAACTTGGCAATCATGCTGACAGGCTCGAAGATGTGAAGGTCTGGGTGTGTCTGCCCCTGGGCACCTACGATTTTGTGCAGAAGCCTGAAATGGAAGGTCATTTCTTCGTGGAGAACTGGTTCTACGGAGCGGCTGATCGGGCAGTGCACAGCCAGGGAAGGGAATCCTACATCCCCAACAACCTGCACCAGGCAGCCACCAAAAAACTCTATGCAGCCAGGAACCACGTCAATGTGTTCTTTGGCACTGCCACTCCCCCTGACGCGCGCGGATACATGTCGCTATCTCTTGGCCTGGTGCTTGAAAAGCAGTTGATCAAGGCTGCCGATCTGGTCATTCTTGAGATCAATGAAAATCTGCCCTGGACGATGGGTGATACGCAGATCCACATCTCAGAGGTCGATTATGTGGTGGAGAACACGGTGCCGTTGGCGCAGTTGCCGGTGGTACCTCCCTCCGAAGCGGAAGAGAAGATCGGCGCTTTTATTGCTGAACTGATCGAAGACGGTTCGACCCTGCAGTTGGGGATCGGCGGCATCCCGAACGCCATCACTCCCTTTTTAATGAACCGTAAGAATCTAGGCATTCACACCGAAATGTTCACCGACGGCATGGTGGACCTTTACAATGCGGGCGTGATCACCAATTCGGAGAAGACTCTGTGGAAAGGCAAGATGGTTGGAGCTTTCGCTCTCGGCACGCAGAAATTGTATGACTTCGTCAACGACAACCTGTGCGTTGAGTTCCAACAAGGTAGCGTCACGAACGACCCGTATGTGATCGGCAAGAACCATAAAATGATCAGCATCAACACAGCCCTGCAGGTGGATGTGTTTGGCCAGGTCTGTTCGCAATCCATCGGGTACAGACATTTTTCGGGTACTGGCGGACAACTGGATACGCACCGTGGCGCACAACTTTCGGAAAATGGTAGAGGTATCATTGCGCTGCGCTCCACTGCCAAGAACGGAACGATTTCAACCCTCGTGCCTGTCTTATCAGAAGGGGCGCAGGTCACTATCCCCAGCCACGATGTCGACACCGTGGTGACCGAATTTGGCATCGCTGACCTTAAGGGCTTATGTGTGCGCGATCGTGCGCTGGCTCTGATGAATATTATGCACCCGGATTTTCGCGAACCCTTCAAAGAGGGCATCCAGCGTTTGGGTATTGTCCCCAAACTCTAGTTGTTGTGGAGGTGAACGATGAATGCGATTCAAGGCAAGTGGCAGCAACCCGCCGGTCAACCTTATGCAGGCTTGTGGTTTCAATTCAATGACGATGGCACCTTTTTTGGTGAATTCTCAGACATGGGCATCACCTCTTCTGGAACTTATCAAGTTTCAGGTGATTTGATCGAAATGAATCAAACCAAGCATACCTTTGGCATTATTGGGATTTTTAAAGGACGTTTTCAGATCGAAAATGATGAATTGAAGATGGCTTTGAGCAATCCTGGTGAAGAAGCCCCGCTCAATTTGGAAAAAGCTCGCATTTATCTTCGAAAATAAGCAGAAAGGAAACATAACCATGACATCACGAAAACTTTCCAGAGGAGTCGCGCTTGTTGGTGCAGGCATGAGCAAATTTGGCGCTTTTGCCGGAAAAACCTCGCGCGATCTGTTCGTTGAAGCCTTTGTCGAAATGCTCGAATCACTTGACAAACCTTTTGCTCCCAAATTGATCGAAGCGTTGTACGTGGGTAATTTCAGCAGCGACTTGTTTGAAAATCAAGGCCATATCGCGCCCATCATGGCGAGCTGGACGGGGTTGACCCCCCTCCCGGCCGTGCGCGTGGAAGATGCTTGCGCCAGTGCCGGAGTGGCGCTGCGCGAGGGCATTTTGGCCATTGCTTCAGGCATGTACGATGTGGTCATGGTGGGCGGTGTTGAAAAAATGACCGACTTGGCCACCGAAAAAGTGACCGACTCGCTGGCCACCGCCGCGGATGCCCAGTATGAGATCCCGGCAGGCTTCACCTTCCCCGGGTTCTACGCAGCCATGGCTACCTCCTATATGGCAGCTTTCGGTGCCACCCCCGAAACCTTTATGAAGGTGGGCATCAAGAATCACAACAACGGCTCTCTGAACGATAAAGCGCAATTTGGCGCGAAGATCACCACCCTCATGGAAGCCCGCAAGGCAAGCGCCGCCAAAAAAGGACTGCCCATTCCGGAATGGAAAGATGAGATGGAGTTCTTGCATGACGAGAAGGCCAACCCCA
>CAZRHZ010000086.1:8530-10716 GCA_964599995.1 uncultured Anaerolinea sp. | reverse complement strand
AGCCTTCGTCGAGCAGAGCCAGCGCCTGCTGGGCAGAATTCGAGAGGTTCTCCGCGTTAGCCAGCCGGCTTCTTTCCTGCTCGAGTTCTTCCACTTCACCAGGTTTTAACTGGGCGGCTTCGATCTCTTGCGCTTGAAAGGAAAGCAGTTCCGTGCGTCGCGCGGCTTCATTCTCAAGTTCACGCAGCGACTTCAATTCCTTGCGAATCTCAAGCAGTTCATGATAGGTTTTCTGATAGATGGTTAATTCATCCTGCGTGGCAGCATAGCGGTCCAGCAGTTTGAGGTGTGAACGCTCGTCCAGCAGGGAAAGGTGTTCAGACTGGCCGTGAATATCCACCAGGTAATGGCCCAATTCCTTGAGCAGCCCGACACCCACAGACCGCCCGTTTACGCGCGCCACCGAGCGCCCTTCGCTGCGAATCTCGCGACCCAGGGTGAGGAAGGTCTCTTCTTCATCCAGGGCTTCACGTTTCAAGATCTCGACAATTTCAACGCGGGTTTGCTCAGGAATGCGAAAAACGGCTTCGAGCAAAGCCCGGTCGGCTCCACTGCGCACCGAACCGGCATCCACCCGGCCGCCAACCAGCGCATCCACGGCATCCAGGATGATGGATTTGCCCGCGCCGGTCTCGCCGGTAAAGATCAACAGGCCACTCTTGAAGCGAACGTCCAGTTTGTTGATGATGGCGAAGTTTTCGATGTGCAGTTCTTCAAGCATGCTCGATCCCTTTTAGACCCGGATGCCTTTCAAACGATAATAGACCGTGCTGGCCATGAGAATACCATAAACGACTGGCCACAAAAATGCGACAATGCTGAGCCACGAACTATCTGCGTAGCCCTGACTCATGGCCACGATATACAACAGGAGGTTGAAAAGCGGAGAAATGAGAGCGCCAGCCAGGGCAGAAATGGCCGCGATGAGGGGAAGTCTCTTGGAGCGGCGCTTGTGCACCACCCGCCTGACGGCCTCCGCGATGACCATGCCCACAAAGGGAGCGACGATCAGGGTGAAAAAGCCGACATAACCGATCAGCAGGCTGCCCAGCCAGCCCAAAACGCCACCCACCAGAACGGTCAGGGGATAATCCCACCAGCGGGCGGTATCAAAGATCTTTTGCTGCCCCTTGACGCATTCCTTGCAGCGGTAACCGGTGGGAGTGCGCACCGCGCACGAGGTGCACATGGGGCGGTCGCAGCGATTGCAGCGCAGCAAGGTCTCGCGCTGCGGATGGGCATAACAATACATAGGAGAGGAAGGTTCCTGACTCAAATTAATCCACCTTAATGGAAGGGTTTTGTTCCATGTAGCCGTTCAAATTACGATAGAAATAACCGGGATCCTGGAAGGTAATAAAACGCACGTGATATTGGCTGGCAGAAATCGACACGCGGTCCTCGTTGTGGATGTCCACCGGGGCATGTCCATCAATGCTCATGACGGCCTGGAAGTCGCTGTTGACAAACACATCCACGCTGGCACCGGCGGGTAGAATGACCGCACGATCCATCGAAAGATGTGGCGCCACGGGCACGATCAGGATGTTGCGCAGCTCGGGGGGCATGATGGGGCCGCCAACCGCCAGCGCGTAAGCGGTGGAACCGGTGGGCGTGGCCGCGATCAATCCGTCCGCCACGTAGGAAGCCAACTTGTAACCATCCACTTCCGCGCGGATGCGGATGGGGTGCACCACGTGGCCGCGGCAAACGACCACTTCATTGATCACCTGAGAAGACCCGAGCAGCTTTTTACCGTGCCAATGGTCGGCCTTGAGCATCATGCGATCTTCAATTTGAAAATCGCCCTCGACGAGCCGCGGGAGTACCGTCGGCCATTCTTGAAGTGTCAACTGCATCAGAAAACCCAACCGTCCCATGTTAATGCCCAACAGGGGGATGCCGAATGGTGCGGTGAGGTGCCCGGCACGCAGCATGGTGCCGTCGCCGCCCATGGCGATCATCAAGTCAATTTTTTCATTTTGCAGCCTTTGAATCAGGTCAGCCTGGTCCGTGCAGCAAATATCCGCAGACACACCGCGTTCCTTGAGGAAGGCGCAGATCTTCTTGGCTTCATCCCTGACCCCCGCCATTTTTGGATGAACGGTTACCAACACGCTTGTTATGGCTTGAGGAGCGTTTAACATACCCCACTATTATAACGACAATTGTGGGCAAAACCAAAA
>CAZRHZ010000086.1:0-8430 GCA_964599995.1 uncultured Anaerolinea sp. | reverse complement strand
GAGGAGCGTTTAACATACCCCACTATTATAACGACAATTGTGGGCAAAACCAAAATCACGAAAACAATGGAGGTGCCATGAATTCAACACCTCCATCAATTATGTGCTGTGCAGATTACCTCAGTGCTACGCCCAGGTAGAAAGGCCAGATGATGAGCCCGAGCAGAGCTTTCCACCAGATGGGTTGGGTAAACGCCAAAAAGAACAGCCAGCCGGCGAACCATAAGCCGCCCGCCGCTCCACCACCACCGTGATGGTGCACATGTTTGCAGGTTTTGTCTTGTGTTTTCAATTCTTCAGATTTCATTTCTTCATCCATCGTAATCTCCTTGATCGTTGTATATTAAATTTACGTTGAGCAGGGATGAAGGTTGTATACATTGCATTAACCTTTTATAAGAAAGCACGAGCGGCCTTTCCAGGCCGCTCGTGTGAAAGTTTTATTGTCAGGTCATTAATCAGTTGATTTCAACGTACTTACCAGATACCACTTGCGATCTTTGATGAGTAGAACGCACGGGATCGCTGATGCCAGCATGACCAGAAGATCGATCCAGCCAACGTCGTCAAAAAGCCCTGCCAGGGTCATGGCAACCAGCATGAAAACCGAAAGGTACCAGGCCGGCTTGTAATGCAGCCGCAAGAGAAACCAAAGCACCAAAATCACCATACCCGCCAGAAAAGTAAGCCCGGCCATGATCCACCTGAACACCCCCATCTGAGAATAAGAGGGGTGGCCGCCCAGGGCAACCAAAAAGCTGAAGGTGAGCCAGATCAAAGCGACCAACAGGAACAAAGACAAGGTCAATCTGACGGTGAACGGCGGTTTTTGTCTCAAGGGACCCACTATCTTTGGTAGGCTAGTCAGACCAGGTCAGGTCCGTCCAGTGGACGGCGTGATCGGTGGCCGAGTCGGGGATGAGGATGTAGACCGGATTCAGCGGCTGCAGATCGGAGGAAATGAAGATGTGGTCGATGCGGTTCTCACCAGACATGTCCACGCCATCCGCGCTGATCTTGGTCGGGTAGACGCTCGTCCAGACATTGGTATAAACGCTGTCGATCAGTTGGTAGGCTTCTTCATAATCCCGCAGGTTATAGTCTCCGAGGGCGATGACATAAGGCTTGCCTTGTGAGCGGTCGATGAGGGTTTGGGCAAACGACATGTCTACGGTAGGCGAGCCGTCGGGATGGACGTTATAAATGGTGAAGGTTCTGCCTTCGATGGTGACCTCCGCCTCGGCGATGCCGTTCTCGTCCTTGTCGCTGTAGATGTAAGCCGTGCGTACATTCTCAAGCGGATATTTCGAAAGGATGGAGGTTCCATACGTGCCGTTGACGGGAGTGGGACCGAAGTAGGAGTAATAGCCCAGATTGTCTGCGTAGAATCGCACGTAATCGTTGTTGTTCATGGAGATGCGTGCCGAGTCGGTTTCTTGCATGGAGAGGACATCGGGAGAGACGGTCTGGATCAAAGCCAACTGGCGGTCGAGGGATTTTTCACCTTCCGCGTCGTTGGCCTGTTGAATGTTGAAGGTCATCACGCGGATGGAGGTGCGGTCGATCTCGGACACCTGAACGGGCTGCACGGGCAAAGCAAAAACCACCGAGGAAACCAGGATCGCCCCCAGCAGCAACCCCCAACCCCAATGGAATTTGATGGGTTTAATGGTTGCCGCGTTGTGTTTGCGGCCGACGAGCCAACCAAAGAGGGTGATCAGGCCGGCGATGATGAAATAACTCAACCAATACTTGCCCCGGAAGAACAAGCTGATGGGTTTGACGTAACCCCACACGTTGGTGAATATGTTGGCAAACACCAACAGGATGAGCAGGAATGCGCCAACCAAAATACCCGGCACCAGTTCGCGCGGAGCAGGCGATTTTTCACGGAACAGACAGAAAAAGGCCTGCATATCGATGAAAATGACCGGAAAAAGCAGCAGGGTCAGACCGAGCAGGATCATCTGCGCGGCGGTCGGACCTGCAATCACCACTGGTGCCGATTCAGGCGCGGCCGGGAAATTCACTCCCTGAGCCAGGATGGTGGCGGTGAGGCAGAGTGCAAAGATCAGGTTCCAGACTAATAACAAACGGGAGCTGATCTTTTCCGTCCAATGCGGAACGAGCAGGGTCAACAGCACCCAGCCCATGGAAAACAGGCTGACCGCAGCCACGATCAGGGTGTAATTGCCCTGTGTCCAGCGTGAAATGACAGCAGGCGCTGAAAACGCGAACCAGGCCATCGTCAATACAAGGATGATGCCCATCACCGCCGGAGTGACGCCCCGGCTTTTCTGCTCCGCGGGAGCGGCAGCAACATCGAGCTTTAATTGGGTAAGCCCAAAGCCGAGCAGCAGCACCAGCAGCCAACCCACCCAGCTTCCGGCGGGAGCCAGCGAATACTCGACCCCGTGATAAGCGGTGCGGATCAAAGCTGAAAGTCCAACAGCCAAAGCCAGCCCGGCGCCCGCCCACAGGCCAAGACGCTGGCGGGTTTCACCGGCGGGCAGCGCCCGCAGCAGCAGGAAGATCAAACTCACCACGGCCAGAACTCCAAGCCCGGCAGCCAGCATGCGATTTGCGACGTTCAAATAAGGCAGAACGCCCCTAGCCAGGAATAACAATCCAAAACAAGCCCATAACAGGGGGCGAGGTAATTTCTTATACAAGGGAAGTAGAAGAAGTGGTGTGAAGAAGAAAAGCACCCCCAGCACCTTCGCGTCGAGACCCGAATGCAGCAGATCCATCAGATAGATGGATTCGACCAGCGTGCCGGCCAATTGAATGAAAAGCAGAAACAAGATGCTCAAAATGACGATCAATGCGGTATCTTTCTTCATTGCCTTCTTCCTCCCGGATCGATTTATTTATGTATCTTTGCCTGATTTGTTCATATTCACATTAACAATGATGACCCGTCATTTGATACCTGTTGAAGTGTAAAAGACGGGTCTTTAATGGCCAATATTTATGGTCTCACTTACATTCCCGGGAATTTTTCCGAAAACTTCTGCAGGGCTTCCTGCAAGTGCTGTTCGCGCAGGCTGAGGGTGAGATCGGCGCGGGTGCGCTCGATGATTCCACGCACCAGGTCGGTTTGTCTGCGCAGGCCGTTGGTGATGGCGTCGGGGTAATCCATGGTGACCAGCACGTTATAGATCTCGTCCATGGTGTTCAACAGGCGCTCAGCGTCTTCAGAATAGCCCATGCGCAGAATATCCAGACACTTACGGCGCAACTCACCGATGGTCTCGGCCAGGCCGTTCAGGTAGGCGGCGTATTCGATGCCAAGTTCCTCGGGGGTAGGCATGGGTTGATTGCGGATCAAGGCCACGGTCAAGTTGGCTTCAGCAAATTCCTTGATGGCATCCTGGGTATAGCCCGCGTAATATACGTCGGGATAAGAAGCGAGGTCACGCTGGATGTTGAGGGTCAAAACGCGGGCTTCCATTAATAATTCTTCCGCAGCCTGGACCTCGTCACGGTGAATGGCACGGATGGTGTGCGCTGCCAGACGGGTTAACTGACGGGCCTGCACCAAAGCCTGGTCTCGCACAGCCGTACGCTGGTCAAAAACCGCTTTGGCCTTTTCGATCAAACTGGTAAATTCCTGCATAATGTTTATGGATTCTCCGGGGGTTTGGGGGGATGAACGCCTTTAAATAAATCGTTGGCCAGAGGAGATTCTCCGGGGGTGCGAATTTCGCCAAAGGTGTTCTCATAACGGGCGATGTTCTCAGTAAGCGCGCGGTGGAGCAGTTTGGCAGCCACCGGCGACATGACAATGCGCGAAAGAACCTTTAAGCGGGTTTCAGCCGGTAAAATGCGGGTGAAATCCAGGATGATCTCGGATGGCGTGTGACTGATGCGAGTGACGTTTGAATACACCGGCTGCAGGTCCTCCGGCAAGTCAAGGGGAGGAATACTGGCCGGGTTTCGCGTGGTTTGTTCGGTCATGCTGCGCTTACCCTAGAACGGTATTTCTTCGGAGGGAATATTCTCGATGTCTTCTTCTGGGCCGCCGGGGCCTGTGCCGTCGGTCTTGGCAGAGAGGAATTTCACCGTGTTGGCGACCATCTCAAGCGACGCCCGCGGCGTTCCATCCTGGCCGGTCCAAATGCGCGGTCCGCCCGTTTTCTGATCCACGGTCAGCCGCCCTTCGACCATCACCATTTTACCCTTCTGCAAGAAGTTATTGCAGGTTTCAGCAAGCTTTCCCCAGGCAGAAACCCTGAACCACACGGTCTCTTTGACCAACTTGCCTGCCTGATCACTGTACTGCCGGTCTGTCGCAACGGAAAAACTGGTAACGGCCTGTCCATTGGGTGTAAAACGCATTTCGGGATCTTTTCCGAGGCGTCCAATAATGATCAATTTCTGGTACATAATTCCTCCTGTTTCAAGAACACGGGTTTCAATACTAGATTTAATTGTACACGAATTGTCGATTTCCGCTCATGTTTTTCGATCCTGTGTTGATCTAGATCACCTTTTTCTCTTCTAGAAGCAAATCTGTAACGCACACATTGAAAATTAGATCATAAAAACCGAAATCCTCGGTTCTTTGGCGCAGTTTTCTTTTTGAAACTTCCCACCTGGTCGACCAGACGGGAAGTTTCAAGTATACTCCACACTGTTTTTAAGGATTAATCATCCCATATTAATCACAGAGTTTTTCCCTTTACAAAAATCAAATCCTTTAAAAGCATGCTGGAACGAAATATCTTTATCCACAGAGGGATCCACCACCATGGCTGACATCTTCATCTCCTATTCCCGCAGGGATATCGCTTTTACGAGGCTACTATTTACATCATTACAAGGTAGTGGGCTAGACACTTGGATTGATTGGGAGAGAATTCCAATCGGAGAACGCTGGTGGATGGAAATACAACAGGCGATTGAAAATGCCAATCTCTTTATTTTTATTATCAGTAAACATTCTATAGGATCAAACGTTTGCAGGGACGAGATCAATATTGCTCTGAACAACAATAAGCGAATCATCCCGATCATCATTGATAATCTGGGGAGGGAATCTATTGGAAAATTCGTCCCCGACTTGAAAAAAATCCAATGGATCATTTTTCAAAACGGGGATACCTTTGAACTTAATGACACAAAAGAAGGAAAAACCGACCAGCAAGAAAATGAGGCAATAGCAACAGCCAAGCGCCCCCAATTTGACGAAGCAGTAAAGAAATTAAACGCGGTCATTCATACAGATTGGGAATGGGTAAAATATCACACTCAACTGCAAATCGAAGCTTTACGGTGGGAAAATCACGAGAAACACGCCAGTTTTTTACTACGGGGAGAAGCTCTTGAACAGGCAGAAAGATTGATCTTGGCAGCAGCCAAGAAAGACCCTCTTCCCACGACGCTGCAAGCCGAATTCATCACCACCAGCCGGCAAGAAGAAAAACTGCAACAGGAAGAGAAACTTCGCCTGCAAAAGAAATCAGCACATCGTCTTCGCTGGGTCATTGCAACCGTCTTGGCCGGTCTTTTGATCGCCGTGTTTCTTGGAATCAACTGGCAAGCCCAAAGCAAGAGGGCAAAAGCAGCAGAAAGTGAAGCCATTCTTCAGCGAGATGAGGCCAGGCAGCAAGCTCAAATCGCTCTTTCGCGACAGTTGGCGGCTCAATCGATGAACCTTCCTTTTGATACTGCAGCTCTGTTGAGCATGGAAGCTATGCGATTCGATGATTCGCTAGAGACTCGTTCTGCTTTTCTTTCCATTCTGGAAAAACAATCTCTTCATGGCCAATATTTTCGGGGGTTCACAGGCGAGATCATCGATACCGCTTTTTCAGAAGATGGAAAAAAGGCAGCGATCATTGATGAAGATGTAAACGTCAAGATCATTGACGTTGAATCTAAGAAAGTGATCAAGGAAGTGAACTTGCAATCTCCAAGTCCTTATCCTTCATCACCCTCATTTAGCCAGGATCTTGGTTTTGCTGTTTATGTGGGAGATTCTGATACCATCGTTAAATATGATTTGGTGACAGATGAAATCAAACAATATGATCTTCCTTGGGCAGTTGGTTGGATAGACAATCTCGCCCTTTCTCCCGATGGAAAAACCATTGCATTCAGCGCTACGAATCTCGACGGTAAATTTATCCATATTTTTAACCTTGATCAAGGTACCACAAACACAAAAATCAGCGTTGAACTCTCAACAATCGAATATATCAAATTTAGTCCAAGCGGCAATCTGCTTGCCATCTGTGGTGAAAATGAAGTCTTGCTTTGGGACATGGCGCAAAACCAAATGCGAGAGGTTACTTATAAAACAGAAGAAGTGTGGCGTATCACTGTGGCAGCTTTTGATCGATACGAAGAGAAGATGGCGGTCGCAGGGTATGGCAGTTTAATCTACATTTTTGACCTGGAGTCCAATGAAATTTTTAAGGTGATACCCGTTGGATATAATGGAATCCTCAGCCTGGATTTTGAGGGATACCCATTCCGTATCGCTTTTGGTGATATTGATAACAAGATCACGATTTGGGATATATTCTCAAACCAAGAAGAAGGACAGTATTTGACCGGTCACAAAGGAGAAATTACAAGTTTAGCGTTCAGCCCAAATCAAGAGTTGCTTTCTGGTAGTTCTGATAAAACAGCCATCCTGTGGGAGTTGGATTCAAGCAATCAGTTTATTGGTACTGAAATAGATGCTTTTGGGTATCACCTTACCTATAACCAAGACCAATCACAATTTGCCACTTTTGACTGGTCAAAAGGGATCATCATTTGGGATGCACAAACGCTGGAACCTTTACACGAACCGCTTGAAAGTCAGGCATTCGATGTGAAAAAATTCGTTTTCAGCCCTGATGGAAAATACCTGGCATCGATTGATACCTCAGACCAGTTGATCATCTGGGACACAAAGACATTTGCACCCAAATTAATTCATGATGCTTCTGGTTATTTGAAAAAAATTGAGTCGGTCGTATTTACTCCTGACAGCCAAACCCTCTTCGTTGTCGTTTCGAAGGATGAAATCGCTACCATTAATATTTCCGACAACTTTGAACTAAGCAGCTTCGCTTCTTGTGAAGATGGAGAATGTATTCTCGCTCTAAGCCCGGATGGGCAAACACTCGCTGCTATTTCCGGCATTTTTACAATTGAACTTTTTGATATTAACTCCAAACTGGTAAAAGACACGATCACTCTCGAAGAAATTCCAACCAGTATACAATTCAGTCCGGACGGATCTGTATTGACCATCGGAGATACCACCGGAGCAATTTGGTTTTGGAGCATTACTGGCCATCAGATGATTGGCGAGCCCATTTCAGCCTTCAAAAACTCCGTATCCTATATCCAATACAATCCAACTGGGGAGTTTATTGCAGCGTTGAGCTCGGAGTATATCGTTACCTTTTGGGACATTGAGACGCATTATCAAATTGGGCAGGAATTAGATACCCAACGCGCAGAAGAAATATCATTTCTAGATGATGGAAATACCTTACTTTCTCCTGCAACAACCACTATAAAATGGAATTTGGATATTGATACCCTGAAATCGCAGGTTTGTACAATGATCGATCGGGGTTTAACAGAGAGTGAATGGAATTTGTACCTTCCTGGTGAACCTTACCATAAAACTTGCGGCAATTAAATTTGATACAACCTGTGCTCTCGCTGTTAATTAATGGGATATTCATTCATTCTCAACTATTTCTTTCGCAATGAAAAACACGCTGAGATTGTATTCCATGCAAATAACAGGTCTTTCGTCCATTTTAGTTAACTAAACCCTCCATTTGGATGATGTTATAATGACGAAAGGTGAAATTATGCAAACCAGACAAAAAATCCTTGTGATCGTCCTCCTGCTCGCCGGTATGGGAGCCTTGCTGGTCTCTCCGTTTCTGACCGCACCAGTCAGCGCGCAGGTTTATTACAACACCCCCACTGCCTCAGCCAACGGGAACATCTACTACACGGTGCGCGAGAACGAAACCTGTGAGAGCATCTCGTTGCTCAACAGTATCGATATTGCTGTTCTACGGGAGTTGAACAACCTCGGTTTGAACGATTGCGACACGCTGCAGGTAGGTCAGCAGCTGCTGCTCGGAACCGTGCCCACCCCCGCGATCACTGAAGGTCCTTCGCCAACGCCCACCTCCGCCCTGCCGACCCCCGAACCCATCAAGGGATACGGCATCATCTGCGTGTACCTGTATGATGACGTCAATGGTGACGCCATGGCGGACGAGACCGAGATCACCAACACAGGCCTGGCCGGTGGGGAGATCAACATCACCAACCAGGGCGGTGATTTCATCAAAAGCGGTACCACCCTCAACACAGGCGAAGCGGTCTGCTTCACAGATGTCCCCGAGGATGATTACACCATCTCCATCGCCATCCCGGATGGGTACAACCCAACCGCCAGCC
>CAZRHZ010000085.1:3337-10826 GCA_964599995.1 uncultured Anaerolinea sp. | reverse complement strand
TTGCGTTGGGCAAAGGTGGCTCCAAAATACCCGGGGCAAAGCGCCACCGTGTTGGTTACATTGGCCACGACCGCCGGCACACCCAGCGCGGTGAGCAGGGGAAAAGTAATTAACGTGCCCCCGCCTGCCAGAGCGTTAACCACCCCAGCCCCAAAAGCACCCAAACCGATCAGTATGTAGTTCAGTAGAGTCATGATCTCTGTCCTTAACTAGAAAAACCGAGGTCAATTATGCCATGGCTTTTTCCTGTGTGGAACCACGAATTTTCAGATCTTCTGCCAGCGGAGTCAAATATTGACGAGCATGTGTTTTAATTCTCTGATTATTCAGGCGAATTTCCTCAATATTTTTTTAACGCGCGCGCTTTGTGAAGATGTCAACTCCGGCAAGCGTTTGTGCAAAATCTCCAGATATTCATCCTGGTTGAATCCGTTCACACACGGCAGAATGGTCTCAGCGTATCTGGGTGTATCTGAAATTCGGCACTTGCCCAAGAATTGGAGTAAATAGGGCGATAACACTTTTTGATATCGCTCGTTTACCGCGGCTACCAGTGACAGCGTTTTAATACCGTTATCCTGCGTGATGACCGAACCTTGATCGACGATCTTGATAATCAATTCTCGTTTCTCGAACAATTCCGCAGCCTGAAAAGGGGCGATGGTCGAAAGGGCAATCATGGCTCCCCACACCAGACGATTCTGTTTACTCATTAACAACTTGAGAAATTCTGCGCAATAGGGAACGATCAACTCCGGTTGAATATAGCCGGTCTCGTAGAGCACCTTAACGCAGTCGCTGCACACGTTCTCATTCTTGTCCCACAGGTGTTCAGCAATTTCCTTTACCCCCTTGGTGTCGTTTGCCATGGCCAGTTCGCGTGCCAGTTCCTGGTTTGGGATCTCATCGCGGATTCCCCGGAAGAACGCGATTTTCGGTAAAACGCTCATCATCCCCTCCAGATAACCCAATTCCAGACAGGAAAATTATACGGCGCTTGTGATTTCTTGTGCCGGGCTGTCAAAGAGATCTAATATTTGGTTAACTTCGGTAAAGGTGTGCTCGGGCGAGCGCGACTCGAACGCTTCGAGAGTAGAGAAGCCCCAAGAAACCGCCCCAAAGGGGATGCATACCTTTTTGGCGGCGTCGATATCTCTGATCTCATCACCGATGGCCAGCATTTCATGCTTTTCAAGCCCACTTTTTTTGACGATCCGTTTGAGCGCGGCGGGTTTACCGAAAATGGACACGCGATCTTCGAACATCTGGAACATGTTGTAAAGGTCGTCTCCCAGCACCTTGCGTACTGTCTCGCGCGTATTGGTGGTTACCAATGCCATGCGCACATTGCGGTCATACAGGGATTGAAGGAGATCATCCACGCCCTCAAAACGCAGAATGTTCTCGCATTGATTGATCATACGCGCGCGGGTAAATTTTAAGATGGCCGGCAACTTCCAAATCGGTACGTTGTGCATTTTCATGATCTTGCGCGGAGGATAATTCTTGATCTCGTGAATTCTCGCATGATCAATGGGTTTGGCTTTAAATTTTTCCGCCAGTTCATCCAGAATATTCAAAACCCATGGAAATGAATTCGCCAGGGTACCGTCAAAATCAAAGATCAGCAATTTATATTTCACGAATAATTCCTATGATGCCTTGATGAATGACCTAATTTTACTCAATAACCAATAAATTCCCTATACAAAAAATAAACCTTTCACATTTGAAATCAATTTAAAATGCATAAAATCTTCACATAAATGATTTACTCTGTAATATAGAAATCTACCTGAGAGGTACAAATGAACGCAGAAAGACAAAAACACAACTGGTTGCTGGATTGTATAATTTTCCTCGGTTTTCTCTTGGGATTCTTTTTAGAGATCACCGGTGTGGCAGTTCATCAATGGCTTGGATTGGTGGTGTTTGCAATAATTATCGTCCACATGTTCAGGCACTGGAATTGGATCCAAGGAGTATTCACCCATTTCTTCGGCAAGGCATCTACCCGTTCACGCTTTTATGCGTTGATCGATTTCCTGCTCCTGTTTGGAATGGTCATGATTTTTGAGACTGGTTTGGTGATCTCCACCTGGTTCAACCTGGATATTGCCAATTTCTCGACCTGGGTGGACCTGCACCTGTATTCTTCGATCAGCACACTGGTCCTGACGGTGGTCAAGATCGCGTTACATGGCAAATGGATCGTCAACGTGGCGAATAAAATCTTCAAAAAAGCCCCTTTGAGTACAGCTCCCGCGATGCAAACGAACGGACCGCAAGCCGTGAGCCGCCGGCAGTTTTTGGCCACAATGGGCGTGGTTACCCTCGGATCGGTGGTCGCGATCGCCAATGTGTGGCCAAACAAGAAGTTGATCCAGGATGCTATCGTGGCTGATGCGCAAAGCGGTTCCACAGCCACTCAGCAGAGCACCGCCACCCAGGCAGCACCAACAGCCACAGAGGCCCAGCTTCAGGCCACTCAACCTGCTGCGACCGCTACCACCGCAGCGCAGCCCACAGCCACTGCCACAGTACAGCCCACCGCGCAGACTGTCACTACCTGCCAGACCTCCTGCCGCCGCGGAAACCACTGCGCCTATCCCGGTGTGTGCCATGACTACCGCGATACCAATGGAAATGGTCTTTGCGACCTGGGTGAGTGTGCCTGATCTCTACAACCCTTCTCAATAAATGCATAATTCCTGCACATTAGCGCGTTATCCTTTAATCAATCTTCTTCTCCTCCTATTTCAATAACACGACTCCTCAAGAGGGCAACTTGAGGAGCCGCCGTTTTAAAACACGAAAAGGATATAATCAACCCAAACAAAATGGGTAATAACAGGAGAGATTATGCGCGGTGGTGGCGGTGGCGGTGGCGGCGGATTCAAACATCTGGCAAATGCGCCGGATGAAGTTCCGCATGTATCGTGGAAATTATTGAAACGTGTGTTGTTATACGCTAAACCCTACAAGTGGACCCTGTTGGGTATGCTAGTGATTATTTTGGCAACCACCGGGTTGACCTTGTTGACTCCCATGGTGATCAAACAGTTGATCGATAAAACCATCCCTTCAAAAAACATACCCGGATTGATCCTGTTCTCGGCATGTCTTTTTTTCATCCCGGGCGTCAACGGCTTATTATCCGTGATCCAGCGTCGCCTTTCAGTGAGCGTGGGCGAAGGTGTGATCTATGACCTGCGTGTCGCGCTTTACTCAGGCCTGCAGCGTATGTCGCTGCGCTTCTTCACCAATACCAAAGTGGGGGAGTTGATGAGCCGATTAAACAACGACGTGGTCGGCGCACAAAACGCGATTAGCAGCACGTTTATCAGCATCCTGACCAATATCGTGCAGGTGATCGCTGTGATGGGGTTCATGCTGGCACTGGATTGGCGATTAATGCTCATCAGCATTGCTATCGTGCCGTTGTTTATTCTTGCGGTGCGAAAATTAAGTAATAAAATGCGTGATCTGGTGCGCGCCCAGATGGAAGCCAACGCGCAAATGAACGCCATGATGCAGGAAACGCTGAACATCGGCGGCGCCCTGCTGGTCAAGCTTTTCGGCAGGCGGCAGTTGGAAGTAGAGCGCTTCAGTGAACGCGCCCAACAGGTGAAGAACAAAGGTGTCGAGCGTTCTTTTATCGGAGCCGTTTTCATGGCCATCATCGGCCTGGTCAGCGCGGTGGGCACCTCCCTGGTGTATGGCTTCGGAGGTTATTTTGTCATCCGCGGTGAGTTCACCGTGGGCTTGATCGTGGCTTTCGGTTCTTACCTGGCCAATTTGTATGGTGCCATGTTTTCTCTTTCCAATGCGCCGGTTGATTTTGCTACTTCGGTGGTCAGTTTTGAACGTGTTTTCGAGGTCATTGACCTTCCTCTGGATATTGTTGAAAAGGAAAACCCGGTAAGGGTCAAGAACGTAAAAGGGGAGCTGTCTTTTAAGGATGTCTCGTTTACTTATCAGGCGGGCGATGAACATCTGTTGAGCGACGTGCGTCGATACGGCAGTACCGAATCGGTCACAGCCGCGCTTTCAGGCAGCACTAGTGCCTCAACCAGTGAAGAAAGCCACCACAGCCAGGCCAGGGGTAATGCCCTGGAACATGTCAGTTTTCGCGTCGAGCCCGGCAGCCTGGTGGCGTTGGTGGGACCCAGCGGCGCCGGCAAGACCACGCTCACCTACCTCATCCCTCGGCTTTACGATCCTACCTCGGGTTCCATCCACATCGATGGCATAGATCTGCGCGACCTCGATCTCGACGATCTTTCCAATCAGATCGGCATGGTGACGCAAGAAACCTACCTGTTCCATGACACCATCCGCACCAACCTGATCTACTCAAAACTGGACGCCACCCAGGCAGAACTTGAAGAGGCTTGCAAAGCGGCCAACATTCACGATTTCATCAGCGATCTGCCCGACGGGTATGACACCGTGGTCGGCGAACGTGGATACCGCTTGAGCGGTGGCGAAAAGCAGCGTATCGCGCTGGCACGCGTGATCTTGAAAGACCCGCGTATTCTGGTGTTGGATGAAGCCACCAGCAGCCTAGACAGCGAATCCGAGGCTTTGATCCAGGAGGCCTTGAAGCGTGTAATGGCCAAACGCACCAGCATTGTCATCGCTCACCGCTTGAGCACCATCCTGGCGGCCGACCAAATTCTGGTCATCGACCGCGGTCAGGTGGTTGAAAGTGGGACGCATCGAGAATTATTGACTCAAAAGGGGCTTTATGCGCAATTGTATAAAACGCAATTCAGAAAGACTGAGATGGAACCGAGAACTTCCGAGTACTTCTAAAAGCGAAACAGCCTGCCGAAGCAAGCTGTTTCATCATAAGCGAGCAATATTTTCGAATACCAAACCAAGCTTGAGTTAAGGTGTGAAAGAGAGATTCTTCGACAGACAAGATCCCGCACCATTGTCAAGAGAACATAAACTTACCGTGATCACAATGTTGTTGCCGGTTGGATCGTAGGCAAATTGTCCGGGGGCAACATTTAACACGTACGATTCTTCTCCCTGAGTAAGGTCGGATTGAGTGAGGGCAATGGCACAACCCGCGAATTCCTTGAAGGTGTTGCTGGTGTGGTTGATCACGAAGCCGGTCACAGTGTCGCTGCCAGTAATCTGGATCGACTGCCATGTGACACCCCCTGTATTTTTGATGAACAACTTAAAAGCATATTCAACGCCGCACGTTTCAAGACCGACGTAAGACACCGTGAAATTCATGGATGGCGTCGGAGTAAAAGTTGGGGTCGGCGTGGGGTGCGAGGTGGCCACGGCTAGAGTCGAGGTATCGCCCATAAGCGTGGCATATTGCCCATACATCCAACAATATCCATTGGCATAAGGGTTTTTCACGTAATAGGAATCGAATTCTGGATTGCGCGCGATCACTTCAACCAATTGGCCAGCCTTGACAGTCACCACAATTGGGAAAGACTTATACGGCCCTCCGTCGCGACAATTAGTATCACTTGAAACGACCAGTTTAACACCCTCGGGGGTTGAGGTTTGGGTGATGGTGGGTGTCTCGGTAAAGGTGGGAGTTAAGGATGGCGTGGGAGTGTCTTGTTGTTGATTGACTTCAGGGGTGAAGGTGCGTGTGCTGGCATCTACACCACCGCCTTCAGCGGCCAATGTTTGAGCCACCATGGTCTGTGCTGCGTGGGCGATCGCCACCTCGGCAGCAACCGTTCCATCAAGATTGGGCGAATCGTTGACCACGGTTCCCGGCATGTAGCATCCAGCCAGGGAAAGCAGTAAACATAGTGCCATCCAGCCTGATATCCATTTCTTTTTCATCCTGTCCTCCTCTTATGTTGGTTAACAAAAATCTACGGCGTGAAAGTAGTGGTGATTGGATCGCATCCTTGGAATGAATCATTGCGGCACAGACTGATTGTGGCGATGATGTTATGGTCAGAAGGATCGTAGGTGAATTGTCCGGCATTATAGGCTGCCACATAGCTGGATTCACCGGTAGTTAAGTCGTTTTGTACCAACCCGGTCACGCAGCCTGTGCTGTCAGTAAAAGTCGTGCTCGCATGGCCGGTGGAAACCGTAGTGGCTGTGTCATACAGGTTGATCGTGACTGCTTGCCAGGTGAAATTGCCGGTGTTCTTGATCAAGAAGCGGAAATAATAATCGACACCACAGTTTTCCATGCCGACATACGATACCGAAAAGGCAATTTTAGGGGCGGGGGTGTTGGTAGGTGTGGGCAGCGGCCTTGGTGTATAAACCTGAACAGCAGCTTGTTCATTGTTCAACGTGGCATATTCTCCCCACAGCCAACAATATTCATCTATTTTGTTTGGAACCGCCACGTAATAAGAAGTGTCGTTGGGATCTTTGGCGATCACTTTGACAGTTTCGCCAGCTTTCAGCAGCGTAACGGAAGGAGCTTGCGAAGATGTGCTTGTTCGACAGTAGGTGTCGCGTGACAGGGTCAGAAGGGTATCTTCAGGTGTGGGTGTGAACTGGCTGGTGGCCGTATAGAGCGTAACCGGATCGATGGTGTTGGTGATGGTCGGAACGCTGGCAGTGACGGTCTGGGCGGCGCTGGTCTGAACAACCGCGACGGTCTGCGCCACGGCCACGTTCACGGCCAGGGTACCCGCCATATCTGGAGTGGGCGCTGCGGTAGGGGTGGTGCACCCGGAGACCAGAGAGATCAGCACGACAAGTAACAAACCGATAAAGTTTCTTTTAGTCATCATACTATCCTCCAATACTTATCATAATAGAGACAACGCCATGAAAAATCAACCATCAATCTCTACCTGTAGGGTCGGTGAGCAGGTAACGCGGAAAGGTCCACCGGCTCCAGTTTCTCACTCTTTGGGCTGAGCAGGTAGTTTCGCCCGTCACGGTGTAAGACAGGAATACGACGGCGGATGGATTGGTAGTGTTCCCGCACCTCTTCAGAAAGCGTAGCGTAGCTGTCAAAATCGTCCATCCAGTAGGAGAATAGCGTGTCAAAGGTCTGGATGAATTCGTTACGATATTCAACGGTGACCTGATCCAGGTGGCTCAGGATCCAGCATTTCGACTCGAATTCCCAGTCAGTGGCCAGGCCGATGAAACGGTAGTCGCTGGTGATGTAGGGGAAGAACGGGAACTGCCGGCAGCTGAGCGACCTGAACTTTCGTTCGCAGCGTTCTGGTCCCTGGCAGGCCATCAAGAGCAGATGCTCGGGGGTGTTCTCAAGAAGCTCCTGCGGATCAACCGGTTCAGCGGTGCACTCGTCGCCCTGCCAGACGTGCCAGAGCCGCGTGGCGGAATTCAGGTAAACCCATTCGGGTTTATAGGCTACCGGCACGGCGTGGCAGATGTCGCAGCAGAAGGGTTTGCCGGAGGGGTTGTGGGGGGCGCAAAACTGGCCGCAATCCAGCGGAGTGGTGGGCGCGTTGAAGAGGTCGTAGAGCTGGCGAAAATCAAGCTGCGAGGCAGGTTTTTCCAT
>CAZRHZ010000085.1:0-3237 GCA_964599995.1 uncultured Anaerolinea sp. | reverse complement strand
AAGGACAAACAATATGCAATGGGTTAATGAAACGGTTTTCTATCACATCTATCCGATCGGGCTGTGCGGCTGCCCGAAAACCAACGACTATGGAGCGACGGAGTCCCGCCTGAACGGGCTCTATCCCTGGCTGGAGCACCTGGCCGGGATGGGCTTCAACGGGCTCTACATCGGTCCGCTGTTCGAGTCGCACGCGCACGGCTACGACACCACCGACTACTACAAGGTGGACCGCCGGCTCGGGACGAATGAGGACCTGGCGCGCTTTGTGGCGCGGGCGCACCAACTGGGCGTGAAGGTGATCTTGGACGCGGTCTTCAATCATGTGGGACGCGATTTTTGGGCTTTTAAAGATCTGCAGCTGAAACGCGAGGGCTCGGCTTACAAAGACTGGTTCGCCAAAGTGGATTTCAGCGCCAACAACCGCAGCAACGACGGCTTCAAGTATGAGTGCTGGGAAAACCACGAGAACCTGGTCAATCTCAACCTGAACAATGAAGAGGTCATCCAGCACATTTTCGGCGCGGTCAGGCAGTGGGTCGAATTGTATGACATCGACGGGCTGCGGCTGGACGCCACCAACGTGATGGACAAGGGCTTCCTCTCGAAGCTGGCCGAGTTTTCGCACGGGCTGAAGCCCAATTTCTGGATGATGGGCGAGGTCACGGCGGGTGATTACCGCCAGTGGGCCAATCCCAGTCGGTTGGACTCGGTTACCAATTATGAGGCTTACAAAAGCCTGTACTCCAGCTTCAATGACCGCAACATGTTCGAGATGGCCTGGACGCTCAATCGGCAGTTCGGGGCGCAGGGGCTGTGCAAGGACGTGACGCTGTACTCCTTCGCCGACAACCACGACGTGACGCGCGTGGCCAGCCAATTGAAGTATTTAGCCCACCTGCTGCCGCTGTATACGGTAATGTTCAGCATGCCAGGTGTACCTTCGGTATATTACGGCAGCGAGTTTTGCCTGACGGGCGATAAGAGAAATGGCGACCACACCCTGCGGCCGGCCCTGCGCCTGGAAGAGCGCGCCAGGTTCGACGAGAGCCTGATCGAGCCGCTGATGAAACTGATTCGGGCCAAAAAGGAATGCCGCGCGCTGCAAACGGGTATTTACCGACAGCTGCACCTGACCAACGAGCAACTGGCCTTCGCGCGCGAAGTGGAAGGTGATATTGCTGTGACGGCCGTCAACGCCGCGGAGCACGCGGTGACTTTACAGCTCACGCTGCCCGGCGGGTGGAGCGGCCGCTTGAGGGATATATTGGAACCGGGCAGAGTTTATCACGCAGACGGCGGCACGTTGAAGGTGGACCTGCCCGCCAATTCGGCCAGGCTGCTGGTCAGATAAACAGCCACCCGGGCATCTGGTGGATGTAAACGTGAAAGGTAGAAAAAGCCCGCGTAGAAAATGGCTTGGAATCCGCTAAAATGGTTAAGGATCGACTTTTTTCAGTATGCATAAGCAACCTTTGAAAGGAGCTTTTATGCGCGGGAAAAATGATCGCCTGGTGATTGTGATGATCCTGATCATCTTGATCTTGTTCACGCTGGCTTGCTTTGTGGAAGGCGATTCGTATGTTCGAGGGGTTACGCCCACCCGGGTGGATGGCTTATCATTTGAGATCGCGGGGACTGTAATCGACACCTGGAGTTGGGGGGAGGGGGATCCGGTCTGCGACGTTCAGGATGAGATGAGTCTATCGGTTGCGGCTGATAACAGTGTAAAAATGATCCTGCGAGGTCCCTGTCTTTTTTTGTCTTGCACACCCAGTGAAAGCAGCCTTCCGTGCGGGTTTGTGATGTTGGGAACTTACGACCGTGAGAAAGACCAGGTCACCTTTTTCGCTTGCAATGATATCAATGACAGAAATGGCAGCGGGATGGTGCAGTTGTATACCAATGCTCTGGATGAGCATATGGTCGACAACGGGGAAGCGGCCTGTTCATTTGCAAGCGAAGAACACACGATCAAGTTCATTGCGCCATAGGATCCGCGGTCGGCAATCATTTTTATGGTGCGACAGGGATTCGTTGAGTGCTTTTGCGCGCCACTGATGAACCTGGGGCAGGCCCTGATGAAGTTGGAGCAGGTGCGCACCCTTTAGTTACTCGCAGACTATTGATTACTTAGCGATCATCGTCGTCGACTTGATCGGTGTTCCCTTTATAATTCCAATATAATATGCTTTCCATCGACCCGATCGGTACACTTCCTTTTTCACCCGGAATGTACAAACAATCATCTCTTGAACAGTAATAGAGTTTATTCCAACGATCCATTGCATAATTCCAGCGGTCCATCTCTGGTTTTATCGCTTCTTCAGCTCTTTTACTTTGCCATTTATTAAATTTTCTTGACCCGATGAAAATTCCAATAAATAAAATCCCACCGATAAACCCGGCAGCAATTGAACCAATATCGCTACCCTCACCGATCATGGCAAAACCAAAGGAAATTAATACAACCGCCATAATTGCGGATGCGATGGTCAAACAAGATGAATCTGGAAATTGGAGTCCCCTGAAACAACCCAGAGCGGGTTTATCTGGTGGCGTGAGATTTTTCGCCAAGTCCGATATACTGGTCGCAGAGAATCGTGACCAATCTGTCGAAGATCGAAGTCTTCCATCTCCGTCACTGTAGGTCGAGGTAACAGGCACCTGGCCATTTATCCTTTGTGTATCTCTTTGAATTATGGAAGTGACCTTTAAGGCCTGGTCATCCTTATTACATAAAGGGCATCTTGTTTGAGAAAGGTTGTTATCGCTCTGTTCTTGAATAATCGGTTTTGCTCTGCCACATTGCGGACAGAATTGAAATGAATTTGAAAAGCTAAAAAAGCATCCCTCGCATACCGGCATTTTTCCTCCCGAGCCATTAAATAAATTTTACTAGTGATTATACCAATAACCCCAATTCCTCAGAACGTGTAAGGTAGTGCCATTTGTAAGCTTTGTTTCCATGAAAGTTATCTTATGCAGGAAGGGTTGTTTTTCCTAGATCCAATTCCAATAAAATTATGGATTGAAATTTTATTAAGTTTTCTGCGGTTTATGCTCCATATCGAGTGATCAATAAACCGGCCTAAGAGAGCCGGGGTTGAGTGTTACACCATGGTTTCGTATCGCCACGTTATTCACAGGTGTTGTAATACATGAACAGGATAATCCCGCGATGTCCAAAAGGGACGGGCGGATGATCCTGAAGGCAGGCAAGATGGATGAACATGC
>CAZRHZ010000084.1:0-10971 GCA_964599995.1 uncultured Anaerolinea sp. | reverse complement strand
AAGAATTTCGTGTGTTTCGATTTTTTCGTGCATTTCGTGTTCAAGGTTTGCTGTTCAAACTGTTCATTTTTTAGAAATAAAACCCGGTTTTATGAAGAAATATCCTATAACACTTGCTAATAATGGCGATAATAAAGTATGATTACGCCGTAATTTTTACCGTTTTATCATCACAAATGAGGTAGATCGTTATGAATGTGCGAGAACTGATTCAGCTAATTGATGGGCACCTTTACAATCCCTCTGCGAATCTGGATCGTGAGATCAAGGGCGGCTGTGGTGCGGATCTGATGAGTGATGTGCTTGCCTCCATCCAACCGGAAGCCGTCTTGCTCACTGGTCTTTGCAATCCCCAGGTCGTCCGCACCTCCATGATGGCGGATGTTGCGGCCATCATTATCGTGCGGGGCAAAACACCCCCTCAAGAGACCATCGATCTGGCCTCACAAGAAGAACTGGCCCTTATCTCCTCGCCGTTTGGCATGTTTGAACTGTGTGGAAGACTGCATCGGGCAGGCCTTCCCAGCCTCGAGAGAGCGGTTGGGAACGAACCCTGCTCTTGTGACGAGTAATCGGAGGGCGCATGGGTGACATCTCCAGTGTTCACGGACGTATCATTACGGATCAAGATGCTGAGAATATTACCCGGGTTGAAGAACTTGCTTACGAATTAAAGGTGGAATCGGTCATGACGGAAAATCCGCTGACCGTTACCCCTGAAACAAGCATGCAGGAAACATTGGAAACTTTCCGGCGCAAACGCATTTCTGGCGCACCGGTTGTACAGGATGACAACCTCATTGGCATCATCAGCATCGAAGACCTGATCCGCTGCCTGCAGTTGTCTGATCTAGCTTCTCCAGTTTCAAAATACATGAGCACCAAAATTCTCACCGTGCGCGGCAGCGACCCGGTCATTGAGGCACTGAAACACTTCGTCAGTTCGCACTACGGCCGTCTGCCCGTCCTTAACATGGATGGCAAGCTTTCGGGCATCATCACCAAGGGCGACATCACCAACGGCATCCTCAAAGCCCTGCAGAAAGACTACCACGCTGAAGAGATCAGACGCTATCGCGCCAGCCACCTCTTTGAAGACATCAACTCAGATCGTTCGAGCCTGATCCTGCGTTATAACATCAAGCAGGGAGATTTTATCCACGGCGGCGCAGCATCCTCAGCCATCAAGCGCGCCCTGCTGCGCCTGGGTGCCACACCCCAGATCGCCCGCCGCGCAGGCATCGCCGTTTATGAAGCCGAGATGAACCTCATCATCCACACCAGCAACGGCGGCATCATCCGCGTCGAGATCGAACCGCATCAAATCTCGATCAATATTTCAGATGACGGTCCCGGCATTGAAGATATCGACCTGGCCATGCGCCCGGGTTACTCCACTGCCAACGAAAACGTGCGTGAGCTTGGCTTTGGCGCAGGCATGGGATTGGTCAACATCCAAAGGTGTGTTGATTCGATGCGCCTTGAGTCGGTTTATGGAAAAGGCACCAACCTGCGGCTGAAAATATTGCTGCCAAATGAAGAAGCTGTCGGCGAAGGAACCACCTCTGTCAAGGAGAATTGAGATGAAAATTCAAGAGATCATTACTGCACTGGACCTTCACGTACTCACAACCCCAAACGATTTTTCCTCTATTGAAACGGAATACGGTTACACCTCCGACCTGTTGAGCTGCGTCATGGCCGGAGCGCCGCATAAATCAGTATGGGTTACGCTGCAGGCGCATTCCAACATCATCGCGGTGGCCTCCCTGCTCGAGATTTCAGCCGTGATCATCACCGAAGGTGCCGCTCCTGACCAGGCCACCATCGACAAAGCCAACGAAGAAGGCGTCATTCTGCTCGGCACAGATAAACCGACCTTCCATGTCGTCGGAAAACTATGGGAACTTGGGATTCGCTGCGAAGAAAAATAAAAAGTACGGCCTATTTTGACTGAAACCCTGCAAACTTTTAAAACCGATCTGCACGTGCACACGGTGCTCTCTCCGTGCGCTGAAGTGGAAATGATCCCCCCATTGATCGTGGAGTGCGCCCTTGACCTCGGCATCCGCATGATCGCCATCACAGATCACAATGCGTCTGCAAACGTGGCCGCGGTGATCAAAGCCGCGCAAAACACGCCGCTACACGTCTTTCCGGGCATGGAACTGCAAACCCGCGAAGAGGTACATTCCCTTTGTTTGTTCGATACGCTTGACCAACTCGAAACCCTGCAAACGGCTGTCACACGATCGCTGCCCTCCATCGCGAACCGGCCTGACCATTTTGGGGAGCAGTTCGTGGTCGATGAGACTGGCGAGTTCATCCGCCGTGAGGATCAACTCCTGCTGGTCAGCTCCAATCTCTCGTTGAACGATTCCTGGAAGTTGGTGACCCAGTTGGGCGGCTTATTTATCCCCGCGCATGTAGACCGTCAGACTTTTGGCCTGCTTGAGAACCTTGGGCTTGTCCCCACCGACATCGGCATTGAAGCCCTTGAGATCTCACGCTTCCTTAAACCGGCGGATGCCGTGCAGAAATTTCCACAGATTAATGGCTATCCCCTCATTCAAGACGGTGATGTGCATCGTTTGGATGAGTTTAACGGTAAAATGTCTTTGATCCTGCACGAGCCATGCATCGCGGAAATTCAACAAGCCATCAACAATCGTTTGGGAAGGATGATTTATTTCACTTAGCAAAACTCATGTTTATAGAGTAAAATTCCATGCAAGGATTCTAATATTATTTTTGACGCTTGTCTTACATTTTATAATTATTTGAAAGTAAAATCAACAATTTTATCCTGATTTTGGATTATAATAGACAATTGTTGGAGGCTTTCCGGCGCATAAAATGACATTTGGTCATTACTCACGATCACGATGAAGGTTACACTTGACTTTGCGTGATTGTCAGATTTCGAACAAAATACCTTATCTACACATATTTGGAGTATTTAATGGCTGCTGAAACGACAACAAAAAAGAAGAATGATCCGCTTGCCGATCCCGTGCGTAAGAAAATGATCGATGAGATCATTGATCAGAACAAAGAGCGCCCCGGCGCGACCATGGTCGTGCTCAATGAGATCCAATCCAAGATTGGTTTCATCACCGAAGAAATGCAGCAATACGTTGCTGATAGCATGCAGGTGCCCGTCTCTCTGGTTCACGGGGTGGTTTCCTTTTATTCTTTCTTCACCACCAACCCGCGCGGCACACACACCATTAAATTCTGCATGGGAACCGCCTGCTACGTGGGTGGAACAGACGCGTTGCTGGAAAAGACCAAGCAGATTCTGGGCGTCGGCGCAGGCCAGACCACCCCAGATGGTAACATCACCGTTGAGATCTGCCGCTGTGTGGGTGCCTGCTCGCAGGCTCCTGTGATCGTCATCGATGAAGACGTTGTTGGCCGCGTCAAACCCAACAAGATGCCTCAACTGTTGAAACCCATCCAGGACCAGGCAGAATAACCTTGCGTGAGTTATCACTTCATCTGCTGGATATCGCAGAGAACAGCATCTCTGCCAAAGCGAAGAATATCACCATTGAAGTGAGCGAAGATTTACGAACTGATCTTTTACAAATGAGTGTTCAGGATGACGGATGCGGCATGAGCCCCGAAATGGCCGCCAGTGTGATCGATCCCTTTGTCACCACCCGCACCACCCGCAAAGTCGGTCTGGGAATCCCACTGCTGAAGGAAGCTGCAGAAGCCTGCAATGGAGGTTTGAGTTTGACTTCAAAGATCGGAGAAGGCACCACCATCTCCGTGAAGTTTCAGCACAGCCACATCGACCGCATGCCTCTGGGCGACCTCGCCACCACCCTCCTTCATCTTCTGGTAGCCAACCCATCAGTTCATTGGCTTTTTATCTATACCTATAATGGTCATGGTTTCATCTTTGACGACCAACCGGTGAAAGCCGAACTTGAAGGGCTGCCTTTGTCTGAACCATCAATTTTGAGTTGTTTACGTGAAATGCTGCAATCAGGCATGCAAGAAGCCAGGGCAGATCACGCATCATAATCTTAACTAAAGTCTGCAGGAGAGGAAAAATGTCAACCATCAAGAGCCTTGAAGACTTAAAACGCGCGCGTGAAGAAGCTTTGAAAAAACGCGAGCTAAAAGCATCCTCAGGAACCGTGCAAGTGATCGTGGGCATGGGCACATGCGGGATCGCTGCCGGTGCAAGAGACACGATGAAATCCATTCTTGAAACCATCGAAAAGGATTCCATCAATGGCGTGGTCGTCACGCAAACAGGCTGCATTGGCCTGTGCGAGAAGGAACCGATCGTTCAGGTGGTCGTTGGTGAATCCCCCAAAGTGACCTATGGAAAAGTAACCCCGGAAGTGGCAAAAAGAATTCTTAAAGAGCATGTTGGCGGTGGAAAAGTATTAACCGATCACGTAGTTAACATCTAGTGTTGGTTTTACCGGTACATGCATAAAAATAAATAAGGTGTAATAATGACGTATTTTCGTTCACATGTGTTGGTTTGTGTTGATCCTGAATGCCTGAACAAAGGCGCGCATGATGTAATGGATGCGCTTCAGGATGAGATCGTTTCTCAGGGCTTGATCGACGAGATTCAGGTGCTTGAAACTTCCAGGATCGGCAGCTGCAGTAATGGTCCTGAACTGATGGTCTACCCGGAAGGTGTGCATTACGTGGGGCTGACCCCCGATGACATGCCCTACCTGGTCGAGGAGCATTTCCTTAAAGGCCGTGTCGCGACAAAATTCGTTGAAGAAGACAAGAAAGTGGTCGACGAGGAATTAGGCGCACCCACACTGAAAGAAGTCCGCATCGTTTTACGCAATTGCGGCAAGATCGACCCTGAAAACATTGAAGACTACATCGCTGAAAATGGTTACTCCGCTCTTGGCACCGTATTGACCCAATACAAACCAGAGGAAGTGATCGACCTGGTGCTGCGTTCCGGTTTAAGCGGACGCGGCGGCGCGGGCTTCCCCACCGGAAAGAAATGGTCTTTCTGCCGCGCTTCAGCTGAAACCCCCAAGTTCATGATCTGCAACGCCGATGAAGGCGATCCTGGCGCGTTTATGAACCGCCGTGTTCTTGAAGGTGATCCCCACGCTGTGATCGAAGGCATGATCATCGGCGGTTACGCGGTTGGCTCCAACCAGGGTTACATCTACTGCCGCGCTGAATATCCCGTGGCAGTCAACACCCTCAATATTGCCATCGAGCAGGCTCGCAGCATGGGCCTGCTGGGCAAGAACATTCTGGGTTCCGGTTACGACTTTGACCTCGAAGTGCGGATGGGCGCTGGTGCATTCGTGTGCGGTGAAGAGACCGCCCTGATGTCATCCATCGAAGGCCGGCGCGGCGAACCCCGCCCCCGTCCTCCCTTCCCCGCGGTCAAAGGTCTGTTTGGCAAACCCTCCAACATCAACAATGTTGAAACCTACGCCGTTGTGCCCCAGGTCATCCTCAATGGACCCGAGTGGTACGCTGCGTATGGAACCGAAAAATCCAAAGGTACCAAAACCTTCGCTCTGGCCGGCGACGTGAAACACACCGGTCTGATCGAGGTTCCATTTGGCCTGACCCTGCGCGAGATCATCTACGATGTGGGCGGTGGCATCAAAGACGACAAAGCTTTTAAAGCCATTCAAACCGGCGGCCCCATGGGCGGCTGTCTGCCCTCTGAATATTTGGACCTGCCCGTTGACTACCAGGAACTGGCCAAAGCTGGTTCCATCATGGGTTCTGGCGGCCTGGTGGTAATGGACGAGGAAACCTGCATGGTCGATATCGCCCGCTTCTTCATGGATTTCGTCCAGGAAGAATCCTGCGGCAAATGCACCCCCTGCCGTGTCGGCACCCGCCGCATCCTCGAGATCCTTGAAGGAATCTGCGAAGGCCGCGGCAAAATGGAAGACCTCGACACCCTCGAAATGCTGTGCGCTCAGATCCGCGAAGATAGTTTGTGCGGCCTGGGCCAGGGCGCGCCCAACCCAGTGGTCAGCACCCTCAAGCATTTTCGCGCGGAATATGAAGCCCATATCAAAGAAAAACGCTGTCCCGCCAAGGTTTGCAAACCCCTGATCCGTTATGAGATCATCGACGGAACCTGCACGGGCTGTACCGTTTGTGCGCGCAACTGCCCGGTCAACGCCATTTCAGGCGAACGCCGCCAGACGCACGTGATCGACCCGGATGTTTGTGTAAGATGCGGTATCTGCAAGCAAGTTTGTAACTTTAACGCGATTGTCATCAATTAATTTCGTTGAGGTGGCGGCCTTGTTCCCCCCTTCAACTTGATTAGATCATCATTGGCCGAGGAGGACTAGCATGGCAATTGAATCAAAAGACGGCGCTGCAGTACTGAAAGCAGTGCAAGGTGCCGTTGAACGTTATGGCGCATCGCAAGATGAATTAATACCGATTTTAAATGAGGTTAATCGTGAAATCGGCTACCTGCCAGGCGAAGCCTTGGATGAGGTCAGTCGGCTGCTGAAAGTGCCAAAGAGCCAGTTGTTCTCAGTGGCCAGTTTTTATCGCATGCTTTCCACCAAACCGCGTGGAAAACACGTCATCCAGTTCTGCGAAAGTGCACCCTGCCATGTGGCCGGCGGTCGTGAGGTATGGGAAGCTCTGAAAGACGCACTCAAAATTGATGAGAATCAAACCACGCCCGACGGCAAATGGACGCTTGTCACCACCAGCTGCCTGGGTGTTTGCGGTGTCGGCCCGGTCATGATGATCGATGATGATGTGATCGGCAATGTGGATCCCAAGCAGATCCCTGATATTTTGGCGAAATACAAATAGAGGAGACCAACATGAAAGCGATTCGTTCAATGGTTCTAGTCTCCAGTGATCCACAAAGCATCGCCAATGGAGCCAAAGATGTCTACCAGGCGCTCCAGCATGAATTGGCTGCGTTTGGACTCGAGAATGAAGTTTCATTAACCATGGTGGGGGATGTTGGTCGGCATGACGCCTCTCCCCTGGTCATTGTCTATCCTGAGGCGGTGATCTATGGTCCCGTCCGCAAAGAGGACGTTCACTTCCTGGTTGAGGAACATCTTTACAAAGGGCGCGTGGCCACTACTCTACAAGCCCCGGTGCGCGAACTTTCCGGCCGCATCGCCTGGCTGGCAGCCCGCAAGGGCACCCTGCCCGCCGAGCAGCGCATCGTGCTGGAACGCGCCGGCGTTATCGATCCGGATTCCATCGACGACTACATCATCCACGACGGCTACCAGGCACTCGCCAAAGCCCTCACCGAGATGACCCCCGATGCCATTTTCGATACCCTTGAAAAATCCGGCCTGCGCGGACGCGGTGGTGCGGGTTTCCCGACCGGCACCAAGTGGCGTTTCGTTTACAAGACCAAGAACGCCAAGAAATACGTGGTCTGTAACGCCGATGAGAGCGAACCCGGCACTTTCAAAGACCGTCTGATCCTTGAAGGCGATCCCCACTCCATCGTTGAAGCCATGGCCATAGCCGCTTATGCGGTGGGCGCTAACGAAGGCTATTTCTACATTCGCGGCGAATACGTCCTGGCACAGGAACGCATCAAAAAAGCCATCTCCCAGGCCAAAGAAATGGGATTCCTCGGCAAGAACATCTTCGGCACCGATTTCAGCCTTGATCTGCACGTTCATTCAGGCGCCGGTGCTTACATTTGCGGTGAAGAGACCGCCTTGATCGAATCCATCGAAGGCAAACGCGGTGAACCCCGCGCGCGCCCACCCTACCCGACCACCAACGGCCTGTGGGCCAAACCCACCCTGGTGAACAACGTCGAGACCCTCGCCAACGTGGCTCCCATCCTCCGCAACGGTGCGGAATGGTACCGCGGCTTTGGCCCCAAGACCAGCCCTGGAACCAAAGTTTACACCATCCTCGGCAACGTCAACGTCACCGGCCTGATCGAAGTGCCCATGGGCATCACCCTGCGCGAGGTCATCGCCATCTACGGCAAGGGCATGAAGAACGATAAACCCTTCAAGCTGGCCCAAACTGGCGGTTCCTCCGGTTCCATCGTACCTGCCACCCTGCAAGACACCCCCATGGACTTCGATTCCTTTAGCAAAGCCGGCGTTTCCCTCGGTTCCGGCGCGCTACTCATATGCGACGAAGACACCTGCGTGGTCGACCTGGCCAAGGTGCTCTTGAACTTCTTCCGCAAGGAATCCTGCGGCAAATGCAATCCATGCCGTATTGGAACCCAGCGTGAATTCGAGATCCTCACCAACATTTCTGAGGGTACCGGCACACTCAACGATCTCACCGATCTGATGAACCTGAGTGATAACCTGTACCAACTGTCTAACTGCGGTCTGGGTCAAACTGCCGGAGCGCCGATCCGCGATATTTTGAACCACTATCGCGCTGAAGTCGAAGCTCACATTCGTCTAAAAGTCTGCCCAACGGGTGTCTGCCCAATGAGCGGTAAAAGAGTTTAGAAATCAAGCAATTTTGATAGGAGACAAACAAGTATGGCGACGATTACGATTGATGGTAAAACGCTGGAAGTCCCGGATGGGACGACTGTCTTGAGAGCTGCCCAGGCCGCCGGAGTGGACATCCCGACTTTGTGCGATCATCCCCACCTGACCCCCTACGGTGGATGCCGCCTTTGCCTGGTTGAGGTTGAGGGTGCCCGCACCCTGCAACCTTCGTGCACATTACCGGTTAACAACAACATGGTCATCAAGACCAACACCAAGAAGGTGCTGGATGCCCGAAAATTCGTCCTGACCCTCATCTTCAGCGAGCGAAATCACTTTTGCCCCTACTGCCAGGTCAGTGGTGGCGATTGCGAGCTGCAGAATTCAGCCTACGCTGAGGGCATGACCCACTGGCCGCTCTCTCCCAATTACCAACCCTACCCCATGGATGCCTCGCATCCCTACATCATCCTCGAGAACAACCGCTGCATCCTTTGCCGCCGTTGTGTGCGCGCCTGCGGTGAGTTGGTTGGCAATTACACCCTCGGATTCGAAGAACGCGGTGCCAAGAGCATCCTCGTGGCGGATACCGGCGTTCCTCTGGGTGAAAGCACTTGTATCTCTTGCGGTGTCTGCGCCCAGGTCTGCCCCACCGGTGCATTGATCGACCGCTGGTCTGCTTATCGCGGCCGTGAAACCCAGGTCGACACCACCAATACCGTTTGCGTGGGCTGCTCCGTGGGCTGCAAGATGAACGTCCTGACCCGCAACAACAGCCTGGTGCGCATTGAAGGCGACTGGGATGCTGAAATGAACGAAGGTGTCTTGTGCGAAAAAGGCCGCTTCGAACCCATGAAAGTGGATTGCGAACGCATCGTCACTCCCCTCATGCGTAAGAACGGTGCCTTGAAGGCCGCCACCTGGGATGAAGCCCTGACCGCCATTGCGGCTCAGATCAAACCCCTGTCTGGCAAAGCCGACGGCGTTGCCGCGCTCATTTCCACCCGCCAGCCGGTCGAAGCCCTGGATCATTTCAAACAGTTGTTTGCTGAAAAATTAGGCAACGAGATGGTCACCAGCACAGAAGAAGGTTTTTACACTTCAAGCGCCGCTGCCTTCGCTGAATCCCTCGGAAAATCCTTTGAGGGCAGCCTCAAAGAACTGCAGACTGCCGGTGCGGTCATGGTCATCGATACCGATCTCGCCAAAGAACACCAGGTGGCCGGCTTCTTTATCAAACGCAAACTGGCTTCCGGCACCAACCTGCTGGTGGTCGATAAAAAAGACAACGGTCTCGGCCGCTATGCCAACAAGGTCGTCAAGGCCGCAAAAGGCAGCAACGCAGATGTTCTGAAAGCCATCGTCGCCGCAGTGGTCAAATTGGGCGTCGCCAAGGGTAAAACCGCTGTGAAAGCCACCGATCTGGATTCACTGGCTGCCGCCACCGGTTTGAAGACCGACGATTATCTGGATGCCGCCTATGTGCTGACCTCCGCTGAACAGCCTGTCATCGTCTATGAGAACGGTGCCGATCTGGCCGCTCTCAAGGAACTGGCCGATGTGGTCAACGCCAAATTGATCAGCGTCAAGGGCGAAGCCAACAGCCTGGCCGCTTCACAGATCCATCTCGACAAAACCCTCAAGGTTAACGGTCAAAAAGTTGCCTTCCTGGCCATTGGTGATGACGAAGTTTCACAAAAAGCTACCAAGGAGATCGAAAAGGTGCCCTTCAAGGTCGTGATGGCCACTTATGCCTCCGCGGTGACCGGTTCAGCAGATGTCGTGCTGCCCTCCACCAACTGGCTCGAGCAAAAGGGACATTACGTCAGCCTCGAAGGCAAGGTTCAAGAAGCCAAACCGGCGCTTGTGCCCACTGAAGAGACCTGGTCTGTGCTCAAAATGGTAGACACCCTTGCTGAAAAGCTCGGGGTCAAGCTGACCGATACCTGGACAAAAGAGATGCACAAGCGCGTCTCCGCTGTTGAGATCACGAAGTAAAGGAAACTAGGAGAGAGTATGGCTAAACCTAAAGTCTCAACGGATTGGTTGGCTGGCTGCGCCGGCTGCCACATGTCGTTACTTGATATGGACGAACGCATCGCCACTGTGGTATCCCTGGTCGATCTGCGCGCCACTCCTATTACCGACTTCAAACACCCTGACGAAAGTGGTGTTGATGTCGGCATCCTCGAAGGCGGCGTGAATAACAGTGCCAATGAGGAAGTTGCCAAACGTATGCGCTCCCGCTGCAAGATTCTGGTGGCATTGGGTGACTGCGCTGTATTCGGTGGCGTACCCGCCATGCGCAATTTCTTCACCATCGAAGAATCTTTGAAGCGCGCCTACATTGAAACTGAAAGCACAGATAGCAGCGGCAAGATTCCCAACGATCCTGAACTTTGTGTGCCCATGAAGGTCCACGCCTTGCAGGATATCGTCCCCGTGGATGTGTTCGTGCCAGGCTGCCCGCCCTCTGCTGATGCGATCTTCTTCGCCTTGAGCGAACTTGCCCAGGGCCGCATCCCCGATC
>CAZRHZ010000083.1:0-11204 GCA_964599995.1 uncultured Anaerolinea sp. | reverse complement strand
CATGACGCTCTTGTGCGGATGCATGATGCAAGCTCCCAGCAGCCGTCCGTGGCTGTTGGACGTCACTGCCACGGCCGAATCAAATCAAGAAACCCTGCCGCCCTCGCTCCAGTGGATCGTTTCAACCCCTCGACCGGCTGGTTCCGCATATCACACGCCCACCCCCGACAGCCCACACTCACTGCCCACGCTGCGCAGCGAAACCTTGCAGTACACCGTTCAATACGGCGACTATTTCTCGTTGATCGCTGCCATCTACAACCTGCCGCTGACCACCTTGATCAACGCCAATTCGCAGGTCAACCCTGAAGCACTGGAAGTCGGGCAGGTGCTCACCATCCCCGCGCCGCAGGCCACACCCAGCGTATCGGATTTCAAGATCATCCCCGACAGCGAACTGGTCTATGGACCGGCAAGCGCGGATTTCGACGTGGCAACTTTTGTGCAAAATGCGGGCGGCTACCTGAGCCAGTACAGCGAGGACGTGGAAGGCGAGATGCTGACTGGCACGCAGATCGTGCAGCGCACCGCCTATGAACATTCCGTCAATCCGCGGCTGCTGCTGTCCGTGTTGGAATATGTATCCGGCTGGGTCACGCAGAGCGACCCAGACAGCGCCTTCGATCTCTATCCGATGGGCCGCTTTGAATCGACCCGAAATGGGCTTTACAAACAGCTTTTCTGGGCGGCGGATAATTTGAACCGCGGCTACTACCGCTACAAGATCAACGCGCTGCCCTATGCCACATTGGCCGACAGCAGCCTGGTGATGCTTTCAAGCGTGATCAACCCTGGCACGGCTGCCGTACAGTACCTGTTGGCGCAGCTGTGCTATCTGAATGGTTTTCAAGCGGCTGTTTCTGAAAATGGCGTTTACGCCACGTATGTCGAATTTTTCGGCATCCCGTTCGATCGGTCGGTTGAGACGCTGCTCCCTGCCGACCTGACCCAGCCTGAATTGATCTTGCCTTTCGAAAAGGGCGATGTGTGGTCCTTCACCTCCGGCCCGCACGGCGGCTGGGGAAACGGCGCGGCCTGGGCTGCCCTGGATTTCGCTCCTCCGGGTGAATCCTTCGGCTGCGTGAGCTCCGATGCCTGGGTTGTGGCGGCAGCAGATGGTCTGGTGGTGCGCTCAAAAGACGGCGCGGTGGTGATCGATCTGGATGGCGACGGCCTTGAACAGACCGGCTGGACGCTGTTGTATATGCACGTGGAAAGCCGGGACCGGATCAGCGCCGGCACCTACGTCAAAACCGGCGACAAGATCGGACACGCCTCCTGCGAAGGAGGGTACTCCAATGGAACCCACCTGCACTTCGCTCGCAGGTATAATGGAGAGTGGATTTCCGCAGACGGGAATCTTCCATTTGATCTAGAAGGCTGGATCTCATCAGGCGAAGGTGTGGAATATGATGGAACCCTCACCAAAGGTGGCCTGAGTGTGATCGCCTGGGACGGCCGCATTGATGAAAACCAGATTCAACGTTAAGAAACTTCAACCCATCAGCGTGGCCGCCTGCCTGGTCCTTTCCATGCTGGCCTGCTCGCAGGGCTACGTCAGCCCTATTCAGTTGACCCAGACCGCTCAAGTCGGCGGCGTGGTTTCCACTCCCTGGCCAACGTTGAGCAACACCAGGCAGCCCAGCACCATTCCCTCCACCCCCACCGAATCGTTCACAACTACCCCCAGTTCGCTGCCCACCTTCACGGATGTACCCGCCAGCACACCTACCATTGGTGTGACCAGTACCGTGGACCCGAGGGCAACCGCAAGACCGCCCATTCAATACTACACGCAATCCGGTGACACCCTGCCCGCCATTCTGGCACGTTTTGGGGTCTCTGCAGACGAGATCACCTACAGCGAGACCATCCCAGAGACTGGATTGATCAGCCCTGGCATTTTGCTCATCATCCCGGACGTGCTGGACGACGTTTTTCCCTCCACGCTGGTGATGCCCGACAGCGAAGTGGTTTATTCTCCCACCGCTGTGGATTTCAATATCGAGAGCTATATCAACGAAGCCGGCGGATACCTGAGCACCTACACCCAGGATCTCTCAGCCGGACCGACCTCAGGCGCGGCAATCATTAAACGCGTCAGCCTGGAAAACTCGATCAATCCGCGCCTGCTGCTGGCGCTGCTGGAATTCAAAAGCCATTGGGTGTATGGTCAACCCACCAATCTTGCCCAGAAGGAATACCCGATGGGTAAAGTCAGACTCGAATATCAAGGCCTCTACGATCAGTTATCCTGGGCTGTTTCTCAGCTTTCCATCGGTTATTACGGCTGGCGTGCCGGCACGCTCACCAGCCTGCCATTCAGGGATGGCACGGTGAAACGCATCAGTCCTGGCTTGAATGCTGGTTCAGCCGCCCTGCAATACCTTTTCGCGCAGTGGTACGATCCTTCAGAATGGGCTGGCACCCTGTACGGGGCGAATAGCATGCCATCACTGATGGATGAGATGTTCGGTAACTTTTTCGTGCGCGCCAACTCAATCGAACCCCTTTATTCGCCCGAGTTGACCCAGCCCAAGCTTGAACTACCCTTCGTGCCCGGACGGGTGTGGGCATTCACGGGCGGACCGCATTCCGCCTGGGGACCCGATGGCGCCACCGCTGCCCTGGATTTTGCTCCGCCTTCCTCCGAACCAGGCTGTGTGGATTCACTGGAATGGGTAACCGCCATGGCACCCGGTGTGATCGTCCGCGCGGAGAACGGTGCGGTGATCGAAGACCTGGATGATGACAACACCGAAAACACAGGTTGGAACCTTTTCTACATGCACATCGCCACTCGCGACCGGGTGGCTGTTGGTACGCGGGTTGAAACCGGCGACAAGATCGGGCACCCCTCCTGTGAAGGCGGCACATCCACCGGCACCCATACACACATCGCACGCAAGTATAATGGAGAGTGGATCCTGGCCGGAGGGCCGATGCCTTTCTTGTTGAGCGGATATACCGCCCATAACGGAAGCGTCGTCTACACCGGCACGCTGACCAATGGAAACATCACTATCATCAGCAATCAAAACGGTGGACCGGAAGCCAATATTTCGATCCCCAAACCGTAACGCGAAGTAAAGTAGTAAAAGCATGAGACGATCTACCCGCGGCAATCAAAGAATAAGATACGCTGCGCTCAGCCTGTTCGTTGCGGCAGGGCTGCTCTACGGCTGCGCCACGTCGTCTACCGCGAGCACCTACATCCCGCTGTTCACGCCCACCGCTGCGGTCACACCCACCGTGGAACTTTCCACGCCACTGCCCGCCCGGCCAATCTACGCGCCCGGCACTTTGGTAGACTATATCTCACAAGATGGCGACAGCCTGAGCGCCATCGCCGCCCATTTCAACACCAACGTGGATGAGATCCTTGAAGCCAATCCACTCATCCCAACCACCATCACCACCCTGCAAGCTGGAACGGCCATGAAAATCCCCATTTACTACAAAGCCTTGTGGGGCAGCCAGTTCCAGATCATTCCCGACTCACTGTTTGTCAACGGTCCGGCGCAGATCGGATTCAATACTCGCGCTTTCGTCAACTCACACCCCGGATGGCTGAAATATTATTCCGCCTTCGCAGGTGGGTTGATGCGCAGCGGCGGCGACCTGATCGATTATGTCGCCCAAACCTACTCCATAAGTCCGCGCCTGCTGCTGGCCATTGCAGAATATCAGACCGGAGCCTTGTCTCTGCCCGATATGCCTGCCAATCTGGAGGAATACCCGCTTGATTATGAGGAACAGTATCACAAGGGGTTCTACCTGCAGCTGGTATGGGCGGCCACGACACTGAACAATGGTTATTACGGTTGGCGCAACGGTCGGCTAAATGCCATCAACCGCACGGATGGAACCATGGAAGTACCCGATCCCTGGCAGAACGCAGCCACGGTGGGCATTCAGTATTATTATTCTCAAGAACTAAGTATCAACGCCTATTCGCTCGCCATTTATAAGGAAGGCCTCTACCAGACCTACACCAATCTTTTTAACGACCCCTGGCAAAACGTGCAGCCCAACATTCCGGGGAACCTGACCCAGGACGAGATGGTGCTGCCCTTTGCAGCAGGCAAGACCTGGGCGTACACCGGTGGCCCGCATTCCGCGTGGAGCAGCGGCGAACCGTATGCCGCGCTGGATTTCGCACCCCCAACCTCCGTGGGCGGCTGCGCTCCTTCGGCAGAGTTCACGGTGGCGGTGGCAGACGGTTTGATCGTTCGCACTGAAGAAGCCGTGGCCATCCTCGACCTGGATAAGGACGGCGACGAACGCACCGGCTGGGTGGTCCTCTACCTGCATCTGGCGTCGAATCAAATGATTCAGCCAGGAGTGATGGTGCAAAGCGGTGATATAATCGGGCATCCCTCCTGTGAAGGCGGTTCAGCGACCGGTACACACATCCACATCGCACGCAAGTACAACGGCGAATGGATCGACGCCGACAGCGCGGTACCCTTCAACCTGGAAGGCTGGATCGCAGGCAATGGCGACGCGCCTTACCAGGGCACCCTCAAACGCCTTGGGCACGTGGTGACCGCCAACGAGTTAGCTGCCGGAAACTCAGCCATCACAGCGGGTTATTAACAAGTAAAGGAATATTGGTATCAATCGTCATGGTTAAAAGGACCCTGCTTTGCCTGATCCCCTTGCTGCTGATCATTACGGCTTGTTCCGCAGCAGCTACACCCACTCTGCAAAACACCCCAACCGAATTCGTGGAACCCACCCTTGAAGCCACCTCGGCGACCGAGGAAGCCACGCAAGCTCCAACAGAAGAAAGTACTGCCACCGTTGAGGTGCAGGCTACTCCCACCTACGCGCCCGGGGACTGGATGAACCTGCCGGTGATCCCCACGCTTTCGCCGGCCATGATCGAAGTCTACGAGCGTGGGCTGGCAGACGGGCGCGAGCCACACCGCTTTTCCAAAATTGGCGACTGCCAGAACATCAACACCTACTTTCTGGACATGTTCGACGGCGGTACCTACAGCCTGGGTGAAGATTACGCCTACCTTCAAGCCACCCTCGATTATTTTGCCGGCTCGTGGGGCAGAAAAAGCATGGCCGTCAAAGGCGGGTTGAACGCGAGCGCAGTGCAGAACACCATGTGGACGTCTTTGGTAGAAACCTACACCGAACAATATGACATCTGCCGTAAGGGCGAGACGCCCCTGGTGTGCGAACTGCGCGACAATAATCCGTCTTTCGCTATCATCAGCCTGGAAGAATCCTGGGTTGGCAGCCTGGATACGTATGACACCAACATGCGCCAGATCGTGGATTACGTGCTTTCGTTGAATATTGTACCTATCCTGGCGACGCGCTCTGAACTGCTCACGCAAGACCGGCAGATGAACGACATAGTGGTCAAGATCGCCGAGGATTACGACCTGCCGCTGTGGAATTTTGGCGCTGCGGCGGCCAAATTACCCAATGCCGGATTGATGGTGGACGGCGATGGTTTCCATCTCTCACGCATTGAGACACAATCACAGGCCTTATTCGACGACCCTGAAACGATGCAAATGGGCTTCACCTGGCGCAACCTGACCGCTCTGCAAACCCTGGATTCCATCTTGCACAGCTTGGGAGCTTTGCAATAGGGTGATTTTACATAACCAGAACTCCCGGCATCGTGAGAGGTGTCGGGCTTTTTTTTATTAAGCTTGCTAACAAGATCCCTTCGACCGTTTTTTTGAGAAATACTTTGTTAACCGTGGATTTCATCTCACCAAGACAATTCCCAGCTTCTGCCTCACCCCCTTCCCCTTAACCGGGCAAGGAGCGCCCGGTTGTGGGGGCAGGCCCCTCTCCGGCAGTATCTACATAATTTGAATAATCAAGTGATTACTGCCGGAGAGGGGGCAAGATCGGTAAAAATTCATAGGAAATGACTTAGGGGGTGAGGTAAAAAAGATGAATTACCAATCACGGTATTCATCTCTATGTCAAAAAACAACCTCGTAAAAAGGTTGAGCTGTTTTTTTTCTGTGAGTTTGTTTCAAGCTTCTTTGATCGTGATCTTGGTCGTTATGTCAGCGCTCTTCTTGAGCATGGCGTTCACCGAACAGTATTTGGTCTCACTCAATTCCACCGCGCGTTGGACGGCCTCAGGATCGATGGCATGACCGGTGACCACGTACTCAAGAGTGATGGCCGTATACACCTTGGGATGCTCCTCCGCGCGGTCGCCGTGCACGAGCACCTCGAAATTGGTCACGTCCTGCTTCTTTTTCTGCAAAATGGAGATGACGTCCATGGCTGTGCAGCCGCCCAACCCAACCAGGATCAGCTCCATCGGGCTGGCACCGTCGCCTGCCCCGCCGTGTTCCACCGAAGTGCCCAACGGGAGATCAAACCCTGAACCGGAGGTGCCCGTGAAGGACAATCCGCTTTTCCAAGTCACTTTCGCGTCCATAATCCTCTCCTCAAACGAATCAGCGTGTTAATGTAAAGGCCAGGTGGGCATCACGTCCAGATCGAGGGGATCTTTTTGCCCGTTGATGAAATGGAAGTACCCCGCCGCGGCGATCATGGCCGCATTGTCGGTGCACAGCGACAGGGGCGGAATGTGCACCGGAAATTCCTTTTGACTTAAGAAGGCGTCACGCAGGGCACGGTTGGCGGAGACCCCACCCGCCACGACGATGCTCTTGACGTTGAACTCGCGCGCGGCGTTCATGGTCTTGGTGAAAAGCACATCCACGGCACAGGCCTGAAAACTGGCCGCCAGGTCGTTGACCGGCAGAACCTTGTTGACTTCCTGTAGTTTGCGCACCTCGCGCAGCACGGCAGTTTTGATGCCGCTGAAAGAGAAGTTCCAGGTGCCATCCAGGCGGGCGCGCGGAAAATTGAAGGCGGTCGGGTTGCCTTGATCCGCGGCTTTTTGCACCGAGGGACCACCCGGATAAGGCAGGCCGATCATGCGCGCCACCTTGTCAAAGGCTTCACCGGCCGCGTCGTCCAGCGTGGCGCCCAGGCGTTCGTATTTCAGATGATCCGAGATCAGGTTGAGCTCGGTGTGCCCGCCGGAGACCAGCAGCGCCATGAGCGGGAATTCAGGCGCGGCGGGCGGCTGCGGGGTGTCGGCGGGATAGACCCAGGAGGAATAGATGTGGCCCTCCAGGTGATTGACCCCGATCAACGGCAGGTTGCGGCCAAAAGCGATGCCCTTGGCGGTATTCATGCCCACCACCAGCGAGCCGGCCAGGCCGGGTCCGCGCGTGACGGCCACGGCATCGATGTTCTCGAGGCTCATGTGAGCCCGCTGCAGTGCTTCTTCAATGACCGGGTAGATCGAAAGGATGTGCTGCCGAGACGCGACCTCGGGGAAGACTCCACCGTATTGCTTGTGCAGGTCGATCTGCGTGGCAATGACGCTGGAGCGCATCTCGCGGCCGTTTTCGACCACGGAGGCAGCGGTCTCATCGCAGGAGGATTCGATTCCGAGAATTCGTATGGCAGGCAATGTTTTAAGTCCTTTTTGAGCGGAAGTATGCCCTATTTTACCGGCAAGATCAGGTCTTTGGGGAAATCCGCCAACATTTCGAATTTTCCTTTGGGGGTGACCGCGTAAGAATCCTCGATGCGCACGCCCATGCCCTTTTCGGGGTAATACAGGCCGGGTTCGAGAGTGAATACCGATCCGCGCGAGAGGATGTCGGTCGGTGATGGATTCAGCATGGTGGACCAGGGTTTCTCGTGCACCTGCAGGCCAATGCCGTGCCCGACAGAATGGACGTAACCGGATTCGGTGGTCTCGTTGGTCATGATCGTGGCGTGCCCGCGCTCCTCAAACAACTCGCAGGTGCGTTTCTGAACGTCGCTGAAAGGTTGGTTGACCTTCAACTCGGAAACCAGTTGGTCGTAAACGGTCTTGACGTCTTCGTAGAGTTTTATCACCTCATCCGGGGCGTAGCCCAGACACCAGGTGCGCGTGAAATCATAGAAGTAGCCGCCGCCCGCCTCACAGGGGTAGATGTCGTAGACGATGGTCTGCCCAAGGCGCAGAGCGTCGCTGTCGTTGCCGATGGAGTGCGGGATGCCCGCGTCGCGCCCGATGGCAAAAATGGTACCTTCGGGGTTCTCCACGCCAGCTTCAGCCAGCCAGAGGTTGATCTTCTTGCGCACCTCTCCGATCAGCAGCGGGCTGCCGTCTGATTTGACCAGCAGGCCTTTTTTGGTCTGGTGGCCCGTCAGAAAATCGGCCGTTTTGCCCACCACGTCCACGGTGACCTTGCCCATCTGGCGGATGTGTTCGATCTCGTCTTCGTCCTTGGTCATCATGGCCTGCAGCATGATCTCGTCGCGCATGAAGCCGTGGAAGGAAAGCCCCGGCATACGTTTTTCAAGCACCGAGAGCATGGAATGGAAGAGCCCAACATCCTTCTGGCCGTAGATCGCTACACGGCCTGAGGTGAGACCCAGGTCCGTGAGGATCTTCTCATAACGCAGGGCGTAAGCAGCGACCGAATTGCCATTGGCTTCTTTGAACAATTCTGACATCGGATATTTTGAATAAGTGAAGGTCTTGTATCCGCTGCGCGCGGCTTCTTCGCGCTCCATCGAGTTGCAGAATAGGATGGGTTTGCTGCCGCGCTTCTTGAACAGATCGGCGTCCGAGACGTGCACGGTACCGGTGAAATAGGTCATGAGGGGATTGTGCATGGCCGGGCCGGTGATCAACAGCACATCGTAGCCCTGTTCTTTTAGTAATTGATCGATATCAGATTTCATATGAAGTCTCCGAGGAATGGATAAGGATTCATGGACACGCTACCCGTTAAGTGTAATACCAAGCGGCCCAAAAACCAAATGCTGCGAGGGCGCAAGCATCCCGGCAGCGAAGATTCGTTTTCGTTTTGAGAGAATATCTAAAACAAATAAAACGAATCGACATATATCCAATTGTTAAGGTTCAATAAATAGAATTTATGTTCCATATTTTCATTATAAACCTGCTGTCAAGTAATCGTGATCCGAATGGCGCGAGGGCGCAAGCATTGCGCCCCTACACGGAACGTGATGAAGGTTAATTGAGAAAAAGGGTGATCCGAATGATGCTGGGGCGAACAGCCGTTCGCCCTTACAAAACCTTTTGTAATGAAACGTGGCAGCCACAAACAGTCAGCAACGACGCAGCAAATCGATATCAGGGCTAATTCCGGGAGTCAAAAACCAGACTCCCGGAATTGAAGGAAGCCAATGCGTATGATAAAAACCCCGAAATGACCCGTGTTACGCCAGGTTTACACTGTGATGAAAAGTGTTTTTTCGCCTTTTACCCGCAATAAAATGAATTTTCCGTCATTAATTTTGCGAAAATCGATCATACACTATCAAAAAAGGAAAAAAATATGCTAAAGTTAAATGAGATTAACCATGAGGAAATACCCTCTGGGGCACAAACCTTGCGTTAAGTTTCTTTCACCTGGAATTTGGGTTTTCCTAAAACCAACTTCCAACATCACATACACACAATTCCCCACATTGCAGATATTGAAACCAGGAAGATAGCAGTTCTCTCTAACCCAGCCAGGTTCATGGCTATTATTATTTCAACTAATTTATCGGTCACTCCTGCGTATATTTTAACAGTACAAAGAAAGGCAGGCAGATGAATATTCCTCCTCCGATTTTTCCTGTTCAACCTGTGAAACAAAAACCAAAAGGGTGTTTAACCTGCCTGATGATTTTTGGAGCAGGTGTGATTTGCCTGGCGTGTCTTATCTTCCTCGTGCCTGTGTTATTACGCGCGACCGGAGTATTTGGAAGGAGCGCACAATACGTATACCAACAAGCTCCCGATCTTGTCGCTGGTCAACACCTAAGTGAGATTCTTGATGAAAGAGCGATTGAAGGAGTCAGCATCTATGTCATTCCAATCAAAGATACAGATGAAAAAGGTGCTTTCATCATTCTAGATTCCAGCAAAGGATATTCAGGATTAAGCCCAATGGAAGATGATGATGAAGTTTTCTTTGACCTGCTGCGAGATTTGGTCAATCGCAACGAGGCAGAAAACCTGCGCATTGCCCACTTGACAGTTGAATATCGTGATGAACAAGGTGTTCCATTTGTTGCTTTTACTGTAGATCAGGAAGTTGTTGAAAAGTACGTGGCAGGTTCGATCACGTCTGATGAGTTCTATGGTTCAGTGAATTTCAACACGATTGAAACCCTTAGAAATCTTGGCCTTGATGTGTTATTAAACGAGGAGCAACCATGAAAAATGGATTTCGACCAAGAATTACATTTTGTGTCTTGCTTCTTTTTAGCCTTCTTACAGGATGCAGCGAGGGCGATTGGGAATACCTCTTTTGGGGATTAATGGTCTGGGGTGAAGAACATAATATCATCGTGGATGAAGAATTTCAGCCAGGCGCCCTCGCGGCAGTTATTGCCAGTGACACGGTGGATGACTGGAGGAACGCTCCAGAAACCGTTCAATTGGATGGATTGGATGTGATTAAAAAGATCGAGATGGCAAATGATCTTTCCGACCAGGCACTCAAGGAGCTTGATCCAGAAAAAATGGAGGAAGCGATTAATCTGCGTCCCGATGACTGGACACTCTATGAGAACGATGCCATCCTGTGGGCCGCCAAGGATAACGGCGCAGCGGCAGCCCAAATGATAGAGGAAGCGGATGCCAGGCTCAAAGAGAGTTTGGAATATGGAGATGATTGCGTCGAAGCCCGTCGGGCGCAATTATCTCGCAGGTTAGCTTTGGTATGGGATGAAATCAAGAAACTAGAAGGTGACGATGGAGAAAGCGGCAATATCGGTGAACTCCAATATATCTATGATTATTCAGCTTATGAAATAAATGAAATCGATTCGAGCGGATGGACAGATTTCTGCCGTGGTTTTTCTGATTGAGAAGATCTTTGGAAGATATCCTTAACCTCGAAAAAACGGAATATGCGAAACGTTGATAACGTAGACAGTAAGTTCCACATGATGCGAGGGCGAACAGCCGATCACCCTTGCACGGGACGTGATGATGGTTAATTACGAAAAGGTTGATCCGAATGGCGTGAGGGCACGGCACGCGCTTTCAGCGTGCACCTACCGCGACCGTGCCCCTACAAGAAACGTGTTGATGGTATTTGGAGTTTTTGACTGTTTGATGTACCGAGTGCACCAGAGTGAAAAAAGGTTTTCTCTGCGAGCTTTGCATCTCCCCT
>CAZRHZ010000082.1:0-11232 GCA_964599995.1 uncultured Anaerolinea sp. | reverse complement strand
GTGACCCCTCCGCCAACCGCTTCAACGATCCCGGCCACGTCGGTGCCCAGAACACGGCTTTTTGGCAGGTTGCGGATTTGGATGCAGCGGTAATCATAGGCGTTCACGGAGGTCGCGATGACCTTGATCAACACCTGACCGTCTACGGGGACGGGTTTTTCCACTTCACGCTGGGCGAGCGACTCGAGAGATATTTGTGGTCCGCACACAATCGCTTTCAAGAGTTAATCTCCTTCCCTTAACGTTCCAAAAACTTCGCCAATGGCCACCCCGAAGGCATCCGCGAGGCGAAAAGCGAGTTCCAGTGAAGGGGAATATTTGCCGGCTTCAATGGCGATGATGGTTTGTCGGGAAGCTCCCACCTTTTCAGCCAACTCCTGCTGGGTCATCTCGTTGGCAAAGAAGCGCAGTTTACGGATGTTGTTGGTGATGGTGAGTTTCTTTGGCATCTCACAGTCCCCTTCGATAATAGCGAAGCTGTGCGAAGCCTTCCGCGATCGATCCAAGGCTGCAAGCAGCGAACAGGATGTTGAGCATGATCACCGGGGAAACCTGAAAAGCCAATGTTACCAGACCTGCGACAAAGCCGGCACCCATGAAGACAATGCTGACTCTTGAAGATTTGAGCTCGATCAGCTTGTGCATCTCATCCTCGACCATTTCAGAGCCGATGGATCGTTCCACTGCTTTTTCGACTTCCTTGTCGCTGCAATCCGCGTTCATCATTTTTTCCTGTACGGCGATGCTTACCGAAAGCAGCACATGAAAGACGATCTGGATGATGATCGTGGCGATCACGCCGATGCCGATGAAGACGAGCATCGTGACTGCCCAAAACTTCAAATCGTCCTGGGGGAGATTCCCGGCGTTTAGGCGTGACCAAACGTAAATACAGTAAGCGGCAAGAACGAGCAGGCCGGTGGTGATGCTGGTGATGGTTTTCTTTTCTGGGTATGACATGGTTGACTCCTTCTAGTTAAGTATCTTGAACATATAGTAATGCTTATTATACATAATGTCAAGTATTTTGTACATTTTCTTTTTTATTTCTTCTCTTCAATCGTGTTTCTCATTTTTAACTTGATATATAATAAATTCAGGAACACTCAAAAGGGTTCCACGGTTATAGAGAAAGGATCGATTATGGGACTGTTCAGTACACTTCTTGAGAAATTGGGGTTCAAAAAAGAGGAAGCCAAGGCCGAGACCGCCAAGACGGCCGTCTCGGCGCAAAGCGTGAGGCCCACCCCCACAGGTTCCGCGCCCAAACCGCCCACAGGCAAACCTCCCCAGGGGCCGCCGCCCGTGGTGAAACCCGGCATGGCCAAAGGTCCGATGATGAAATCCGGATTCGGCGCGCCAACGGTGGACGTGGTGGGAAAACTGGAGAAGTTGGCCGGTGAAAACAAGGAAAAACTGGAATGGAAAAAATCCGTGGTCGACCTGATGAAACTGGTCGGCATGGATAGCAGCCTCGAAGCCCGCAAGGAAATGGCTAAAGAACTGGGCTGCCCCGAGAACCTGATGGGCGGGGACAACGCCGAGATGAATGTCTGGCTGCACAAGGCGGTGCTGCATCGCCTGGCTGAGAATGGCGGCAACATTCCACAGGAAATGCTGAAATAGCAGGTAAAAAACACATCGAAGCGAAACCAAATCCCCGACCAAGTAGATCGGGGATTTGTACATACTGGGTACGCTCCAAAAATCGGAGGGATTTTGAGAGGTTTTGAGCGCAAGAGAGAGGAAGGCCTGTTTATACTGAAGGGATCGAAAGGGACGATATATGAAAAAAATTGAATCCTGGTTCCTGTTCCTCCTGCTTGGGGCGATCATGCCGCTGGTTGGTTTCCTCTCCATCTGGTTCGCCACCTGTCAACTTCTCACTGATTGGAAGGTGATTACTGCGGCCTGTTGCGGCGGAGCGGCCGGCCTGATCCTGGATGGCTTCCTGCTCAAGCGTTGGGTGGCCAAGGCTTACGAGATGGACTTGAAGCTCTGGATGGTCATTTTCATCTTCTACTCGGTGTGTGTCTTCGGTTTCTTCATGGGGGTGCCGGTCTTCAACCTGGCGCTGGCCGTTCCGGCGGGGTTTTTCATGGCCTGCCGGCAATTCCGCCATCAGGAAGATGATGAGCAGAAAAAGAGGGTTGCCACCCAGGCACAAATCTTTACCACCGCAGTCTTTGGCTTGATCTGCGTCTCCTCCGCTGCCATCGCGTTGTACGACCCCTACACCGCCGATAATCTGGAGGGTATGTTCAGGCTTCCTTTCGAGCTGACGCAGGGCATGATCGTGGGCTTGATCGTGGTGGGGGGCGCGGTGGTTCTGGCCATGAATTGGTGGCTGACGGGCAAGACCATGGCACTCACGAGCATGTGGGGCTTGCGCAAACAATCCTGACGGAGGGTGTAAAGGAATTTTGCTTTCCGTATAATAATTCCGTGCCTTGTAACCAGCGCAAGCTCATCAAGGCAACATCCTCATGAAGAGAGGTGCCATTGCAATGAGAGAGTTCATAGAGTCCCGTGAAGAGATCGAAAGCATGCTGAAAGAAGAAACCACCGGATACCTGGGCGTATCGCTCAAAGATGTCCCTTACGTGGTGCCGCTCAACTATGTCTACGCGGACGGCAGGATCCTGTTCCACTGCGCGCTGAAGGGCAAAAAACTGGATGCCATGCGCCAGAATGAACAGGTGTGTTTCACGGTTGGCCGCTACGCGGAAGATGAAGTGATCCAGCGCCACCAACCCGAGTGCCACATGAAGTGGGAAAGCGTCATCTGTCAGGGTGTGGCCCGTATCCTCGAGGATGTGGAAGAACGCAAGGCGTTACTAAACACTTTCAACCGCCATTTTTCGCCGGATGCGGACGAGATCGACGCCAAGTCCGCAACGCAGGTGTATGCGGTGGAGATCAAGATCACCGAAATGACCTGCATTCTGGCGCGCGGCAAAGAATCCAAATTCTGGAAGTATCGTTTTTCTAGTTGATCAGGAGGTATTTGAATGGATCTGCAGGGGTTTCGCGAATATCTGGTCACGCGGGGAGTGACTGAAGACAAACTGGACGGCAATCTCAATATCACACAGGAATTCATCGATTTCCTGACTGATGGAGGAAAAACCGAGATTGCCAAAGATGCGAACCGGGAGGTCATTGAGATCTTTGCCAAACAACTGGCCGCGACGGGTCGCGACAGCGACGAGAATTTCCTCACCCTGGCGAGATTCAGCAAATGGCTCGACCATCGCCCGCTTTTCGTTGGCTGGCTGGAAGTGCTGGAATGCAGCGATACGCTTCAGGTACTGGCTGAAAAGATCGAAGCCAGGCACGGAAAATCCATCCGCGAGCTGATCTTTCAGGAAAAGAGCTTTTCTCTGAGCGCGACACAGCAGGAACGTTGGAATTGTACGTCTTGTCTGTTGGATCGCATGGCGGAGCACCTTTCAACAGAAGAATCTCAACAAATCTGGTATGAGACGCGCCACGGCCTGCCGCCCGAGTTCTGGCAGAAGGACGACGCGGAGCAGAAAGAGAAATTCCGCCAGTGCAACGGCGACATTGATGCCTTTCTCGCTCTGCGGCGCAAAGACAGAGACGAGATGCTGACCCGCCTGCATGACACGAACACACTGCTCTACACCATTGAGATCACCGATGAGGTGCTGGCGTTCTTAACCAGTGACCCTGAGATCATGGCCGGCCGCCGCGATGGTGACAAGATCTATTTCACCAAGATCCCTTACGACCCGGGCAAATATCTGCACGCGACCGATCCCAACCTGAAACGTTACTACGCCTGCCACTGCACCTTAATGCGCGAGGGTATCCGGCAGGGCAAGGTCATTCAAGGTGACCTGTGTCACTGCGCCATGGGCTACGAAAGCCACGCCCTGGCCGGCTTGGATCGTGAAGTAAAGGGTGAAGTGCTCGAAAGCGCGGCCAAGGGTGATCTGCGCTGCCGTTTTGTTTTCACAATACAATAATTTTGGAGAAAAAAACACATTGACGACCCATGACGAAATCCTTTTTACCACACCCAGGTTGACGTTAAGGCGGGTTCAATCCGACGACTTTTCGCTTTTTCACCGACTGTTCTGCTTGCCCGATATGATGCGATATCTCGGCGCGCCCTGGTCGGAAGAAGAGTGCCGGCAAACCCTGGAGGAGTGGCGGGACGAATGGGGGACCAACAACTATTATTACGGTGTAATGGTTTGTAAAGACACGCACGAAGCCATTGGGGTAGCCGGCATCTCAGAAGACACCAACCCTGACGAACCCGGCATCGAGTTTTCGTGGTTCGTGTTGCCTGAACATCAGGGTCGAGGCTATGCCAGTGAGATCACCCTGGAGTGGCTGGCATTTGTGTTTGATGAACTTAAGAAAGAGCGCTTGTTTGCCGAGACGCACCCCGAAAACAGCGCTTCAAACCGCGTGCTGGAAAAATGCGGCTTCAAGAAGAGCGGAGAGCGAAATCACAAGTTTGACTACCTGCCCGAATTTGATCGGCAGGTTTTATGGGAATTTCGCCGTGAGGATTGGAAAGGCAGATCCGCTTAGGGCGTGGGGGTGACGGCCGGCATTTCATCCACGAAGATCACCTCATCATACCCCAGCGCCAGGAAAAAGCGCGTCAGGTAGGCTTCTGCGTTGATCTGCGCGGTCTCGAGAATGCCGTCTTCGAGCGCGGCCTGTTCGATCTGGTCTTCAGCGGCCTGGCGGGCGAGGGTTTCGAGGTTCTGATCAGCCTGGCGCAGGATGCTGGTATCGCGCTCGAACACATAGGTTTTATCGTTATCCAGGGTGGCCATGAAGACTTCCGCGTCGGGCAAGTGCACCTTTAAAACCGTGCCTTCCAGGCGAAGGTCTTCGGGCTGTAGTTTTTCAAGATCGATCCCTGCGATCACCACGCCGTGAGCTACCAGCAGCAGGCGATCTTCATTGAGGAAGGCAAAATATTGGCTGCTGATCTCGGCGGTGATGATCTTTTCCACCGTGTACTGGATGGTCTCGAGGCGTGCCAGCGCTCGCACGTCGTGAATAATCGTGACCGGGTCAGGCAGGATGGTGGGGGTAGGATGCAGCAGGTCTGAGACCTGGGTACTTAACGAATTGTTGGCTTGCTGCAGCGGGTTGAAGGTGTTGGATATGGTCTTGTTAATGGCCGTGATGCCCACCCAGATCAAAACCACAGCGATAATCACGAGAACAATCTTGGCATAGAGTTTAAACATACTCAAATTATACAAACTCAGGGGAGAAATACAACTAAAAGGCGAGTGGAAAAATTCCTTCCCGATTAAAAAGGGATAAAAATGAAGGAAATTAATCCACTTTGCAAGATAACTTTCATAATAACAATTTATGATTTTTTTACTTGCACAACGGGTCTATAATTGTAATAATAAAGGGTAAGTAAAACCCCCATTATTCATTTCTTATTGGTGTCTCACGCACATTGAACCGACATTGCACTCTATCATCGATCTCATTGGCAGAAATATTGAGATGCCATCCATACTGGTAAAAATTCGGAGAACTAATCTCCAGCGTGAGAGGTTTTCTTTAGGCCTTATCTTTTTCATTAATACCACTCATAGGAGGTATCAGAAGGTTCTATGAACATCCTCGATAATGTAAAGACCAGTGCGAAATTAATCAGTAACTTTGCCATTATTGCGATCATCACCGTGATTGTGGCAGTGATCAGCGGCATCAACATGCAAGCCATTAATCATTATGCCGAAGTCATGTATCAAGACCACCTCGTTCCAATTAGTGAACTGGCGGATATCAGATCTCAATTAAACCAACTCCGTGGAGATGTATTCGAGTTTGTCACGGCTTCAGCCTCCAATTCGAGCCAGGAAAGCCACATAAGCTCCCTGATCCAGTCGATTAACGAAAAAATTTTAGCATACAGCGAAAACAATCCTTCTGATGCGGAGTTTGCGACTTTCGAAACCAGTTGGAAGAAGTATCAAACAGCAGTTTCTGCGGTACTTCAAGATTCCAAGAATGATGCATTAGCCAGCCTCTCGGGTTCGGGCAGCGCTGCGCTGGCCTATCAGACCTGTCAGGACACTTTAAGTCAGTTGGTCTCGGCGAGAGAACAAATCGCAAGTGAAACCAATCAACAAAGTGCAGGAAAATATAAGAGCGTGAACCTGTGGATGGCAGTGACCACCGTGGCAACCTTCATCATCGCGATCGCCCTTGGTATTTTGCTGAGTAACTCGCTTAAAAAGCCACTTGCACAATTGACCCAAATTTCATCATCCATAGCGGGTGGCAACTTGCTGCGTGATCTTGATCCTAAAGTGAAAAAAGCACTCTCCGAGCGGAAAGATGAAATTGGCGATATTGGAAGGTCGATTTTTCAGTCCATTTCGTACATGCAAAATATCGGAGACGCCGCCAACACCATCTCGGCAAACGACCTGACTGTTTCGATTATGCCTGTCAGTGCGAAAGATGAACTGGGCAATACCTTTAGCAAGATGGTCTACAGCCTGCGCGAAACAGTCGGACAGGTTTCAGAGAGCGCCAACCAACTCAATCAGGCGTCAGATCAATTGGCAAACGCAGCAAGAGAAGCCGAGAGCTCCACCAACCAGATCGCCACGACGGTTCAGCAGGTAGCTCAAGGGACCACCGAGCAGGCCGCCTCAGCCACAAAGACCCTCAACGCGGTGGAACAGATGAGCCAGGCTATTAATGGCGTTGCCAAGGGTGCTCAAGAACAAAGCCATTCGGTTGAAACCGTGTCCAACGCGACCTACCGCATCAACAGCGCCATTCAACAGGTAACCGATACCTCCCTTGCTGTGAGCTCAGATTCTGCCAATGCCGCAGAAGCTGCCCGAAAGGGTTCCATGACGGTTGAAGAAACCCTGAAGGGAATGCAGGAGATTAAAACAAAGGTCGGAATATCTGCTGAAAAAGTGCAGGAAATGGGAAAGCGATCTGAGCAGATCGGCAGGATCGTTGAAACCATTGAAGAGATCGCGTCGCAAACCAACCTGCTGGCGCTGAATGCCGCCATTGAAGCCGCCAGAGCCGGGGAACACGGTAAAGGATTTGCCGTGGTGGCTGATGAGGTCAGAAAACTGGCTGAACGCTCCTCCTCGTCGACCAAAGAGATCAGTGGATTGATCGAAGGCATCCTCAGCAGCGTGGAGGAAGCCGTCAAGGCCATGGAAGATGGCACAAATGAAGTGGAAAAGGGCGTGGCTAGCGCCAATCAGGCCGGGCTGGCATTGAACGACATCCTCAACGCGTCTGAAGCGGTGCAAAAACAAGCCCTGCTGGCCAGCCAGGCCAGTGAACATATGAAGGCCGCGTCAAATGAACTTGTCTCCGCAGTAGAGTCGGTTTCAGCAATTGTTGAAGAGAACACGGCTTCTACTGAACAGATGGCCGCCAACTCAACCGAAGTCACACAAGCCATAGAGAGTATTGCCAGCGTGAGTGAAGAGAACAGCGCAGCGGTGGAAGAGGTAAGCGCCAGTGCGTCTGAAATGAGCGGGCAGGTCGAGGCGGTTAATACTTCTGCTGAGTCGCTGGCTGAAATGGCGCAGCGTCTGCAAGAGATCGTTCTAATGTTCAAATTAAGTGAAAAATCAAAAGAAGATAAAATCGCTGAATTGCGCGGATTTATATATGAACACAATCTCTTTGAACAAGACGCGGAAGAGATGCGTAAGGGCAATAAGAAAGTCAATCTCAAAGACCTTCCCAACCATCGTAATTGCTCGATGGGGAGGTGGTATTATGGCGTTGGTGGCAGAGAATTCGGCCTGAACCCCGATTTCATGGCCTTGAAGATCGATCACAAGCAGTACCACCAGGATCTACGGCTGTACATTGAAGCCATGAATAAACAAGATGTATCTGAAATTGAAAAGACCTCTCATGAGTTCCACTCAATTTCTAAGAAAGTACATACCAGCCTGAAGAACCTGGTGACTTACGTAGAGCAAAACGAGTAATTGCGGTCTGAATCTCACGTTTTTTACAGAAGCCCAGGGATCTCAAAAAAAACCTGGGCTTATAAATGATTCCACTTCCTTGATGTATTTTTGAACTAAAAAATCCAGCCATCCAGTGCTCCCGTGAAAATCACGCAGCATCTATTGATATAATGAAGGCATGACCCAAAGACTAAGCGCTCAGGCACCCAAAAAACGATTGTTCCATATGCATCCGTCTGCATTTCTGCTGGCTGCCCAAATGGTGATGCTCGTACTTTCTGCCATATTTGATGAGTCTGCCAGTCAACGGGGATTATTGAGCGCGTTAAGTGTGATCGTCCTGGTTTTGGTGATTTGGGTCATCAACCGCAGCCCGGCTGTTCAATGGTTAACCTGGGTGTTGGCGATACCCGCGTGTGTGATTTCTCTGTTATCGGCGGTTTTTAACAACCCAAACCTGACCGCCTGGTCATCATTAGTAGAGGGATTGCTTTATTTTTACGCGGCCGGTTGTTTGATCGCCTATATGTTGGGGGACGAAAGTGTCACCACAGATGAGTTATTTGCATTGGCAGCCACATTCACTCTGTTGGCTTGGGGTTTCGCTTATTTATACCTGGTTTGCCAAACCTGGATCCCTGGCAGTGTGATCAGCACTGTTGTTCTAGACCGTCCTTTGACATTTCTTGAGCTGCTCTCGCTAAGTTTTACCAACCTGACAGCAACGGGCTTGAGCGACATTTTAGCTGTCCGCCCCATCACAAGGATTCTGGTCATGCTGGAGCAATTTGTTGGAATTGGCTATGTGGCTGTTGTGGTTTCAAGGTTGATCAGCCTCATTTCAAACAAGAAAAACAGGAAAATGTAATTTCCATCCAGAAATGAACTCAGCTGATCATTACTTGTGAGGAATCACTCGCAATTTTAAATTGATGAACCAGAATGAATAAACCCCAGGGGGCACCCCTGGGGTTTATCGTATAAATCTCTAATGTGTCTTCTTTTCCGCTTTCCAGCGGAAACCGCTCAGCGCCCACAGCACCACATTGGCTCCGTAGAACACCCACACCAATCCGAACGTGACCTGTGAGACCGGCCCCATCTGAAGATTGTAAATTTCACCCAATATTTCAGTGATATACCAGCAGGTGGCCGCGATGGCCACCATCCAGGCGTTGGCAGCCGGGTAGAGCTTGCGGCGCACCGTCTCCCATGCGAACCACATGGTCGTGCAAAAGAAGGCCGTGTAAACCGGACCGATCACGGCGTGCCCCACCCGCACCAGGTCAGGCCATAAGACCAGCACCATGCCTACGGCCGAACCGTAGATCAAAATGGGCAGCCATAACTCGGAGAGCTTCATCTTTTTCAGATAGCGCAGTCCGCGCCCGACGCGGATGATCAAAAAGACGTGTGCCAGGATTGACAGCACACCCCCGACCATGAAGACCCAGCCGCCCACACCCAGGGTAGGGCTGACCACCACCACGCTCATCAGAATGTCGGTCGGCAGCATGCATAAAAAGGCCAGCAGGAGCAGGGTCCAGTCGCGTTTTTCCAGGCGGTTCTGGCCAGCGATCAAGACCAGCACGAATGCCAAGAGGGTGATGCAGGGTTTGGCCACGGCCGGGTACAGGCTGGAGGTGCCGTTGAAATAATTCATCCAATCCGCGCCATAGACCGAGCCGGCCAGGAGCAGAGTGGCCCCCAACAGGCCATAAACAACCTTGCGTTTGCTTTCACTGATTTCAGAAGAATGGTGCTCAGGCATGGATGATTTCTCCTTGTAAATGGATGGATATTCTATTAATTATAGTGAAATTCTGAAAACCCACATCTCCAAACCGGTCAACGCTACCCGAGTTCATTATTTACCCCAAGGATGAGATTTAAGATCCCAACTAATGGGTCTTCAAGACAATTACTCGATTTAAAAAATTTACCTTACCCCCTTCCCCTTAACCGGGCAAGGAACGCCCGGTTGTGGGGGCAGGCCCCTCGCCGATGATAGTCATTTGGTTTATTCAATCAAATTTTGTCCATCGGAGAGGGGGCAAAAACAGAAGGTAATTTATTCAACAGAGATGAGGGTGAGGCAAAATCACTGAATAGGTAGACTGATATTCTTAAATTACCTGAGTTTTCAGTTTATTGACCCGGATACAAGGATACTGAAAACCCTTCTTCAGGAGGGTATTGGATAATAGAAAATATGGTTTATAATGTGGTCACGCCAGCAGCCAGCCGTCAGAAGTTGTCTTGACCTTTCAGGTCGTACGTGTTTTTCCCTTTTTTGAAAGGGGTACTTACCTTCTCCATGACAAACCTCATTTAACTGATTAGCGTAACTTGCGCTGTATGTTCTTATCCCTTGATCCTGCGTCGTGCAGCGATTTTGGTTTTTGAGTTCTGTATCGAAGGCTTTCATTATGTTAAATATGAATTTTAAGAAAATTGCAAAAGAATTCCCTCGAAAATTTTGGGTCGTGGTGGGAGTCTCTTTCATTGATGGGGTCGGCGGCACCATGCTCTTCCCATTCTTCTCGCTTTATATTACCGAGAAGTTCAACGTCGGCATGACCCAGGCCGGCATCGTGCTGGGTATTTTTTCGTTGATGGGTTTGATCGGTCAGATGATCGGCGGTGCCCTCACCGACAAGTTTGGCCGCAAGAAATTGATCATCTTCGGGTTGGTCTTCAGCGCTATCAGCACCCTGTCTTTAGGCCTGGTCAATACGTTTGCGATGCTGATCCCACTGGCTGTGGTGATCGGTCTGCTTTCCAATATCGCCGGTCCGGCACACAACGCCATGATCGCTGATCTGCTGCCTGAGCACCAGCGCCAGGAGGGTTTCGGCATCCTGCGTGTGGTGGGCAACCTGGGCTGGATCATCGGACCTACCATTGGTGGGCTGGTGGCCGCCAAATCGTTTTTGGCTTTGTTCATCATTGACTCGATCATCAGCTGCCTGGTGGCCTTCCTGTTCTTCATGTTCATTCCCGAAACCAAACCTGAAGCACGTGTCAACGAACCGCAGGAAAGCATCTTCAAGACCTTTTTAGGTTATGGCAAGGTGCTGACTGACAAGGCCTTCATTGCCTTTTTGCTGGCCGGCATGCTGATGGGCATCGTCTACCAGCAGCTTTACAACTCGCTGTCGGTCTACTTACGCGACACGCACGGCATCAGCGAGAGCGGATACGGCTTTCTGCTCACCGCCAGCGCCATCGTGGTCATCCTCTTCCAGTT
>CAZRHZ010000081.1:0-11239 GCA_964599995.1 uncultured Anaerolinea sp. | reverse complement strand
TCATTTCCAACCTCACTGGCTGATGGTCTGCTAAAAGCTGGCTGCGTGCAGTTCGGTAATTTCACACTCAAATCTGGACTGCAATCACCTATTTACATTGACCTGCGCCGGCTTGTTTCACAACCGGCCATCCTGGCGGAAGCCGCCACAGCTTACGTAGAAGTGATGCGGGACCTGGAGTTTGATTGCCTGGCAGCCCTGCCTTATGCGGCCATGGCCATCGGAACCGCCATCAGCCTGCAGAGCGGCTGGCCAATGATCTATCCGCGCAAAGAAAGCAAGAGTTACGGTACGAAAGCGGATATTGAGGGCGTCTTCTGTTCCGACGACCGCGCGGTAGTGGTGGACGACCTGGCAACCACGGGCGGCGCGAAATTCGAGGCCATCGACAAGCTCAAGTCCGCTGAACTGGTGGTCACAGACGTGGTGGTCTTGATCGACCGCCAATCCGGGGCCTCCGAAGCGCTGGCGGAAGCCGGGTACAAACTGCACGCGGTGGTGACGCTGACCGAACTGCTGGATTGTTGGGAAAGAAACGGCAGCATTCCGCTCGAGCAAATTCAAGCCGCGCGGGATTTTATCAAGAACTCATGACTCATTTTTCACACCCCGACTCGTATCAGCCGGGGTGTGAAACAGAAAAACTCAAAAACCAGGATGATCCATGTATAAAACGCTGCGACCGCTGATCTTCAAGAACGAACCTGAAACCGCACATCATGCCACCATCTTCCTCCTTTCATTGGGAGGCAGCCTGGGGTTGGGCCGGTGGCTCATCCGCAGCCTCTTTCCCGTTCGCCGCACGGGACCGGAGGTGCAGGCGTTTGGGTTGACCTTCCCGAACCCGCTGGGTATGGCGGCCGGGTATGACAAGGAAGGCACCGCCTGGCGTGGACTGGGCTGTCTGGGTTTTGGGCACGTTGAGATTGGTACGGTCACCCCGCGCCCGCAGCCGGGCAATCCCAAGCCGCGCATCTTTCGTCTGGTGGAAGACGAAGGCGTCATCAACCGCATGGGCTTTCCGGGCAAGGGCGCAGAGGCCATGCTGCGGCAGTTGAACGTGAAGAAACCCAAAGATCTGGTGCTCGGCATCAACATTGGCAAGAACAAAGACACACCGCTGGAATCTGCCGTGGAGGACTACTTGATCCTGATGCGCCAATTCGCCGCGAAGGCAGATTACCTGGCCATCAACATCAGCTCACCGAATACGCCCGGCTTGCGTTCGTTGCAGACCCGCGCCGCGCTGGAAGAATTGCTTAAACCCGTTGCGCTCGAAAAAGCCACGCAAGCAAAGAACTTGAACAAGAACGTCCCGGTTTTAGTGAAACTCGCCCCCGACTTGAGCGACGAGGAACTTGATCAGGCCTTGGAGGTGATCCAGTCGACGGGCATGGATGGGGTCATCATCAGCAACACCACCTTGCAGCGTGATGGCTTGATCTCTAATAAGGCGGTGGAAACGGGTGGGTTGAGCGGCAGACCGCTGCATCAATTGAACTCCAATATGGTAAAGAAGGTTTATCAACGCACGGGCGGCGGGCTACCCATCGTAGCCAGCGGTGGCGTGATGACCACCGCGGACGCGCAGGCAAAACTGGACGCCGGTGCCGTTCTGGTGCAGCTTTATACCGGGCTGATCTATGAGGGTCCGGGCTTGGTGGCAAAGATCCTTAACGAAGGTCTACATTAGTATTTCACCGATAATTTACTTTGCCTGAAAAATGTGCTATAGTAGTTTTACTGAATTTTATCGATCTAAATAGGTAAAACATGTATACCACAACCATTTCCTCGAAATTTCAGGTGGTCATCCCAAGCGAGATCCGCAAACAATTCAATCTGAAACCGGGTCAAAAGATCGCCTTCATCCCCTATAAAAAAACCTTGCACGTGGTCATCGTGCCGCCGGTCGAAAAAGCTCAAGGGATTCTAAAAGGTACGATAACCGACGATTTTCGTGAAGAAGAAGATGAGCAACGCTGATGAATGTGGTGGATTCATCCGGTTGGCTGGAGTACTTCACCGATGGGGTTAATGCGGCATTTTTCAAGCCTGCCATTACCGATGAAAAGAACCTGATCATCCCAACCATCTGTTTGTATGAGGTATTCAAATATATCCTGCTGCATAAAAATGAGGAAGAAGCCCTGCAGGTTATGGGATGGATGTCTTTTGGTCAGATCGTTGACGTGGATCGCGAGATCGCGGTTCTGGCAGCCCAGCTTTCAATTGATCACCATCTCGCTATGGCAGACAGTCTGATCCTGGCTGTTGCTCAAACCCATGAGGCTGTTTTGTGGACACAAGACGAGCATTTTAAGGCTTTGCCAGGGACCAAGTACATCTCAAAACACGCGTAAATAGTTTTATACCCTCTTCAATACACAAGCCAAGTAATCATCTGCTCTCTGGATCAGCAGAGAACTGGATAAACCCTTCAATCCAAAGACCGGCCAGGGTTCATAAACATATGGCGGTCCCGGCAGCAGTTCGATCAGCGCCATCAGGTCCCAGTAGGGGTGATAGGCTTTCTCACCGCACAGGTCGAGATAGTGATCGAGAAAGCGATCCGCGGCCTGCATGCCGTACATCTGCATCAGGTTGATGCGCATCCAGGCGGCGTCGAAGGAGGAGGGGCCGCGACAGGCATTGACCCAATCCACGATGCCGCTTAACCGTCCTGTCTGCCAGAGCGTGTTCATGGGATGATAGTCACGGTGAATGAACGAAATCTGGGATTCAGGTGCGGGCTGGTTTACCAGTTCAATGGCGCGCTCCCAATCCCGCGGTTTGGACGTCCAAGACGGAACTTGAACTTCATTGGGTTTGTTATACGAGTAATAATGCCATTTGAAATCCTCTGCATCCAACGAGTGCAGGGGAGCCAGGGCGGCGGCCATTTGCCTGAGCCAATCCTCGAAATCCGCATGCTGGAGGTTGACCGCGCCGCTCACCTGGGTCATCAAGACCGTCTGAAAGCCGCAGGCAGAGCCATCAGCGTCCTTGGTTACGATCGTGGGTACTGGAAGACCAGTCTTCGCAGCCAACTCAAGCGCTGCGGACTCGTGTTCCGCCAGGTCGGGTTCCTCTTCCAGCCAGGTCTGGTTGGTAAAGAGGCGCAGCACCAAAGTATAGGTGAGCGATCCTTCTTTGAGCTCCAGAGCATACAGGTCGGAGGAAGTGCTACCTGCCATTTTGCGGGTTGAAATGATTTCCACCCCGTGACCAAGGCAGCGACGAACCCAATCCAGCACGCGTGGAGTCAGTGGGTCACCCGGCATATTCCTCCAGGGTAGGAAAGCTCATTTGCAGATCGGCTGTCGCAGGATGGTCTTGTTCTTTTCAGGTGCGACCCGGCGCACATCCGTCAGGTAAATCTCGTGGTGTTTTCCGCTCAGTTGATATCCCTGTTGGGCTGCGTGAGCATGCAGGTTGGCGATGGTTGGGCCTTCGTCCGAGTAGGGGCCAAAGTACATGATCTGAACGCAGGTGCCCTCATGATAAGTTTCCAACCTGGCCTTGTCTGCCAGCGGCGCTTTGCCCTTGGCCACCGCCTGGCGTTTGGCTTCTTCGAAGAGTTCGGGGGTGATGAAATCCGGCTGCAGGATCATGGCCGTCCAATCCCAATCGTTCTTGCGCGTGATGCTGAATTCCTTCATATCGGGCACCCACCACAACCCTTCCAGTCCCATCACAGCATAATCGCGCTCAAGGGTCTTCTTGACGTGGAATTTCAGCGTGTAAGAGAGGCTGTAGAGGGTTTGCAGCGCGTCCGCGTATTCTTTGGAGGTGTTCGGATCTCCGTGTCCATCCACCATGATGTATTGCAGCGGGGGCACGTCGAGGATAGAAAACTGCTTCGCGGAGGGAGCATAGAGGGTTTTATATTGTTTCTTCAGATCGAGTTTTTCCATTTCATTTTCCTTTCAAATATGACGCGAGAAACTCTTCAGACCACTCCAGTTCGGTTTTGAGCAGCGCCAGGGAGTATTCGAACATGGCGCGCAAGTGGGGTGGGAATCCAGGCAGGGTCAAGGCTGGGTGGGCAGACAATTCATGGATCTTGTCGGCAAGAAAATTCGTTCGTTCCTGAATAGCCTGCTGTACCTCGGTCGAGGTGAGCAGGGGCAGGCACGAGAGCCCCAACAAAAAACGCTGATTGTCTTGTTCCGTGGCCGTAAGAGCCTGGCGAATACCGTCGCGCAGCGCTTCACACCCGGATGGGGTAACGCTGAATACCTTCCTGGCCGGCCCGCGCCCGGCGGCCGGTTCCGGGTTTGAGATGGCCAGACCCTTCTTCATCAATTCTTTGAGAATGTAGTAGATGGAAGAGAAAGCCACTTCTGTCCAATTGCGCATGCCGCGTTCCTCGATGACCTGTTCCAGTTCGTAGCCGTGGCGGGGACGTTCGGCGATCAGGCTGAGGATAGACAGTTCAGCGTTCGATAATGAATATTCTGACATAAAAATATTATAGTACTATAGTATTTTTTGTCAAGAGACCATTTTGATATTTGGATATTACAAAATTAGAAAAGAATGGATTAAAAACAGGGTTGACGGGGAGGGGTTCGAACTATAGAATGGAACCATCCTGAGAAAGGTGAGTCGATCTATGGAATTTCCTGTGTTCACCAGCGTTCATTTGGTCAAAGGCGAAGACCTTAACCACCACGGCACCCTGTACGCCGGGCGCACTGCAGAATGGTTTGTCGAAAGCGGATTTGTCTCCGCGGCTTCCATGACAAAACCGGAAAACATCGTCTGTCTCAAGATCCACGGCATGACTTTTTCATGCCCTGTCAAAAAGGGTGAGATGCCCGTGTTCACCAGCCGCATTGCCCTGACCGGTGAGACCAAAATCGTCAGCTTGATCGAAGTTCACGTGAAAGAAAAGCTGGCCGTGCGCGGATTTATCACCTTCATCCATGTCGATCCAGATGGCAAACCTCAACCGCATGGGTTGCATTTTGAACCCTCCACGCCCGAAGAGAAAGCCATCCACACAGAGGCTTTGAAGTTGTAATTACTGTTTTTTCTACCACACATTATAAATGGAACCAGAACTTCTCCCGTACCGGGGAATGTCTGGTTCTTTTTAATTAGGTTGCCTGTGGTGATTATTTCTTTGAAAAACTGCTCAGTCTGACTGCCTGACTCAGCGCGTCTACCAGGGATTGGGCTTGCTCAGGGGTGAGGTAGAGGTGGCTCTCATCGTGCATGAATAATTTTTCATCTTCCGGGCAGGATTCGGTGATCTTCAAACAGATATTGTCTTCATAACCGCAATCAGCGGATTCAAAAAAAATTTCCACCTCAAGGCTTTCATCAAGCAGCAGGATTGGTTTCATTTTGTTTGCCTCCAGCCATAGTATAGAGGAAATGCTGTCCAAATTCAACTGGATGATGACGCACATTAAACCTTTCTACTCATTGAAAATAAAAACCTGCTTGAGTTTTTGCTCATGCAGGTTCTTGAGTACGAAGGGTAGATCCCGCGATATTCCCTTTATTCCAAGTGTTTGACGAAGCAGCGGCGGCGCTTGCGGATGCGGTTGTCGAAGAATTTCCACATGGTTTGCACGTTCATGTTTTCTTCCAGATTGGGGTTGCCTTCCACCAGCGTAACGCCGTGTTTCTTGAAGGCGTGGTACATTTGCGTGATTAGCATGCTGTTAATGCCCTTGCCGAGGTATTCGTCGATGATGCCTACCAGATAAAGATCGGCGATGCTGTTCTTGTTCAACGCCTTAAGGAAGTGGACGAATCCAAACGGAAGTAAATCTCCACGGCTTTTTTGCAACGCCTCCGAGAAGGACGGGAAGGCGATGCCGAACCCGACCAGGCGATCATTGGCATCCAGAACCAGGGGGATGTATTCGGGTACCGCGAATCCGAAATACGAATTGATATAACCCTTTACTTGTTCTTTGCTGAGCGGGTAGGTCCCATAGAGTTTTCGGTATGAGATATCCAGCACGTCAAAGATCTGTGTGCCGTATTTGAGTAACTGCTGTTTGTTACCTTTGAACATATGCAAATTGTATTTCTTGGCGACCATGCCGGCAGTTTTCTCAATCTTCGGCATATACTCGCTGGTCAGTTTGATCTCGTACTCCACCCAATCTACGTCTTTGACATAGCCCAGTTCTTCAAGCCGTTTCTGGTAGTAGGGATAGTTATACAACGTGGCCAGGGTGGCGACTTCGTCGAAACCGTCGATCAACATGCCTTCGCGGTCCAGGTCGGTGAAGCCCAACGGCCCGTGCAGGCCTTTCATGCCAAGCTCGCGCGCCCAATTCTCAACCTCTCCGGTCAACGCAGCGACCACCTCAGCGTCATCGATGAAGTCCAGCCAACCGAAGCGCACATATTTCTCGCCCCATTTAACTTCGTGCCTTGGCACGTAGATGCCTGCCACCCGACCGGCCAGTTTGCCGTCCTTATATGCCAGCCAGTACCTGGCTTTGGCTTCTTTGAAGGCTGGGTTCTTATCCTGCCGCAGGGTGTTCATTTCATCCAAAAAAATGGACGGGACGTAATAAGGGTTTCCTTTATAGAGTGACAATGGATAGCGGATGAACTTTCGTAGATCATTATTGGTTCTGACTTCGCGTATTTCGAGGGTCATTGGATACCTTTATCATGAAAAAGAATATGAAAAGAATGCATAAACACTATATCAAATAACACCAAAGAAGAGAAAAGGTGACTCATTCTCCGGTTAATTGATCTGGAAACTTAGAGATTATGGTTCGATGTTGCAACTGGCCGGAATGAACTCATACTCGTTGAGAAATTTGACATAGATCATATCGGGTAGAAGTTCAAAATTGGGATCGAAATAATTCTTAATGACCAGGCGGAAATTGTTTACTGGAGTAAGGGTATCGTAAGCAGGGCTGATTACATCGTCCGGCAGGTAATAAGCGCTTAGGATCTTGTGCTTGTCCAATCCACCGGTCAGCATGTGTATGCCGTGATCTGCCTGCAAGATGATAATGGGCTGCGGGTCTGAATTTTCCTGAAGGGTATCGATCAGTTCAAGGACCCGTTTGTTGAGATAGGTAATCGTATTGGAATAAGAGGTTTTCTCATCGGTGGACTCAAGCGGATAATTAAGCGATCCATCACTGCGGAAAACATAAGGAGCGTGCGGAGAATTAACATGCGCGTAGACAAGGTAATCTCCGGACATGTGTGGAATCTCTTCCAGCTTGTCGAAAACATAGTTGTTTTGGTTATACCAATAATTGGCATAGCTTAATTCTGCGTTCTCATCCAGGTTGAAATTCAAGAAATCAGGCAGACTGCTCAGTTTTTCAGGATTGTTCTTATAAAGTTCACTCACCACTCTGAAAACGGTGGTGTTTAGGTACATATTGAGAAAACGCTGTTCAGAAACGTCTTGTGTTTCTTCCTGATCCAGGGTGTAATTCAGATAGAGGTCTGAATCTTGGATATCATTGAAGGATGCAAAACCCCGCGTGGTGACAAACAGGTAACCTCTCTCTTTGAAGTACTCTCGAACTTGATTATTCCAGATCAATAATGCGTTCTCAGCGGTATCTTCACCGATGTCTGCGGTTGGCACACCCAAATTCTGCAGGTAATCAAGATTAAGCACTGAACCAACCGTCGCTTCAGTGATGTCGTAATTGGATAGGGCGCAAGCAGGCAGGTAGAATCCTCGCTCTTTAAGTTCGCTCAAGAAAACCGAGTTATCGACTCCCAACAGATTTTGCAACACATCATCCCGCGCGTACGCATCCAAAACGATGTAATAAATGTCGCGTTGTCCTTCCTGATAAGCGCTGGGAGTGTTTTCTGCAGTCTCAGCGTGTACCGCCGGTTTCGCGGTTTTAAGAGTGTAAATTAGGATGGGAATCAGGTTGATGAGCAGAAGTGCAGCGGTGCCGAGATTTAAAAAGAGAATAGTGTTTTGATTAACTGGTTTTATTTTGACGATCAGGAGCATCAATCCGATGAAGAGGATCACATATAACGCGAAGAATTTAATGAATCCAACGTTTTTGGTGAATAGCGGGATTTTTGATAGCAGATCAAAGGCATGGCCATACGTAAAGCAGACGATGAAAGTGACACAAGCAAAGAGAGCCGCTTTCGCTGAAAATTTGGTGATCAGCAGCCAGAACAGTCCGATCAGGCAGGTGAATCCAAGGGTGAACAGCAAGGGTTTCGCAATGATCTGCGGGGTTATCTGGCCCAGATTCTGATTCCACAAAGCCAGGATCGGGAACATGCCAACCTGCAGAATCAGAAGGGAAACGCCCAACAGGGAAGAGGTGTTGCCTTTGTGTTGGTTGAGTCTCATCGGTTTGCTACTTTCTGCTTGCCATGATGGATTGCCTGAATAATCATACCATGCAGTTTTCTACCACTGTGAGTTTCTTGTGCTTTATTTCGCGAACCCTTCAGGCACTTTCGATCCATCGCTGTCGGAGGTTTAGCAGTGCTTCGCAGAAAAACCAGAGATTCGCTGTCCTCTCCACTCTGGATCAGATTACTCCGAATATCGCAGATGCTTAACGAACCGTAGGGGATACGATCCACGATCAGGCCGGGGATGTTTTCAATTAATGGAATGAAAAATAACTAGGTCCGATCATTGCCATAATATTCAATTCGTTTAATTATCAAATTTTTTCATTATCAATTGCCATCGTACGATAAAGTCATAGAATCATATCATCTGAGAGATTCTCGACCATATTATTAGCTAACTCTTATATATTATTTTTTTCCACAAATCATTGTTTTCTCATATTCCCAATTTGCGAGGTTTTTGATAATACCATCATTGTACATCTGTAAAAATGCATCACACGCTTGTACGGCGATGAAAGGCTGTGATATTTCAGACATAATACTGGAAATCTGATTTGAGTCTCCAAAATAAATTGCTGCCTGCAGAAAAGGCATCCATTCGATCTGGTCTTTCGGTTTAAACCCATTATATTCTGCTTCAACACGTAACAATTCTATTTCATCCCATTTTTCGAATTGTAATGCCAACTCAGCTTTCTGATAGATCACGCACCAATTATTCTTTGGCATTTCACCAAATACTCTTTCATCAATGTTGATATATGTTCTTTCTGGAAGAATATTGGAAATATCTGATCTTGGGGAGGTTAGAAGCACTTGATCAGGGTCTGTGATTGATAACCTTGGCCACTTTGAATCAATAACATGTACACATGAATTTGTAGTAGGCTGGCTAATTACAACTAATTGATCAAGTTTAGGAAAAGACACATGTGATCGGTACCCAATTTCAGTCTCATCATTTATTATTACCTTTTTCGTTGTTTCACTTTCTGGACTTAATCCAGCATATGGATAATTGATTATTCCATCAGTGATATTAATATTGGCAGGATCCATATACAAAAGATTTATCGGAGCCCAAATGGCATCAAAATTGTCTAACCCACTAGAGTTCGGGAGGTTAATTAAAAATGTTGTTCCCTTTTCAAATGCTGGGGCACGTATTGTGACTTGTGTCCAAAAATCCGCGATTGATTTTTCTTCTTTTTTGATATTCACTGAATAACTATAATTCGCGATTATGCAGAAAGCCAGCATTCCAAGTAAGAAAAGTTTTCGAATTTTTTCGGTTTTAAACCATTGGATTACGATTATCAAAAAAGGTGCGGAGGCAAACAAAATATTCAATAAATAGTGAGAATAGGCTTTGATGGCAATTTCTCGATTCATCATAATAATTGGAATAATGCCTCCAATCATGCCGATAATTCCTCCTATAAGCATCTCCTTCTTCCAATTAATCACTTGATTTTTGTCTGTCAATTCTTCACAAAACTTTTCATCATTTCTTAATAAAGAATTAACAACCAAGATTCCTATCGTGGCTAATACGACTGCAATAAACATGTTGGCCAACTCGATAGAAAAGAAATTATTTGAAAAAGGTTGGATCCATCCAAGGATATTCAGGTTAAAGATGCTTTTAACAAGATTTACAATCCAATCCCCGCCAATTTGTAAGGGGGCCGAGAGGAATTTTGCAAGTTGTATACTGATATCTGTTTCTGTACGAAAATTCTCGAAGAAGAAAAGACGCCAAAACATGAAGGAGGAGGGTATTATTAGAAAAGGTAATCCATGAATGATTGTTTCCTTAATTCTTGTTGCGGTTTTCTTAATTGGATCCTCATGAAGTATAGAAAAATAGATCAGGACAACCCGAAATAATTCCATTCCGATTGTATAGTCGACCAATAATAAACTAATCAAACCAGATATCACAGAAAAACTAAACAAGACCGGTTTGATTATGAAACCTTTCTTTCTTAAACAAAGGATCGTCATTACGAAAGAAAATCCTTGCAATAGTTGTGACAGTATCATTGGTTGATACTCGATTGCAGATACCCACCACAAATATCCAGGATACAACAAGAAAAATATTGAAATCCATATATTCAATTTTTCATTTTTTGGCCAAACTAAGTTTAAGAGCCAGTAATATGTAATTCCGCTTAGTACACGCCAAAAAAATGAAAGGAGCTGATAATGCAAAGGATTTGTACCTAATATACGAAATAGATACTCAAACAAATACCCCCTATATGGTCGGTCTATAAAAAACATTTGATGAAAGATTCTTGAACCCCCAAAGAAACCATCCACAAAATAGTACCAATCATCCTTATATAACGTCAATTTTGAGATGTTGGGTAAATAAGACAATCCTGCTACAAAAACGAGTAAAAATATAGATTTCCAATACTTCTTAATAAAACGATGAACAGTAGATAAGAACATACAAGTTCCTCAGATAAAAAACTAGATAAAAATGGTATTTTGCCATCGATTCTACACAAGTAATAATTATAGCTTGCAAACGAAAGTTCGGAATGACATAATCAGCAGCCAACACAAAAACACTTACTCTTGCTTATATTCTAGGAGATTGGTTTCTATTCAATCCTTTCTGATATTAAGCAGGTTGAACTGATAAGTTTTATTTTATAAAACCATGTTGGTTTTAGTCACCAATAAATATTGGTAGATAATCAAAAAAAGTGTGTATTACTTTGATTCAACAGTATCGTATATTAACCATCAATATTGAACGTTACTTCAAAGAGCTTGATGTTTAAACTCTTGTGAACGTACTGTAATATGGTTCAAATCTTCATCACTGAGCGGATCTCACCCACGGGCAGGTTGCGCCAGTTGGTTTGCG
>CAZRHZ010000080.1:0-11320 GCA_964599995.1 uncultured Anaerolinea sp. | reverse complement strand
TTCTTCTATGACAACCTGATGATGGGCGTGCAGCTCATCCACGAATCCTATCTGCGTGGCATTCAGAAATTTGTCGCCCTGGGCACCATCTGCGCCTATCCCAAGTTCACCCCGCTGCCCTTTGACGAGGAGAACCTGTGGAACGGCTATCCCGAAGAGACCAACGCGCCTTACGGCCTGGCCAAGAAGATGCTGCTGGTGCAGTCGCAGGCTTACCGCCAGCAGTACGGCTTCAACTCGATCTTCCTGCTGCCGGTCAACCTCTACGGTCCGCGCGACAACTTCCGCCCCGAGAGCTCGCATGTCATCCCGGCGCTGATCAAGAAATGCCTCGAGGCCAAAGCCGCATGCGCTCCCTCCATTGAAGTTTGGGGGGACGGTTCACCCACCCGCGAATTCCTCTTCGTGGAAGACGCCGCCGAGGGCATTTTGCTGGCAACTGAAAAATATGAAAAATCCGAACCGGTCAACCTCGGTTCGGGCATGGAGATCAGCATCAAGGATCTCGTCACCCTAATCGCCAAGTTGACCGGGTTCAAAGGCGAGCTGGTGTGGGATACCTCCAAACCCAACGGCCAACCGCGCCGCCAGTTGAGCGTGGAGCGCGCCAAACGTGAGTTCGGGTTCCAGGCTCAGGTGGGCTTTGAAGAAGGCTTGCGCCGCACCATCGACTGGTACCAGGCCAAACTGGACGCAGAAAACAAGGCCAAATGAAAACAGACGCCATTGAAACCATTCGCAGACCTGAAACGGTGATCATCAAGCCGGTCAAAGGCTGGGTGGCGCTCAACCTGCGCGACCTGTGGATCTACCGCGAGCTGGTCTACTTCCTTACCTGGCGTGACCTCAAGGTGCGCTACAAACAGTCCGTGCTGGGGGTGCTGTGGGCCATCATCAAACCTTTCATGACAATGATCGTGTTCACCATCTTTTTCGGGAACCTGGCCAAGCTGCCCTCTGACGGGGTCGCTTATCCGGTATGGTCTTACACCGGCCTGCTGCCCTGGGAGTTCTTTGCGGCCGCGTTGAGCGTTTCAGCCCGCTCCATGCTCTCCAGCGGGAGTATGGTCTCGAAGATCTACTTCCCGCGCATCATTGTGCCGCTGTCATCTGTCTTTGCCAACCTGGTGGATTTTCTGATCGCTTTCGTGATTCTGATCGGCATGATGTTCTATTATCACATCACGCCCACCATTAATATGCTCTGGCTGCCGCTGTTCATCTTGTTGGCCGTGATCACCGCGCTGGGGGTGGGACTGTGGTTCTCAGCTTTGCTGGTCATGTACCGCGACGTGAACTATCTGCTGCCTTTCATTACCCAACTGTGGATGTTCATTTCGCCGGTGGTCTACGCTTCAAGCACCGTACCGGAAAAATGGCGCTTTCTCTACGCGTTGAACCCGATGGCGGGTGTGGTGGAAGGATTCAGGTGGGCCATGTTGGGCATCGAGCAGTCCATTTCTCCTATGATGATCGCGCTCTCCGCGGTCATCGCCCTTGCGCTCTTCATTTCCGGCCTGTTCTTCTTCCGCCGCATGGAACGCGTTTTCGCGGATATGATCTAGGGTGATCGACATGAGTAATTTGGCTATTAAAGTCAACGATATTGGAAAACAATATAATATCTTCGGCGAGGTCAATCGCTATCAGACCCTGCGCGAGAAGATCACTGAAACCCTACGTTCCCCGCTGAAGAACCTGCTTCATCCGACCGGCAGCGAGACCTTTTGGGCGCTGCGCAACATCTCTTTTGACGTGGAGCGCGGCACGGTGGTAGGCGTTATCGGCAAGAACGGCGCCGGAAAATCCACCCTGCTCAAGATCCTCTCACGCGTGGTGGAACCCACCGAAGGTTCTGCGGAGATTCGCGGCCGCGTCGGATCCTTGCTGGAAGTCGGCACCGGTTTCCATCCCGAACTGACCGGGCGCGAGAACGTCTATCTCAATGGCGCCATCCTTGGCATGAAACGCGCTGAGATCGACCGAAAGTTTGACGAGATCGTGGCTTTCTCAGAGATCGAGCAGTTCATCGACACGCCCGTCAAACGTTATTCCAGCGGTATGTACATGCGCCTGGCGTTTGCGGTTTCTGCCCACCTTGAACCGGAGATCCTGATCGTGGATGAGGTGCTGGCGGTGGGTGACGCCGAGTTCCAGAAGAAATGCCTGGGCAAGATGAGCGACGTTGCAGGGGAGGGGCGCACTGTGCTTTTTGTTTCTCACAACATGTCTGCCGTATCGCGCCTTACCAGCGAGTGCATCATCCTCGAGCACGGAAAGATGGTCATGCGCGCCCCGACCGCTGAAGCCGTCGATTATTATCTTTCGCACGGCTTTGAGAAGGGCGGCGAACGTACCTGGCCCGCTTCGGAAGTGCCGGCGGATGCGCATCCCTTCAATCCTATCGCGCTGCGCGTGATGAACACCAAGCATCAAGTGGTGGATTCGGTGCGTTCCGTGGAACCCATGACCATCGAGATGGAATATGAGTTGAAAGCCCCCATCACGGGCTTGCGCGTGGGCATCTACCTCTCCACGGTGCGCGGTGAGTACGTGTTCACCTCGTTTGACACCGACGAACCGGAGCTTTTCTCGCGCTATTCAGAACGCAAGGCAGGGCATTACATCAGCCGCTGCGTCATACCGGCCGATGTGCTCAATGAAGGCCGCTTTGTGATCGGGGTGAACGCTAGCGTGTTCCGCGTCAAGCGCTATTTCCAGGATGCCAACGCCGTGGTGTTCAACGTCAACCCCACCGGCGCGCCCGGCATGCACTGGGTGGAGCCCCGTCAGGGGGTTACCCGTCCCCGTCTGGATTGGAAGATCGAGGCGCAGGCTTAATAAGGTTGATTTTATGCTCATCTTGACCACATTGGGTTCGGGGTTTATAATTCAACAATTGAATATTGAAACAAATTCTGGCAATAGAATGTCAGTTAATTCTCCGATCAGGGACATGGGCCCATTATGGCAACCAACAACAAAGAAACTTTGAAACGTTTCCTTGGAGGGATTCCCCTTACCGCCGAGCTTTACTGGCTAGTAAGGCATAAAGATAACTCCATTTACTCTCGTTTTTCACTCAAAAACCTTCATGAGACTTTACCCGAAATGGTGGAGGAGGTTAAAAAAATCAGGCCAACCTCCCAGGTGGAGAAAAAGAAGGTCTTTCTGTTCGCGGCCCTGCATTACTGGATCGAGCAGGCGACCATCACAGCATTGGGCCTGGCCGCGGATAACCACGACGTGACCCTGGGGTTTTACCCCTATTTTGACTGGTTCACCGACTCCACCAAGTTTGATATTCGCCACCAAAACATATATGCTCAAAAAGTATTGAGCGCCGCTTCTCCCGTCATCAATACGGTTTCCTTCGTCACTTATCGTGCACCTTATACACCACTCCCCAAGGAACTTCAGCATGCGGTGAACGAGGTGACCGTTTTTGACACCCAGTACACGCTGCAAATTGAAGACGTCAATACCTCCTGGCCCACCTACCAATTCCGCTTGAAACGCAACCAGGAAGCCGCGCAGTCTCTGCTGGCCTATCTGCGCGCCAACAAACCGGATGTCGTGATTGTCCCCAACGGCACAGTGCAGGAATTTGGCATTGTCTACCGTGTGGCGCGCTACTTGAAAATTCCAGTAACGACCTATGAGTTCAGCGACCAGAAGGATGCTTTCTGGCTGGCGCAGAATTCAGAGATCATGAAACAGGATACCAGCGCAATGTGGAATGCGCATGCTGAAGGCAAATTGACTGGTGAGCAATTGAACCGTATTAAAGCTCTTTTTGAATCCAGGCAGCAGGCCAAGACCAGCGAAAACTTTACCCGCAAGTGGCAGAGCCTGCCTTCACAGGGTTCAGAGAGCGTACGTGAACAGCTCAAGCTTGACAAACGCCCTATCGTGCTGCTGGCCACCAATGTGCTGGGCGACAGTCTGACGCTTGGCAGGCAGGTGTTCACCAAGACCATGGCTGATTGGGTCAGCCGCACCATCCTCTACTTCATCGGCCGGCCGGATGTTCAACTGGTCATCCGCATTCATCCGGGCGAGATCCTTACGCGCGAATATTCCATGGTGGATGTGGTCAGGCAAACCTTACCCGAACTGCCTGAATACATCCATGTCATTCAACCCACTGAAAAAGTAAATACCTACGATCTGATCAATATCAGTGATGTGGGGTTGGTCTATACTACCACGGTGGGTCTTGAGATGGCCCTCAAAGGTCTTCCGGTCATCGTGGCAGGGCAGACCCACTATCGCGATCGCGGTTTTACCTATGATCCAGCCTCTTGGGTGGAATATTTCAAGATGTTGGGTATGATCCTCGACAAACCCAGCCAGTTCAAACTAGCAAAAGACAAGATACAGTTGGCCTGGAAGTATGCCTATCATTTCTTTTACACGTTCCCGCTTCCTTTCCCATGGCATATCAAGGTCTGGCAGGATTATGAGTCACACAAGCTCTCACAGGTTTTCAGCAAGGAGGGCAAGAAAAAATACGGCAACACCTTCCGCTACTTGGTGGGTGAGCCGCTGGACTGGACAAAAATGAATCACAACGGACGGCATGCATGAGCCGGGAACAAAACGAGGTTGAAGTTAAAAAGCAGGTCAGTTCCTTCTACAACGAGATTGGCTGGAAGATGGAAAGCGATGGCTTCTATCAGAATGCTCGTTATGAAGACTTGCGGCCTGTTTCAAGGGAATACATTCACAAATGTCACCTGCGCGTCAAGCGTTATCTGAATCCTTCCGGCAAATACTTATTGGATGCGGGTTCGGGACCGGTGCAATGGCCTGAATATCTCACCTATTCGCAAGATTACCAATATCGGGTCTGCCTGGATATCTCCATTGTAGCGCTTGAAGAAGCACGGCGTCGTCTGGGGAACAAGGGTCTCTACGTGGTCTCAGACGTGGCCAACCTGCCTTTTGCATCAGACACCTTTGACGGGCTGGTTTCACTGCATACCCTGCATCACATCCCACCCGCTGAACAGCCAGATGCCTATGCCGGTTTTGTTCGTGTCTTAAAACCAGGCTGCACCGGCGCGGTTGTCAACGCCTGGACTTCTCCGCTTCTGATGATGCGCATGAAAGGGTTGGTCGCACTCATGGATCGGGTCAATGGTCTTCTGGGAAGGTTGACACGGCACAAAGAGATCCAAATACCCGAACCAGGTCAAACTGGTGAGATCAAGAAAGCACCGGCAGCCAAACCTACCGGTACCTTCACGCAGCACATCACACCCGAGTGGCTTAAAGAGCAATTGGCAGGGCGGGTAAACTTTAAGATAATGGTCTGGCGCAGCGCCAGTGTGCGCTTTTTACGCTCGGTGATCCAGCCCTGGCTGTTTGGCAAGCTCTGGCTGCGTTGGCTCTACCAACAAGAAGAGAATGACCCCGAATATTACGGTGAGAATGGTCAATATCCATTGATCGTGATCTCGAAACCTAACTCATAAGAGAAACGAGAGTAATCATATGGACTGGTCAAAGAAAGTAGTTTTGGTAACCGGAGGTTCCGGTTCTTTCGGGAAGAAGTTCATTAACATCATGCTGCAGGAATACCATCCCGCGAAGATCATCGTCTTTAGCCGGGATGAGTTGAAACAGCACGAGATGCGCGTGGCGGGTTATGACGACCCGACTTTGCGCTATTTTATCGGTGACATTCGTGATAAAGAACGCTGCAAGCGCGCCTTTGATGGCGCCGATCTGGTAATCCACGCGGCAGCGCTCAAACAAGTGCCTGCCTGCGAGTACAACCCCATGGAAGCCATCAAGACTAACATCCTCGGCAGCAGCAACGTGATCGATGCCGCTATTGACGCCGGGGTCAGCCGGGTGGTTGCGCTTAGCACCGACAAGGCCGTCAATCCGGTCAATCTTTATGGCGCCACCAAGCTGGCAGCCGAGAAGCTTTTTGTCCAATCCAATGCTTACGCGGGTGGTAGAGCCGTGCGCTTTTCCTGCGTGCGCTACGGCAATGTGGTCGGCAGCCGCGGATCAGTGGTTCCCGTTTTCTTAAAACAACGTGAATCCGGCAAGGTGACCGTCACCGACGACCGCATGACCCGCTTCTGGATCAGCCTGGATCAAGGTGCTCGTTTTGTGATCCGCGCCGCTGAAAACATGTTTGGTGGTGAGGTTTTTGTGCCCAAGATTCCGAGCATGAAGGTGATCGACTTGGCCAAAGCCATGGCTCCCAAGGCCAAGGTGGAGATCATTGGCATTCGCCCCGGCGAGAAACTACATGAAGTGCTCATCTCTGATGATGAAGCCCGCCAGACAGTTGAACTGGACGACATGTTCGTGGTCCAACCCGCAGAATCGCTGTGGTTTGGCCGCGATTGGGAAGCCAAGGGCAAGTCCCTGCCGGATGGGTTCCGCTACGCCTCTGATAACAATACCGAATGGTTGACCATCGATCAGATCAGCAAGATCATCGCTCCCATCGAAGCCGATTATCTTTCAGGAAAGTTGGGATGACCCATTTTCTGGTCACTGGCGCCAGTGGTCTGCTGGGTTTGAATTTTTCACTTGCGGTGGATGGCAAAAAACATAAAGTCACCGGTGTGGATTATCGCAACCCGTTAAAGAACATTGGTTTTCAGATGATGCAGGGCGACCTGACCAAATCAGGGACGATCGATCGCATTATTAAGGAAGCCAGACCGGATGTGATCTTGCACTGTGCCGCCAATGCCAACGTGGATGATTGCGAAAAGAATCCCATGCAAGCCGAGGCGGTCAACAGTTTTTTGCCCGGAGAGGTTGCGCAGGCGGCCAAAAAGAACCGTGTCAAATTGATCCATATTTCCACCGACGCAGTCTTTGATGGCGCAACCGGCAATTATACTGAATCAGATATCCCCAAACCGCTAGGGGTTTACTCAGACACAAAACTGCGCGGGGAGCATGCCGTTCTGGCTGCCAATTCACAGGCGTTGGTCATGCGCGTCAATTTTTATGGTTGGAGCATCACCGGCCGACGCAGCCTCGCGGAATGGTTTGTCAACAACCTGGCAGAGAGCAAGCACATCATGGGGTTCACAGATGTCCTGTTTTGCCCGATGATGGTGCTTGATCTGGCAAACCTGATGATCGAAGCGGCAGAAAAAGGGCTTACAGGTCTGTATCATTGTGTGGGTCCGCAGGCCATGTCAAAATATGATTTCGGTCTAGCCATCGCCAATCAATTTGGCTACGACCCGGAATTGATCAGCCCGGCATCTGTACGAGATGGTGGGTTGACCGCAGCCAGGTCACCGAATTTAACCCTTTCCACTGAGAAACTGACAATGGCGCTTGGTCATCCGCTGCCTGATTTTTACAGCGGGTTAAAGAAGTTCTACGATCAGTACAGGCATGGATATCCAGAAGCGATCAAAACTCTGGTCTAGAAATATCAGGGGTTTTCACCAAGGAGGTAAAAATGGAAGTGAAAATTGGTACGCACACGATTGGGTTCGACCATCCTACGTATTTTATCGCTGACATTTCTGCCAACCATGATGGCGACCTGGATCGCGCGAAAATGCTCATCCGGCTTGCCAAAGAAGCCGGCGCAGATGCCGCGAAGTTCCAAAACTTCAGAGCGACCAAGATCGTTTCAGATTTTGGCTTCTCCTCCATGAAACAACAGCTTTCGCATCAGTCTTCCTGGAAGAAATCTGTTTTCCAGGTTTATGCGGACGCCTCCATCCCCTTCGACTGGACGCCCGTTCTCAAGGAAGAATGCGACAAGGTGGGTATTGATTATTTCTCCTCACCTTACGATTTTGAGGCGGTGGATTATCTGGACCCGTTTGTGCCGGCTCACAAGATCGGCTCTGGCGATGTGGACTGGCTGGAAATGCTTGAGTACATTGCCCGTAAAGGGAAACCAGTCATTGTTTCCTCTGGCGCAGCATCCATTGGTGAAGTACAGCAGGCAGTACATACCCTGCTGGCCATCAATCCGCAGATTATCCTATTGCAGTGCAACACGAACTACACCGCCAGCCCGGTGAATTTTGATCACATTAATCTGCGTGTGCTGCAAACCTACCAGATCATGTTCCCGCAGGTCATTACCGGCTTATCCGACCACACACTGGGCCATACTACCGTGTTGGGCTCGGTGGCTCTGGGAGGTCGGGTGATCGAGAAGCACTTCACCGATGACACCAGCCGGGTGGGACCGGATCATCCCTTCTCGATGACCCCTGCCACATGGAAAGAGATGGTGGTGCGCACCCGTGAATTGGAACGCGCGCTGGGTTTAGCAGATAAGGCCATCACAGACAACGAGAAGGACACCTCGGTGGTTCAACGCCGTTGCCTGCGCGCAGCCCGTGATCTGAAAGCCGGTGAAAAACTCACCCGAGAATGTATTGAGGTCTTACGGCCGGCCACGATCGGTGCCATCAAACCGGATCAAATAAAACTGGTGATTGGAACTACTGTGCTGCATGACATGCCCTTCGGGAAAGAGATTCGCTGGACCGACCTGGGAGAATAAGAAGACCCTCGTATGAAGCTCCTGTATTTTACCCGCACCCAGTCTCCGCATGATCTGCGGTTCACTCAAGCGCTGGCGAACACTGACCATCAGGTGAACGCCTTGTGTCTTGAGCCTGACCCGATGCGCACTTGGCCGCGGGGCATCAACGAGATTGCCTGGAAAGGGATCGAGATCAAAAAAGGGTGGCCTACCATGCGCGCCCAAGTGAATCGTCTCGAAAAGGTCCTGGCAGAACTCAAACCCGACCTGGTGCACGCAGGTCCTATTCAAAGTGCAGCCTATTTGACAACCCTGGCGGGTTTTCACCCGTTGGTCAGTATGTCATGGGGCTCCGATCTGATGCTGGACGCAGACAAGGATGAGGAAATTCGCAAGGTGACCCGTTTCACCCTCGAGCACAGCGATGTGCTGGTGGGCGATTGCGATTGCGTGGGTCAGAAAGCGGAATCTTTTGGTTTCGACCTGCAGAATTACCGGAAATTCCCCTGGGGAGTGGATCTTGCTCATTTCTCGCCCAGCGGTTCTGCTCTTTTGCGGCAGGAATTAGGCTGGCAGGACAAGATCGTGTTCCTCTCCACCCGCGCCCTCGAACCCCTCTACGGCGTGGAGGGGCTGGTCAAGGCTTTTATTCAAGCAGTAAAAGCCAATCCTGATATTCGCCTGATGTTATTCAATAAGGGATCGCAGGAGACCCAGATCAGGAATCTGGTCATGAACCAGGGTATTTCGAATCTGGTCAGTTTCTGCGGTATTGCTTCTTTGCAAAAGCTTCCTGAAATTTATCGCAGCGCAGATTTCTACCTGAGTGCCTCTCACAGCGATGGTTCTTCCGTGTCGCTGATGGAAGCCCTGGCTTGCGGTTTGCCCACCATCGTTTCAGATATCCCCGGTAACCGCGAATGGGTGCGTGAAGAAGAGAACGGCTGGCTCTTTGCGGATGGCAATGTGGAGGAATTTGCTCAAAAGATCCTTCTGGCAGCCTCCCGGGTGAAAAACCTCGCGGAAATGAAGAAGACAAATCGACGATTGGCCGAGAAACGAGCCGATTGGTTAAAGAACTTCCCCGTCCTGCTTGAAGCCTACGAGTTGGCGCTGGAATTGGGAGGGAAAAATGTCTGAAGTTGTAGCGATCATCCAGGCGCGCATGAGCTCCTCCCGACTGCCCGGCAAGGTGCTGCTGGATCTGGCAGGCCGTCCGGTGCTCAGCCGCATGGTGGAACATGTAAAAAAAGCCAGTATGGTTAACCGAGTGATCGTCGCTACCACAGTGGACCCTTCAGATGATCCGATCGTGGAATTATGCGAACGAGAGAAGATCGAAGTTTTTCGCGGCAGCCTGCCTGACGTGCTGGATCGATACTATCAGGCCGCCAAAAAGGTTCAGGCTGGGATCATCGTTCGCCTGACAGGTGATTGTCCCCTTATCGACCCGCAGTTGATTGATCAAACCATCAGCGCGCTGCTCGAGCAGCAGGCTGATTTTGCCTGCAATCGCCTGCCACCGCCTTTTCACCGCACCTATCCCATTGGGCTGGACGTGGAAGCCTGCACGTTTCAGGCTTTGGAGCGCGCTTGGAAGGAAGCCACCGAAAAACACGACCGCGAACACGTGCTGCCTTATCTTTACGAAGTCGAAGGACGTTTTAAGGTAGTGCAGTTGAACCATACAGAGGATCTCGGTGAATTGCGTTGGACGCTGGACACTCCTGAAGATTATGCACTGCTGCAGGAACTCGTCAAACACCTGAACGGGCGCAACGATTTTTCCTGGCTGGAGGTTCTGTCCGTTTTTCGGGAACATCCTGAACTGGCCGCAATCAACCAATCCATCAAGCACAAATCGATGTTTGATGTGGAAAAGCCCAGGCAAGCATGACAGACCTGACTCTTTTTACCGCTCCAAAACCGTTCACTAATCCTCACATCGCCACCATCCAGCGCAACGCGATCCGCTCCTGGCTGCAAATGGGCAGCGGCGTGGAAGTGCTGCTGTTGGGCGACGAAGAGGGCATGGCGCAGGAAGCCAAAAAACTGGGCATCAGGCATGTTCCTGAGATCAAGCGTAATTCCAGCGGCACGCCGTTGATCAGTTCGTTATTTGAGGTAGGGAGAAGTCAGAACAATTCGCCGTTGCTGGCTTACGTCAACGCGGACATTCTATTGTTTCCCGAGTTTCTGGATTCTGCGCGCAAGGCTTTGAGCCTTACCCCCCAATTCCTGTTGGTTGGGCAGCGTTACGATCTGTCAGTCACCCGCGAACTGAAGTTTGCTCAAGGCTGGCAGGAACGTCTGAAAAAGGAATGTGCTGAAAAAGGACGCTTGCACAAGCCAATGGGCAGCGATTACTTTGTTTATCCACGCGAGTGCTTTGCGGAAATCCCTGATTTTGCCATCGGCCGTGCTGGTTGGGACAACTGGATGATCTATCATGCGAGAATGCAACGATGGAAAACCATCGATGCGACCAATGAGATTTTCATTATTCATCAAGACCATGATTACAGCCATCTCCCGGACGGGCAGCCGCATTACCGCCTACCTGAAACCGACGAGAACGTGCGTCTGGCCGGCGGCCGGCGCACCATTTTCACCCTGCCGGATGCCAACTGGATATTTACACAGGGAGGGATCAAGCACGCCAGGTGGTCCCTATCACGTCTGTTACGCGAACTTGAGATCTTCCCGCTGCTTACGTTAAAATCAAAACCCCTGGCTGAAGTTTCTCATATGTTGTTCCACCCTCGCAAAGCCTGGGCAGCCATACGGGCCAGATTGGCTAGCAGGAAAAAGGAGTAA
>CAZRHZ010000079.1:9600-11321 GCA_964599995.1 uncultured Anaerolinea sp. | reverse complement strand
ATCTTTTTTCATTTTTCCTCCATTTCTAACCATTATCTTATCCAGATTGGAAATGGAAATCAATAGCATGCTCTAAAAAGGTTATACAAACCTTTTGCATAATAAAAAAAACAATCCCGGAAGTCATCAAAACTCCCAGGATTGTTCCAAAGGTAAACCAAACTGTTCTATTTCTATTTCTTGCTTTCGCGGATGACCTTGCGTGTGCGCGCCACCAGGCGATAGAAGCGCCAGACATGCCGGATAGGTGTGATCTTGCTGTTCTGCCTTTCGTTGTAAATGGTCTTGATTCGCACCCAGCTGATGCGGTACCCCGCCAGCACACAGCGCAGGATGATCTCGACCTCGAATTCAAATCCTTGCTCACGGCTTTCAAGCGCTCGCTCGATCAAACGCCGTGAATGCAGCCGGTAGCCAGATTGATTGTCAGGGATGTACTGCTGCATGGCGTTCGAAAATGAGCGCGTGCCAATGCGGTTGGTGATATTGCGCGGGAACGGCATCTTGCTGAAATCCCGTTCGCCAATGATCAAGTCGCTTTGAGTCTTGACGAATTCCTGCAAAAACAACGGAATTTCCGCCGGGTCGTGCTGTCCATCCGCGTCCAGGGTGATGACCGCATCGTATCCCTGCTCCAGGGCGTACCTGAAGCCGTTCAACAAGGCCGCTCCTTTGCCCTGGTTGGGTTCTTGCCTGATCACGTGTGCACCGGCATCCCGTGCCACGCGCGAAGTGTCATCCTTTGAGCCGTCATCCACCACCAGAACAGGGAGATAGGCTTTGGTTAGTTCAATGACCTTCCCCACCCTCTCCATTTCATTGTAGGCGGGGATCAAAGCCAGAACTTTCAAGGATTGATCCTCTTTGTTCTTTTGCTGCTCGTTCATTCATGCTCCTGTATGTGCTGTAAATCATTGTCTTGCATATAAGAATAAAATACCACAATTAATCCAAAAAAGCCGGAAAATCCGGCTTTCTATACGATTTCTATACGATCATTTCTTGAGAAGGATACCGCTCAACACCAGAATGCCCGCGCTGATCAAAATGATCGGGCCAAGCAGGTTCCAGTTCAGATTGAAGATAGCGAACAGGCCGGTGGCTGCGCAGGTGATGCCGATGATGCAGAATGCCCAGACCGTCCAACCGGGTTTTAACCCGTTTTGCACACAGATCACGGTGGCGTTCAAAAAGGCACCAAAAGCAGGGATCAGGATGGCCACAGCCCACCAGCGGTGGAATAGCAAGGGTTCCAGTGCGGGGATCGGCAGGGTTTGTGAAAGAAATCCGAGACCCAAGAAGAGAGCCGCTAGACCGAACCACAATCCAAGCCCTGACCATCTGGCCAAATTGGGGTGTCCTTCTGCATCAGCGAATGACAGCCCGCTTAAGACCATCGATAATCCTGGGGCGATGAGCATCAAAGGCCACCAGTCGTGCCAGTCGGTACCCAAAAGAAGCATGGTGGCGACGGTGCCGACCACGATCACGCTGCCGAGGGAACTGCGCACGGAGGCGTCGAATTTTCCGCTTTTCTGGAATGCACTGATGCCAGCCGCGATCGATCCAAGCACGGGGATGTAGATAAAGACCGCCCACCAGTTTAGATGCACAGGAACCGGGCTGATATTTTGGATGAGCAGGATGATCCCGACCGCGATCAACACGAACGGCCAGAACAAACGATTCTTGTGTTTCTCGGGTTTCTTTTCAACATTAAC
>CAZRHZ010000079.1:0-9500 GCA_964599995.1 uncultured Anaerolinea sp. | reverse complement strand
TCAGGGATCGCTCCGCAGTCCATAACAAGACGATCCGACCGGTCGTCGAGTTTTGCCCGCAAATTGCGAGCCACCCAGTTTCCAGCCGAATCGTCACCATTCAATTCGTTGCCAATGCCCAGCACCGCTATACGGCGGGCAAGACTATTCGCAAGGGGATTCAGCGTCTCCCTTAGCTGCTTTTTCCAATAAGAATTGGATGTCTTCGTCTCTGCCATAAGTGATTTCAAAAGGCTCCTTCTTGATCGAAGCCAGTTCCCAAACTTCATCAGACATGTCGATACAACCAAAGCGGCAGCTCTCAACGCATTGGGCGCAAAACGTGCATCGGTCAATATCATAGCGCATCACGAATTTCTTATTGACCTTGTCCACCACAAGCAATTCAAGCGCGTTTGAGGGGCAGTCTTTCACACACAACTGACAGCCGGTGCATTTTTCGGGATCCCAAATCATTTTGCCGCGCAGATTCTTCGGCGCATCCTTTTTCACAAACGGGTATTTTTCTGTAACCGGTTTTTTAAAAAAGGACTTGAGGATATCACTGAACATTGATCCAATGGTCATGGCTTCAACCTCCAAAGACCGATTGCACCCAGGGTTGAACCGCGGGAGCTAATAATTGACCGGCAATGATCACCACCAATTGCAGCAGCACCAGAATAACGCCGATCCGCCACCATAAGCCAACGGTTTGATCGATGCGCAAACGGGCAAACAACGATTGCAGCGCGGCGGTCACAACCAGCAGCAGCAGTACTTTCCATAGAAAATCAAGCGGGTTGGTGAATCCGCCCAGATAGAACGAAGCCACCAGGGTGAGGCCGATCACCAGTTCCACATCGCGGCCCAGTTTGAACAGACCAAAACCGCGACCGCTGTATTCGGTGAATGCACCGGCCACGATCTCGGTTTCAGCTTCAGGAGCGTCAAAGGGCGGAAGTTCAAGTTTGCCCATCAAACCGACCAGAGCCACTGCGAAACCGATGGGCTGCGAAAGGATGAACCACAAACCGGTCGTCGCGCCCTGGTTGATCTCGCCAATATTCCAGGTATGCAGAGCAATCGCGGGTCCCAGCAAGGCCAGCATAAACGGTGCTTCATAAGAGAACAACTGGGTCAATGCACGTGTGGCACCAATCAGTGAAAAGCGATCCTCGGTGTTGGCGCCTGCCAGGCCGATGCAAAGGGTCATCATGCTTAATAAGTAAAGGGCAACGATCAGATCACCTTGAAAACTGTAAGCCGGTTTAAACCCAAACATGGGGACGTATAGAGCTGCGGTTAACGCCGCCGCAACCGCCACGACGGGCAGAAAGATGAACAAGGCTTTCTGCACACCAGTTGGCATGATCTCTTCCTTGGCCAGCAGTTTGATCAGATCAGCCAGGGGTTGAAACCAGCGTGGCCCAACCCGGTTCTGAAAACGCGCCACCAGTTTCCGGTCGATGTACTCGAAAATCAATCCACTGGTCAGCAAGAACAACCCGCCGGGGAACAACAGCAAGGCGATGTAGGGAGAAAAGGTTATGTTCATTTGTAATACTCGATTCCGTATTTGCGGAGGTCTTCCCAATCCATTTGGGTGCAGTCCGATTTGCGGTTGATGGAAACAACGCGGTCATTGCACGAGAAGCACGGATCAATTCCAGCCAGGATCATCGGCATGTCGGCAAGGTTGTGACCCACGGCGGTGACCAGCACCGATGCCCAGTTGCACAGGCTTGGAGTGCGCACCTTGACGCGCTCCGGCTTGTCTGTACCGTTGCTCTTCAGGAAGTACAATAGCTCACCCCGGGGCGCTTCCACCCGGCTGATCACTTCGCCTTCGGGGATGCGCCGCGGCACTTTCACGGTCAGCTCGCCTTCGGGCAGGTTGTTCACCAGCTCGCGCACCAGCCGGTAGCTTTCGTAAAGTTCCTCGATGCGGACGATGAACCTGGCTTCCAGGTCGCCGGCGGTATTGGTGACCAACTTCACCGGAAAGTCAGGATAGCCCGCGTAGGGGCTGTCAACACGCACGTCGCGCTGTACGCCAGAAGCGCGCGCCGTGGGGCCAATGGCGCCCAAAAAGTCAGCCTGTTCAAAGGTCATTTTGCCAATGTTGCGCGTTCGTCCGAGGAAGGTTTCGTCCTCGGTGACCACTTTCATGTAGTGTTTGGTGCGTTCTTCAAGAAAGTCCATGCCTTTGAGGATGGCTTTGGCCTGTTTCTTGTCGATATCGATCTTCACGCCGCCCAACACGTTGGCAGAATAATTCACGCGGTTGCCGGTGATCGTTTCGAGCAGATCCATCACGATCTCGCGGTCGCGCCATGAGAACATGAAGAGGGTGTCGAAGCCTCCCTCGTGGGCAGCCACACCCAGCCAGAGCAGATGACTGTGGATGCGTTCCAGTTCGCCAACCAACTCGCGAATGGCCTGCGCACGCGGTGGAGCTTGAACACCGGCCAGTTTTTCAACGCCAAGTGCAAAAGCCAGCGCGTGAACATGCGAGCAGATTCCGCACACACGTTCCATCAGGTAAAGGTCTTGAACCCAGGTGCGGTTCTCGGCACCTTTTTCCATGCCGCGGTGTACAAAACCGAGACGCGCAGTGGCGTTGGTCACCACTTCGCCTTCCACGGTGAATTCAAAATGGCCGGGTTCCTTCAGAGCAGGGTGCTGTGGCCCAATGGGCACGACAAATTTTTCAGGTGTAGGATTGGTGTCCATAATTTATCCTTTCGCCTCTTTTTCAAAACCAGTAAAAGACTTGCGCAGGGGGTAAACCCCATCCGGCCATTCGTCGGGCAGGATCAGATGGGCGGTGCTTGGTGCGCCAACAAACTCGATGCCGAACAACTCAGCCGCTTCAAGTTCATACAGCGAAACCGAACTGATCAGATCATAGATGGAATCCACTTTTGCGTCGTTATAGGGGATGGCCACTCTCAGGGTGGTCACCGCGGCTCCCTGGCAAAAATGATAGAGCAATTCCAGTGAGCCGGCATTCGGATCCAGTGTCTTTTCGCGCGTGGTCTCATCCACCTTGTAAACAGCGTTATCCAAACCGGTGACAGCCGAGAGATAACCCCAATGCCGATCCACCAATAAGGTTTTCACGGCGGGTTTCAGATTTTTGCGGTCGATCACCACATCCAAACGATTTGTCTCAGGGCAGTTCGTTGAGATCGTGAACTCCTTGAGCAGGGATTCAGCGAGTTGCAGGGCTTTTTCAGTTTCCATAGGTTCTCCTCTCTTCGCGAATCATCTAATTACTTCTGCAAGCTCTTCAAGAGCTCAACGACGCCGTGGATGATGGCTTCAGGTCTAGGCGGGCAGCCCGGAATGTATACATTCACCGGGATGACCTCGCTGATGTCGCCAACCACGTTGTAGCAGCCCTGAAAGACACCACCTGAAATGCCGCATGAGCCGCATGCCACCACAAACTTGGGCTCTGGCATTTGATTGTAGATGCGCACCAGACGGTCGCGGGATTGAAGTGTGACCGGGCCGGTAACCACCAACACATCCGCGTGGCGGGGACTGCCCTGCAGTTTGATGCCGAAGCGTTCCACGTCGTAACGGGGGGTCAAAAGCGTCAGAATTTCAATATCACAGCCGTTGCAAGACCCACTATTATAGTGAATGATCCAGGGCGAATTAACCCTCGCCCAGGTTTTCACCTTTTCCATCGCAGTTTGAATCACATTTGCCATTAAGTTACTCCTCTACGAATATCCCAGATCAACCCAGGATCAACGCGACCAGGGCCAGCACCAGGCCAATGATGTAGGGCAGCATGTTCAGGTTGAAAGAGCCTGTACCGATGACCAGCATCCCCAGGTGGAGGATCGCAAAAAAGAACGCGATCAGGAAGAACGGCTTGTAGCCGGGTGAAGCCATGGATGTGGCGGCTTCTTCACCGCTGCCGTAAAGACTTGATTTTTCAGGAGAGGGTTTCTCTTTGCCAGCCAGACCTTTTCCTACAAAATAAATGGCGAAAACCAGCGGCAGGTAAATGAGGAACGCCAGAGGAGGGGTTAAAAGGATATCCATCGCTTTTCAATTCTCCTTAGTTCAAGAAATAGACAAGCAGCGAATATCCGCTTGTCGAAACAAAGAAATCGACCAGGGTTGGCCACACGCCGATCACCACGATCAGGAGCATCAAAATGACCATCGGAAGGGTCATCTTCCAGGAGATGGGCGTGCCGTTGTTCACCGCTTCAGAGGTCTCGCGTTTGAACAGGCGGTTCACGACGGGTGCGTAGTAGGCCAATGAAAGCACGCTGTTGAGTCCCATGAAGACCACCGCGGCGATCATCCAATTGTTTTGCGTCTCCACGCCCGCCACCAGGATGTTCCATTTGGACATGAAACCGGCAAAGGGCGGCAATCCGGCCAGAGCCAGAACCGCCACGCTCAACGCCAAGGCCACCAGCGGGTATTTTCGTGAGGCGCCATTCAAATCATCCAGTGTGAGAACACCGTGATCACCCTTGGCGATGTGCAGCGCGTAAAGCAGGGCACCGGCCGCCAAAAAGGCCAGCCCCTTCATCATGGCGTGGGTCATCATGTGGAAGAATCCGCCACCTGCGCCATTCATGGAACCAAAGGCAAAACCGATGCCAAAGCCAAAGAGCATATAGCCCATGTGCGCCAGGCTGGAATAGGCCAGCATGCGTTTCACTTCAGTTTGCCGCAAGGCCATCAGGTTGCCCACCAACATATTGACACAGGCAAACCCGATCAGAATGGTTCCCCAGTTGCCGCCCGCCTGGCCAGCCATGCTGATGCTGCGTAACATGGCCACCAAACCGGCTTCGATCACGACGCCAGACAGCATCGCGCTGATGCCAGAGGGAGCCTGCGAGTGCGCATCGGGTAGCCAGGTATGCATCGGGACCAGCGCTGCTTTCACGCCGAAACCCACCACCATCAAGGCGACTCCCAAAATTCCCAGGCCACCAAGTGAGGTGCTGTATGTCCAGATATCTGAAAAAGAGGTGGAACCGACGACTGCAAAAATGGATGCGATGCCGAACAAAACCAGCGCGGATCCAATGGCTGACTGCACCAGGTACTTGATGCCAGCTTCAAGCGAAGCCGATTGCTCGTTGTAGAAGGCAACCAGGAAATACGTGCTGATCGCCATGGCTTCAAACCAGATCCACAGGTTGAACAGGTCGTAAGAAAAGCCCAGCCCTATGATCGAGCCAATGGTCATTAGCAGCAGGGCGTAATATTTCTCTTCCCCATTGTCCTTCGCCATGTAAGGGGCTGAGAAAATGGTCACCAGGAATCCCAGCAATAGAACGATTGAGGAAAGAACGATTCCGATACCGTCCAGGTTGAAAATGATCGTCCCGATCTCGTCATTAACCGGCGTTCCCGCCAATGCGGTTTTAGTGTTGACGAAGAGCAAGAACATCTCGCCCAAAAGCACAAGCAGCATGAAAATCCTCGCCAGGCTCATGCCCCACAGGCGTTCCTTGCGCACCGCGAGCCGTCCGCTCAAATAGATCAGGGGCGCGGCCAAAAAAGGAAGTGCCAACATCAAGATAAAAAGTGGTTGAGTGATCATGTCAGGCTCCCAACGCAAGAATTGTAAAGAGGATGATCATGGCAGCCATGATTCCCAACACGTTCCAATTCAGCAGGCCGGTTTGCGTTTTGCGTAAAGCCTCAGCCAGGCTGTTGGTGATGCCCACCACAGCACTGTTGATGGCTTCAAAGCCAAAACTGTTGTCGGCTGCCCAGCGCAGGCTCTTGAGCCCGTCCACCAGGCCTTTCAATTTGGAACGCAGCAGCCACAACCCGATCCCGATCGCGATCACGATCAGGGCGATCAGGGTTGGAAGCGAAAGCATTTCGTGGAAGATTTCCTTGATCCCGAGCGGTTCAATTGCGTGAGTCGGAAGGGTTCCTTCTCCAAGCAGCACAGAGAACCTTCCCACGGCCAGCCACGAGATGAGCGCAGCCAACGCCAGGGGAGCCAGAGCGATCTTCATGGCGGCTTCCACCTTGTGGGCGTGATAGTCAGACCGCGCCTCACCAAAGAAGGTCATCCACACGCAGCGGATGGTGTAGAGGGCGGTCAAGCCCGCCACCAAGACCATGATCCCGTAAATCCAGGTCGGGTTCCCTTGCGTCAGTCCTGCCTCAAGGATCAATTCCTTGCTCCAGAAGCCGTTCAGAATGGGAATACCGCTCAAGGCCAATGCACCAATAATGAAAGTCCATTGAACGAAGGGCATCTTCTTGCCCACCCCGCCCATCTTGGTCATATCGCGCGTGCCGACCGAGTGGATCACCGCGCCAGCGCCCAGGAAGAGCAGTGCTTTGAAGATGGAATGGCTGAAAAGGTGGAACTGGCTGGCAAACACGCTGCCTGCGCCAATGGCGTACACCATGTAACCAAGTTGGCTGACGGTCGAATAGGCCAGCACCCGTTTCAAGTCCGTCGAGGTTAAAGCCATGATGGCGGCCAACAGGGCTGAAAGCATGCCCACGATCATGACCGCTTCACGCCAATAAGGAACGTCCTTGAAGGCCGGGTAGAAACGCGCCAGCAGATACACACCGGCGTTCACCATGGTTGCCGCGTGGATCAGCGCACTGATGGGTGAAGGGGCTTCCATTGCGTCGGGCAGCCAGGTTTGGAACGGGAACTGCGCCGATTTGGCCGCAGCCGCGACCAAAAAGCCAAACGCCAGCAGCGCCAGAATTCCCCTGGGAAGCGCTGAGGAATCCGCGATGAAGGCGCGGATGTCGAAACTTCCGGTATAGGCATACAGGATCAAACCACCCAGCAGCAAACCCACGCCACCAATAGAGGTGATCAAAAGGGCTTTGACGCCGCCCTTTACTGCCTTGGGGTCGTCGTTATGGAAGGCGATCAAGGCGTAAGAACATAGGGCAGTGATCTCCCAGAAGAGGAACATCAGCATGATGTTGCTGGTCAAGACCAGGCCGACCATCGCGCCGATGAAGAAGAGCACGAAAGCGTAATATCTGCCGAGCTGCGCTTCACCCTTCATATAACTGGTGGAGAAAATGACAGCCAGCGAACCGATCACGGTGGCGATCACGCTCAAGAAAACGCCCAGTCCGTCCGGTACGAATGAAAAATCGCCAAATACGCCGCCCAATGAAAGGCTGATCCCGACGTCGCTCGAAGTGTTCCACAACATGAGCACGGCTGCGGCCGCTGAAACCAGCGAAAAGAAAACCGCGGTCCAGTGCTGCACTTTTTCATGCTTGTCGCCGATCAACCAGACCAGCAACGCTCCAATCCATGGTAAACCAATTGAACCTGCGATCAAGTAAAGTATCATGGTTTACCTCTTCAGGTTGGAAAGATTTTTAAGATCAAGGCTGCCGGTGCGCAGACGGATCTGAACCGCCAGCGCCAGCCCGACCACCGCGATGATGGTATCGGCAACGATGACCGTCAATGCCAGGGTTTGTGCCAGGCTCTCATTTTGAACCAGGTGCCCTGCCAGCATAAAGGCCAGCACAACGCCCTTGACGATCAACTGCAGCGCCACCACCACCTTGATCAGATTGCGGGTGAATAATAAACAATAAAATCCCACCCCTGCCAGAGATAGGATCGCGATCAGCACAATGAGGGGAACGGGAATGTTCATGCCTTATCCTCCAGGTTGTGAGTGGTTTTCTTTGTGTGTGAGAGAATTCCGATCACGCTCAGCACACCCGAGAAGATGAACACCACCTGCATCAAGAAATCAACGTAGCGATCATCCCAGAGGATGCTCGCAGCGCTTGTAGTGCTGACTTCGGGGAACTTCACAATGCCAACTGCGCGCACGATCAAGAACGCCGCCAACCCCACACATAAGATCAGGCTTGCCCAGATCAACGGCTTTGGCAGGAAGGGTTTAACGGTCACCACTTCTTCGCCGGAGATATTGATGGCAAATACGAATAAAACAGTCACCAACCCGGCACCCACGCTCAATTCAATAACTGCCAGTTGCGGTGCCCCCAAGAGATAGATCATGAGTGCCACTAGTGCGCTGGTTAATGCCAACCAGATGGCGGATACCAGCAACCGCTTCGACGCAATTGCCAGAATCGCACACACCAGGATCCCCACTGCGATCAACACATACCACATGGTTTTCCTCCTTGCGATTTTTTCGATTTCAAGCCACTCTCGTTTATATCATCCATTAGGAATATTGTCACGAGTACATTTATCATTTTACCTGACAAAATGATGTTTTGCATAGCGAAACTAATCATTCAGTTTTCACAAAAACTGACCTCTTGTCCTTTAACCAATAGTAATTATAATCAACCTCGTTAATTTTTTAACAAATCAGGAGAAATACCCACAAATGAAAATCGCCGTTCTGGCCAATATCAAAGAAGATGCACCTGTCAGCCCTGAGGACCCTCCTGGGCGTTGGGACGACCTTGATGATCGACGTACCGTCGACGCTACCCTTCAATCCCTGCAAGAACTTGGCTACGAAACACAATACTTTCCCGGCACATTAAATTCAATTCCAGACCTGCTCGCTTTCAAACCAGACCTTTGTTTCAACTCTTCAGAAGGTCATTTCGGTAATTCGCGTGAAGCGCAGATGCCGGCCGTTCTGGATATGCTGCGCATCCCCTATACCTGCGCGGGCGTGCTGGGGATGATGCTCTCCCATAATAAACACATCGCTAAAACCCAGTTTCGTCTGGCTGGTCTGCCCACCGCCAAATTCATGGTCATTGATGATGTTAAGAACATCCCAGAAAGCGATCTGAAGTATCCCATGTTCGTGAAGCCCGCTTTCGAAGGGTCCTCCATCGGCATCAATGAATCTGCCGTTGTCAATAATTATGCGGAACTTGAAAAACAGGTTGCTTGGGTTTACGAAAGCATTCACTCCCTCGTGCTGGTCGAAGAGTTCATCGAAGGTCGTGAGTTCACGGTTGGAGTCCTCGGCGAAGAAGTTCTGCCTGTGGTCGAGATCTTCTCACCCACCGGGTTCTACTCGAATTCGCAGAAAGAGGATTTTGCCAGCGAGGTATATCGGGTTTGCCCTGCGCAGTTGACTTATATGCAAACCAAAGAGATCCAACAGCTCGCCCTGCGCGCCAAAAAGGTGCTCTTCCTTGAAGACGTCTGCCGCATGGACTTGCGCATGGATAACGCCGGCAATCCCTATATCCTTGAGGTCAATCCCATTCCCCTCATGTTCCCTGATCCCAAACAGGCTTCATTGATCTATGCGGCGGATGCCCTTGGCTATTCTTACACCGATATCATCCGCAAGATCGTGGATTCCGCCCGTTTACGCTGGCATTTATCCTGAACGATCCAATCCAAACCATCCAACCGGGAATCCAGCAGCGATTCCCGGTTCTTGATTAACGACCAAATTGGAGTATCATCAGTAAAAATCGCGCTGGGATGGTTTTTTCGACACGAAAAGACCTCTCTTGTGTTAATCATTATGCTCAAGCGAATCATAATCGGGTTGACTGAA
>CAZRHZ010000078.1:9335-11916 GCA_964599995.1 uncultured Anaerolinea sp. | reverse complement strand
TCTTCGGTTGAGGCGCTGACTTCTTCAACCGCAGCGCTGTTCTCTTCACTCACCGCGGCGATATTCTCAGTGGCCTGAATGACTTCACCGCTTGAAGTCACCAATTTATCGGTGATCTGTTCGTTTTCCTTCACGACATCAGAAACCGTGTTGATGGATTGCATCAGATCTTCGCTGGCCAGGTTGATCTCTTTGGCAGCCGAGGTTGAAACCACCACCGCGTCTCTGACCGTGCTTTGGATTTCATGGATCAATTCGCCGATTTCCTTGGTTGCGGTGGATGACCGGTCGGCCAGTTTTCGCACTTCATCGGCCACCACGGCAAAGCCCTTACCGTGTTCACCTGCTCGGGCAGCTTCGATCGCGGCGTTTAAGGCCAGCAGATTGGTCTGCGAGGCGATATCTTCAATTGTCTCGACAATGGCGCCAATCTTGTTCGACCGCTCACCCATTTCCTCGACCTTCTTGCTCGATTCCATGACTTTGTCAGAGATACCGCCTTGGGCGGTGATCAGGTTGGTCACCTCATTGGCTTTATTAACCGCCAGATTTTGATTTTTTGTGCCGCTCACCAGACCAATCAACGCCTGATTCTCTTCATTTGCCAGGTGAGAAACACGCGAGGTGGCTTCAGTTTGTTGTGTGATGCCTTTGGTGATCTGTTGAATGGTGGTGGCGATCTGTGAAGTGGCCTGTCCGGCTTGCGCACTCGCATCAGCCAATTCAGTAGCGCTTTGACTGACACTGCTCGAGTTTTCAAGCACTTCATGGATCATGTTTCTCAACATTTCGCGGGCATTCACCAGGTTTTCAAAGATCTCGACAAAGTTGTCCCTTACGCCCTTGGTCAGTTCATCCGCTTCAGGCAGTTCGTTGATCGTAAAGCCAAGATTACCCAAAGAAAGTTGTTCAAGACAAACACTTAACTCCTCGACCGCTTTCTTTTCATAATTTGCAGACGCCACCAGGTTCGTAATATCGCTTACCACCTCAACATGGCCGATCTTTTCACCTTTAGTGTCAAACAGGAAACTCGTATCCACTTTGAAGTTTTTGCCAAATTGATCAAACAAAGTCTGATTAAACCCATTGCGCAATCTGGCGATGCCACAATCTAGCGTATCGCAAATTCCTGCTTTCCAGTTATGACATTGAGATCCTTTAACTTGACTTCGGCTTACTCCCAGCAATCCTTCGGTAGGACGATTGATGAACGTCCAATTCATATCCATATCAGTCACTGAAACCGGGAAGGGAATACTGTCCAGGATCCCTTCGTACCAGACCACCTTCTCGATCATGTTGTTGACAGAAATATCCAGCGATTCACCCAAAGATTTGATTTCACTAAACGTGTTGTAAACCGCTTTTTTATCTTTGGCATTATCAATTTTCCACTCGAGTTTACCGCTTGCAACCACGGCTGCCGCTTTTTCAAGGATGTTCAATGGTTTTGCGATGAATCCCGACACCATCCACATGATGAACAAGCCAACCAGGGTTAAACCCACGGAGATGAAAATTGACCGGATGGTTGCCTGTCTTGCTTCAGCATTCACAACCGCCGTTGGCACAATGATCATCACTGACCATGGATCTGGAGATTTTCCAACATAAAATGGAACATTGATCTTAATGTTGCCGTTTTCTTCTTCAACCCAGGTTTCACCTTGGTTGCTGGCTGTCATCAAAGCTGAATCATCTTCGTCTGGAAATACCTCGGCAAGTGATTTCCCTACAAATTCCGGTTTACCGGTTGCTCCAATCACGATCCCAGAATTACTGAGGATGTATAATTTAGCGCTGCCGTCATAGAGTTGAAACTCATCCGCGATGACCTGAAAAGAATCCAGTTGAAAATCAACACCCAAGACGCCAACAAATCTCCCGTTATTCAAAATCGGAACCATCAGCGAAGTTAACGCCACGTCCACGCCATTGATCGGATAAAGATAAGGTTCGATAATGACTTCTTGCAACGTCTGTTTTGGCAACAGGTAATAATCGCCGATTCCCGGAGTTTCATAATCAAGCAGGTTGGTTAGCTCAGGGCTTCCATCATCCCCCCGATACCAGTAGGGTATGAATCGTCCTGTCTCGTCAGAAGGAGAAATCCCCTTGTTTTTTTCGTCATTCGGATCAAACTCATTGGGTTCCCAACCTGTCGAAACCCCAAAGAAAGTTGGGTTATTAACCAGTGTCTTCCTAAGCATTTCACTGACCAAATACCTGCTTAATGGGTTAAAGGCAGCCGGCTGATCACTTAGAACATCCGCAAGCGTCCGCGAAGCATCCATGGCAACTTCCATGTCGGCCTTCAACTTCATCCCAATTGCTTCTGCCTCGGTTTGGATTTGTGCTTCTGCCATCTGAATTTCATTGGTGGACTGTATGCCTGTGGAATAAACGGTTAAAACCGTCACCAGCCCGACCAAAATCGCGGCACTAATGAGCACCAGCGATAGACGTACAGAAATCAGTCCTTTTGTTTTTTTCATCATCACCTCTATATGATTAGTCGTTATGGAAAATTATCTACTAATCATTATGGGGGGTAGAGAAAAAAAGCCAATAAATTCCT
>CAZRHZ010000078.1:0-9235 GCA_964599995.1 uncultured Anaerolinea sp. | reverse complement strand
CCAGGAAAGAAATATAAGGCGATTACATTGGATAGTTCCAGGAACACAAAGCTTAGAATAACGATTTTTATCCACATGTGACAACCTCTTTAAGTTATCGAATGAATTTACTTTTTCTTATTGGTTTTCTTTTTGATGTTTTGATAGGCATGCCAGGCAGTCAGCATCGCGATCGGCACACCCGCTGGTGCATAGGCCCATTGTCCCGCTTGATAAATATTCGGGATGGGAGTGAAGACCGATTTGCCCACGTCTGTCAGTTTATAGATCACAGGAGGCTCAGGGTCAAACGACCAACCGGTGATCGCCCCTTCAGAGCTGCCTGACATTTTATTAATGGTAAGTGGTGTGGATGAAAACTTGAACAGCACATCTTGCTCAAGATTCTGATAAATACTTTTCGATACATTCCAAATCAGCCGGTTTTCAACCCTTTCCTTGAATTCATCATACCAACCCGCGCTTTCCACTTTTTTGATCAACGTGAAATCAAACAGACAACTGATCATGATCCCGGTTTGACCTTCGGGAGCCATATTGGCATCCCTGAGGGCAGGAACGGATATTTCGTACGTGTTCAGATCGACGAACCTCTCCAGCCACGCGATGACTTCCTCTTTGGATGTCTTTTCAAAATTTTCGATCAGGCGGAGCTTTTCACTTTTATTGATTTCTCCTAATCCCTGTCTGGAAGGGGTCAAGAATAAATGCTCGCCACCTTTATCTTTGAAATAAGTTGGCGGTCGATTCACGGCCAAATAGAGAATGAAAACCGATTCCGCGCCTTTGGAGGAAAGGATGCGTTTTTTTTCGGCCTCGATTTTTTGAACCGTTTGCGGCTCTAATCCACTTGGATTGAGAATGCGGTAATAAGTCTTCAAATCAGCGGCCCAGACTAAATGATCATAATGGAAGGCATTGCCCTCAGAATCGATGAGCATATTTTTTGAGGGTAGAACTTCAATAATCTGCGTATTCAGTTGGATCCTGCCCTCCCAGGCCTGGATTTTTTCTCTTAACACAGTGTTCAATGCTCCCGTACCCCCCCTGGGATAAAAATAATCCAGATACACATAGAAATAGCCTAATGCGAAATATGTCGGAGTTTTTAAGAAAAAGTGCTGGGTGATCATGTCAATGATCGATTGGTTTTTCGTCAATCCCTTAAGAAAATCTTCCATGGGCAGTTTATACTGGTTGAACTTAATCAAGGCGTGGATGAATTTGAATGTCCAAGGCAGTAATTTCTTTATTACGTACTCTTTGTTGTTGATCACATCCCCAAAATATGGGTTGTCAAATTCATAGATCACCCGGGTATATTCCGACAACTTCCGCATGTTTGCGAAAATGGTTCTTATCTCGTCATACGCTTCAGGGTATAGCTCAACCAGCATTCGTTCATATTCCCGAAGATCGTTCAATGAAGTTACTTGCATCAATTTATCTTCAATACCAATAGAGATTCGATTGGGCAGGAATTCTGCTTCAATTCCAAGTTCCTTCAAAATGGGTTTCACCATGCCTGAATTGATCAAAGCTCTCGGGCCTGAGTCAAAAGAAAAACCTTTCATGGTGAGCGTATTGACCAAACCACCGGTTCGATCATTTTTTTCCACCAGTAATACATCAAATCCATCCTTGGCAAGATAGGCTGCCGCGGTCAATCCTGCCATCCCCGCACCTACGATGACGATTTTGTTTTTTTCCTTATTCATAAATACCACCTAATTCTTTACTGACTACCCATAATTTTTCAGCTGCTGAATGATCCAAAGCCGGAGGAGCGGGTTCTTCTTCTGTGGTCAGGTTAAAAAATCGTCCTGATATATTGTTGAGTTTTGGTGAGACACATAAATAATAGATTGCCTCAGCTGAATCATCTAACGGTTGTGCACTTTTATCCACCACTATCTTCTTGAAAAATTTGTATATCGCTCCATTGTTTTGTCCACTGTTGGTTTTTACATTGCCCGGGTGCATGGCGTTGATCGTAATCCCACTTCCTTTGAAATATTTGTCAAATTTGATCATTGAAAGCAATTGGGCCAGTTTTGCGTCTGCATAACTCATTAACCCCGAATAACGCCGTTTGTTCCACGCGAGATCGTCCAAATTTAACCCAAAGGCCGCAAATCGGTAAGCCTCGGAGTTGACCAATAAAATTCGCCCTTGAGATTGCTTTCTTAGTTTTTCACGCAGCCCATAATTTAAAATGAAAGTGCTGAGATAATTCGTCTGAAAGGTCGTTTCAAGTTGATCGTCCGTGAAGGTTTTCTGAGTGTTGTATACCCCGGCATTGTGGATGAGCACATCGATATTTTTTGGCAGCGTGGATAAGAATTTTACCGTGGCTCTCAGGTCAGACAGTTTCGTGAAATCAGCGATGTAATATGCGCTTTGTGCGTTGAATTCCGTTTTCAGAGCGACACATAGCTCTTTGGACTTTTGTTCGTTTCGGTTGATGAATAAAAGTTCAGCACCGTGCGCCGCGAATTTTCTAGCGGCAGCCAGACCGATTCCTGATGTTGCGCCGGTGATCACAACCAGGTGCTGGTTGAATTCTTCGCTGCAACGCTCCGGCTTGGAGCGTAAATTGTGCAGCATCGCAAAAATATTGGACCATTTATAATCCTTGAGGTATTGATTCAAGTTGCCTCCAATATCATTTTCTCTTACTCTATTACGCATCCCCACAAAAGCGCGATCCTATTTATTCTCTTGTTCATAGTATCTTTTGTTAATGATAATTCAAGCTGAATATAAATTACAAGTCATTGTCCAACTTTACATCCTTTGGGTTCGATAAAAGCAGGGCAAACGTCATAAAGCGGTAATATTACAATTAAAAAACAATTTTGATTTGATGAAATGGAAAGTCAGTTCAAAAAAACCAATCAAGTAACGCATCCCGGATGATTTCTTTTCCGACAGTAACCTTTTTACTTATCTCTGCGCAATTCCCCCAGGTTCATAGCCGCTTAATATACATATTTATATTTAGGATTGGTATTCACGATCCATAAACAAATCACTATCTTCCCGACTTAAAAGTGGGTGGGCATAATCCAATCAGAAGCATAAAAATCAAAGGTGCGCTTCAACACACCCTGATGGATGATTTTGGATTGTGTCCGTGGATTCTACTAGAGCGAACAGCACTAACGCGAAGGGGGAACTTGTTTGAACTGAATTATTCTTTTCCCCACACACCCTGATCTTCATCAATCACCACACTTTCTTTGCCAACCACAGCTCTTTATCACTCCTGGTTAACAATTCACAGTAAATTTGTTTTCACGTGTCGAAGTAATCTGTTTTACTTCGGCCAGATAAGCCACAAGATCAGGGCGGTGACGATGCCAGTCAAGACCCCGCCAACCACTTCGATGGGGGTATGGCCGAGCATTTCCTTCAACTTCTTTTGTTCAGCCGGCGGTGTCTTGGCGAACACGAACCACTCGTCCAGCATGGTGTTGAGCGCTTTGGCGTGGTAACCCGCCTCGCGGCGCACCCCGGCTGCGTCATAGACCACGATCATGGTGATGGCCACCGCGATGGCAAAGGCCGGTGCGTCAAATCCGCTGAACAGGCCGATGGCCAGCGTGGTGCCGGTCATGGTGGCGGCGTGCGAGCTGGGCATGCCCCCGGTGCCAAACGCCAGCTTGAAGTTCACTTTTCGGTGCAAAATGAAGTAGACCGGGATCTTCAAAATGGAAGACAGCATCCACGATACCACACAAACAATCAATTCGGGATATTTCGCCAGGAACGCCATGGACTTAATCCTCGTTTTCTGGTGAAGTTTTCAACGCACCCAGTTCTTTGATCTTCAATTCCGCGTTGTCAAGCAGTGCAGTGCAGCGCTGCGCCAACATCTGACCGCGCTCGAACAGGCGCATGGCTTCATCGAGGGGCAGTTGCTGATTTTCCATCGCGTCGACGATCTCCATCAGCTCGCTGAAGGCCTGTTCATAGTTCATTTCAGTGGGATTTTTCTCAACTTTGGACATCTTCACCTCTGCTTATCGCGGTCACTTTCGATTGGATCGTGCCGTCTGAGATCTTGATTTTAACTTCCTGATCTTTTTGCACCTGTCCGACATGACTCACCACGCGCCCGTCAATGTCGCTGACGATGGCGTAGCCGCGTGAAAGCACCGCGAACGGATTGAGCGAGTTCAATCTGCCATGCAGCCCGCTCACTTCTCTGCGCCGTATACCCATTTTGCTGGTCAACCCGGCTTCCATGCGCTGGGCTATTTCATCCAGGCGCTGCCTGTCGCTGCGGATTAGCCACAGCGGGGAGAGTTCATTGAGCCTGTGTTTACACTCCATCAGATCCATGGTGGCATCCGAGACGGCAGCCTGCAGGGAGTATGCCAGGCGCGCCGTGTACCCGATTACCCCTTCGCGTAGTTCTGCGCGATCTGGGGTGACCAATTCCGCGGCGGCCGTGGGGGTGGGGGCGCGTAGGTCCGCGGCGAAGTCGCATAGGGTGAAATCCGTCTCATGACCGATGCCGGTCACCACCGGGGTGGCGGATTCCGATACAGCTCGCACCACGCGTTCATCGTTGAACGCCCACAGGTCTTCGAGCGAACCTCCTCCGCGCGCCAGCAGGATCACATCCACCTTCTTGATTGCATTAAGCCGCTGGATGGCCTTGGCCAGCGCTGGTGGCGCTTCATCCCCCTGCACGGCCGCGGGAGAAATGACGACCTCAGCCAGCGGGTAGCGGCGCCGCAGCACGTTCAGCATATCTTGTAGAGCTGCGCCGGTGGGTGAGGTGACGATGCCGATGCGCTGCGGTAGTTCGGGCAGCGGACGCTTTCGCTCCATGTCGAACAAGCCCTGCGCTTCGAGCAGCGCTTTCAGGCGCAGGAACTCCTGATAGAGCACTCCCTCACCTGCCATGCGTACGGCGTCCACGTAAAGTTGGTACTGCCCATCACGTTCATACACACTGATGGCGCCGTGCGCTTCAACAGCCATGCCGCTTTGCAGCATGACCGGCAGGCGCATGGCGGTGGTTTTCCAGACCACGCACTTTAGGGCTGATGTGGCGTCTTTGAGGGTGAAATAGATGTGTCCCGAAGACGGCCTGGAAAGGTTGGAGATCTCGCCCCGCACCCATACGTCACGCAGGATATCATCGCTCTCCATCAGCTCGCGCAGATAGCGCGAAATGTCGCTGACAGTCAGAGATAGGTCGTGAAAGAGGGAAGGTTGTTTCATAAATAATGAATATAGCATACCCTTCCCGTTTTTGAATGTCAATAAATGAGAGACCGGAATTGTGAAAATAATGTAGAATTAATCACTTGAACACGGAAGGATGGAAAATGGAAACTCTTTGGTCACCCTGGCGCATGAAATATGTCACCGACAACGAAAAACCCAACGAGTGCATTTTTTGCAGTTATCCGAAACAGAGCGATGGCGTCGAAAACCTGATTGTGCATCGCGAACCGAACACCTACGTCATCCTCAATCGATATCCTTATACCAACGGACATCTGATGGTGGTACCCTTTCTGCATGTTTCCACCATCGAAGAATTGACTCCCGCGGTCCGCGCTGAGTTAATGGAACTGATCAATGCCTCCCTGGGCGTTTTGCGCAAAATTTACCAACCCAAGGGTTTTAATGTGGGCATCAATATGGGTTCCGCGGCGGGTGCGGGCATTGCAGATCACGCCCACGTGCACATCGTGCCACGCTGGGAGGGCGACACCAATTTCATGTCCACCACCGGTGAAACGCGCGTCATCCCTGAGGAATTGAAGGTGACCTTCCAACGTATCTCCGACGCTTGGAAATAATCTCCGCTACTGACATTTTACCGTTTTGCAATCCACTGTCTATTCCACTGATCCGATTAAAAATTCAGGAGGCTGCCTTGCGTGATTTACGGGTAAAAACCAACCAGATCGAGTTGCAGGTTCGTGAATATGAACATGACGGGCAGACGATTGTTTTCCTGCATTTTGGGGGTGCCAACCTGATGATGTGGCAAAAAGCCCTGCCATATTTCGTCGATCGGTACCATCTTCTGCTGGTGGACATGCGCGGCCACGGTAAATCTGATGAACCGGACACAGGTTATGATCTGGATACCCTTGCAGAGGATATCGCCGGTCTGATGCAGACGTTAAATATCAAGAAGGCTCACATCCTTGGGAGTTCAATGGGCTCCGAGGTGGGGCTGGCACTGGCCGCCAACCATCCCGAATTGGTGCACTCCTTTGTCGCGGAGGGTTCGCTTTTCAACGAGTTTGGCGCTTACAGCACCAATGAAGACCCACTGGAAAAATACGAGGAATTTGTGAACCAATTTATGGAGAAGGTCCGCAATACTCCAGTCAAAACGTATCAAACAGAAGAAGATTTGCTCGAAGCCAAACGAAAAGCTTACGGCGAAGAGACCTGGAATGATGCTTTCAAAGAAATGGAAGCATACGGGATCGTAAAGTTGGGCGAAGGGCAATATGCCTCGGCTTTTCGCAAGAAAGCCAAAGAGGATTATTTTGATCACTTCTTCCACAACCGGTTGGAAGAGTATTACCGCAGAGTCAAATGCCCGATACTCATGATCCCGGATTCAGACGAAGTGAAGGACGAAAAAGCCAGGGCTGTCATGCAAGATGTGCTGGCACTCACGCCAAACGGAAAATTGATCGAGCTCGAGAACTGGACGCATCCTTACGGATGGTTGGATGACCCCAAAAAGATATGCCAGGTCATTTTGGGCTTTTATGAGCGCCTGGCATAGGAATGAAATGGTGTTTATTTTGCAACAGAGAAAAACTATGAATATAGTCCAATTTGAAACAGAACAATTCTTTGCCAAATACGAGTTCTCCACCCCCTACCAACTGTGCAACTCGGACTGTGAAACGCTCTCCGTAGGCGATCTTCTCCAGTTGGCGGGTGTCAGCATGCAGGAATTTAGCAACCTGCGGCTTGGGTACACCGAGTCACAGGGCAATCCAACCCTGCGGGAGAGCCTTGCAGCGGCTTATGCGGGTGTAAAGCCCGAAGAAGTCGTCATGTTGGGCAGTCCGATCGAGGGTATTTACCTGGCTGCCCAGGCCATGCTTAAACCGGGGGACGAGGTGATCGTGCTTTGCCCGGCTTACGACGCGCTGATCAATCTGTTTGAGCACACGGTCGGTGTGGCGAACGTACGCAAGTGGCGTTTCCATCTGGGAACAAAGGGCTGGGAACTGGATTTTAATGAGCTGGAAAACCTGATCACTCCCAAGACCCGCTTGGTGGTGGTCAATTTTCCACACAACCCCACGGGGTTCTTACCCAGCCTGGCTCAATTGCAGCAATTAGTAAACGCAGTAAATAAACATCGTTTAATTATGTTCTATGACGAGATGTATTTTGGCTTGGTTCATGCAGGAACCGAGCCCATCCCCTCTGCAGCGGAACAAAGCCCGCGCGCCGTGGTGCTTTCAGGGCTCTCCAAAACCTATGGCCTGCCCGGACTGCGCAGCGGATGGTTGATCGTGCGGGATCCCGACTTGCGCGACCGCATCATCAACTGGAAGCATTACACCAGCATCTGCCCGCCTGCTCCGGTTGAATTCCTGACAGCCGCGGCCTGGAAAGTGCGTGACCAATTGCGTCAGCGCAGCCTGGCGTTGATCGATCAGAACCTACGCCTGGCGGATACCTTCTTCGCACGCTGGCCTGACCTGTTTACCTGGCGGCGGCCGATGGCGGGTTCCACCGCGTTGGTTGGCATGAACGTCCCCTCCGTCACGGCTTTCGCAGAAAAAATGGCTCGTGAAGCGGGGGTGCTCATCCTGCCCGCCACCTCGCTGGGCTGGGACGATCAACACTTCCGTCTGGGGCTGGGCCGTGCTGGGTTCGGTGTTGCTTTAGACAAATTTGAGGAATACCTTTTCTCTCGCAGAGGCGCAGAGCACGCAGTGTAATTTATGGGAGGTTGAATGATTGAGAACGAGATCACCAAGATCATCATCGACTCCGCCCACAAAATTCACACGAAACTAGGACCTGGGTTACTCGAATCGGTTTATCAAGCTGTTCTTATTTATGAACTGAAAGAGCGAGGTCTACAAGTCGAATCAGAAGTACCAATTCCAATCCAATATCAAACCATCCACCTGGAGGTTGGTTTCCGCGCCGATATCATCGTTGAAAATAAGGTAATTGTTGAATTGAAATCAGTCGAAAAACTTTCCGAAATTCATAAGAAACAATTATTGACTTATCTGCGAATTGCTGACATACGTGTCGGTTTATTACTAAATTTTGGCGCCCCATTGATCAAAGAAGGAATCGTCAGGATTGTGAATGGATATGTGGAAGACTAGAATCCTCATACTTCTATATGATCTAATGTATCGAGAAGTAACTCGCGAGAAAGGTAATTGTTTATATGAATAAGAATTGTCCTCTGCGATCTCTGCGGCTCTGCGAGAGAGAGAAAATAATAAATTTACTACGCTTTGTGACTCTTGGCTTTCTGGTGCCCATCACGTTGAGCTTCGTCGTATATGCCGGATTCAACACCGGTTACACTTCACAGGGGCTCACCCTACCCGGTTTCATAGAGCAGTATTTCACCGGGGTCTACCGCTACCGCATTCTTGGGCGAAGCCTGCTGCTCGGCACCTACGACCTGGTAAAAGCCTGGGGCTTGCCGCTCATCCCCACCAACGTGGGCGACTCGCAATTGTATTCCGCTTACTTTTACCTGAACACACTCTTCCTGTGCCTGACCTGCGCCACCCTGTTTATTGTGTTGGATCGACCCAAAAGAGAACCGTTAACCTCGGTGGATATCCCCCTACTCTTTTTGTGCGCCTTGATCGCCATCAGTCAGTTCGTGGTGGTGCCTTACGATACCCTTTCCTACTTCTGGCTCGCGCTGGCTGCCTGGGTGATCCTCAAGCAGAAGAACACCCTGTGGAGCGTCCTCATTCTATGCGCTCTGGTCGTGCTTTGCACGCTGACGCGCGAATCATCGATCTTGATCCTGTCCTTCTATTTTGCGGTCAATTGCACCAAAATTCTTTCAAAACCTGTTGAGAAGAAGCTCAACAGCGAACAGCTCACGCTGCTGGTCTTGACTCTCTGCTTTGGGCTCACCTATCTTGGTTTGCGCATCACACTCGGTTTTTCCAACTCGCTCTTTCAGAACCTGACCCTGGTCGGAAACAGCAACCTGCTCTCGTGGCTTGGATTGCTCTTC
>CAZRHZ010000077.1:0-12087 GCA_964599995.1 uncultured Anaerolinea sp. | reverse complement strand
CGCCATCCTGATCCATGATGTAAATTTCCAGGTTGCCGTCCCGTTCGGATGTGAACAGGATCCATTTACCATCCGGCGACCAGCAGGGGGCGTAATCCAACCCGGTATCAGTCAGTTGGGTGGTGGTGCCGCCTTTATCTACCGTCACAGTAGTAAAGATATTGGTTTTTTTCTCGAAGATATGGGTATAAACGATCATGCTGCCATCCCGGTTTAGTTGGGGATCCAACACGTTTCCCAATCGCCCTTCATTCGAAGTGTTGTCAAATTTTAAATAATCTTTGGTGGTTCTTTCAGATTCTTTTTTCAAAAAGTTGGATTGGTAGATCATTTGCAGCACGCTCAGATTGCCAGTCTGAAACACGTAATACAACCACTCCCCGTTGGGTGACCAGGTCGCGTAGGAATCGGGGAATCCCAGGATGCTTAACTTAATCGGATTGGTTCCATCGCTTTTCATGATCCACAATTGCGGTACATTCTTTTCACGCGCGTAATTGGTGAAGGCGATGAATTTGCCATCCGGTGACCATGAGGCGTAGCGGTCGTCCGCGGGCATACGGCTCAGATCTACCGGATCCTGGGTCGGATTGGCGATGTCGATCATCCAGATATCGTTGGCAAATGGTGTGCCGTTGGGGGATGTTGCGGTGCTGAGATCAGAGTAAATGAGTTTACTTCCATCGGGCGACCAGGACGGGTTGGATTTGTCGCTGGGGGTGAAAGTGAGCTGCTGCAGGTTGGTGGCAACCAATTGATTGTTGCCGTCCATCCCCACTTCCATCAACCAGAGCTGCATGTAGCCGTCACCCTGTCGGTCGCTGATAAAAGCAACCTTTCCACCTCTCCCGATCGAGGTGAAAACGGGGGTTTCAACGGTCGCAGTGGCGGTTTCGGTTGGTGTGGGCTGTTCGGGGGTATTGGTGATCGCGATCTCAGGCGTGTTCGTGACCTGAACCACGACCTCTTCGGTTTCCGTCGCGGTTGGGGGTGTGGTGGCAGGCACGCCGATGTAGCCGAGCATCTTCAGCGCAAAGAAACCACCCACCAGCACGCCGACCAAAGCCAATCCTCCAAGGATCCAGCCAATGGGTGATTTTTTCTTTGGGGTTTGCGCGGCGGGCTCAACGACTGGAGGAATTCCTGCAGGAGGTATTGATCTTGGGTTCATCACGGTTCGGCTTGATGCGACCACCGTCTTTTGTGCAGAAAGCGGGTCGGGTACCGGAACCGTGTTGGTGAGCGCGCCTATGAAGTCCGCCACCGTGGAAAAGCGCGCTTCCGGTTTGATCGAAAGGGCTTTGTCGATCGCAGCGGAGAAATAAGGCGGCAGGGTGGCGATCGAATTGATGAGAGGAACGTATTCCTCCTCGCCCATCAGACGGCGAGCGCTGTCAGCAGGTGGTCTGCCGGCCAGCAGGTAGTAAAGTGTGGCAGCTAGGCTGAATTGATCAGAATAAGGGCCTGTGCGCATTCCGCTCACTTGTTCTGGTGGTGCGAAACCTGGTGAGAATGCCCACGCGCCGGTTTGCGTTTCCGTTGAGGCGTCACCCGTCTTGGCGATGCCGAAATCCACCAGAACCACGTCGCCGGCGGGAGTTAGTTTTATGTTGGCGGGTTTGACGTCTCGGTGATAAATGGGTGGGTTTTGCGTGTGAAGGTACGAGAGGGCGTTTCCCATTTGGGTCGCCCACTTGATCACCAGCGGAAAAGAAGTTTCCTGTTTCTTCTCTACAATTTCTTTCAGATTGTCGCCGGGGATGAAATCCATCACCAGGTACTGGCTGTCGTTTTCGGTGAAATAGTCGATCACGCGTGGCAGGTTGGGGTGTTTCAGCGATGCCAGCAGTTTTGCTTCGCGGATGAATTGGGTCGCGGTGTGCGATGAAAGGTTGTGATTCGCCTTCACCGCCACTTTTGTGTCAAGAACTTCATCCATGGCAAGGTAGACTTCACCCATTCCACCTTTACCCAGCTGTTCCATGATCTTGTACCTGGATTTCAACGTGCTGCCAGATTCCATGATAGCCATAATCACCCTGCCTGCGAAAGAGATAATGTTAAATTTACTTGTTAACAATATTATCTTATAGCATTACTGGAATAAATTCAATAAAAAGAGGGCAACTTTCACCACTGTAATCGATAATGCTTGCGATTTCTACATTGGTTTGTGTCAAGAACCTGCTCTTTCTCATGGAAAGAGTCCCCATCGATTACAATAGGGTTATTCTTAAAGTAGAGGCCGCCATGAATGATCAAACCACCCAAAACCGCACGCTTTGGTCGCGTATCCGATCAAGCATTGGTCCAATCCACTTTACCTGGAAAACCCTGCAAGATTATGGTCTACTCATGGCTGGGGCACTGGTTCAGGCTTTTGCCATGCGCATGTTTTTGGTTCCCGGGCAGTTGGTCAGTGGCGGCATCAGTGGTGCAGCGCAGATCATCAATCACTATGTTCCCTTCCCGCTTGGCGTGATGATCTTCCTTGGCAACGTTCCTCTCTTTATCCTGGGTTGGCGGTTTTTAGGCGGTTCCCGGTTTGCCATTCGCACGGCGTTCGCGGTAACCAGTTTCTCGATCCTCACCGACCTGCTGGTGCTTTTCATCCCCGATACGGGTCTCACGCATGACAACGTGCTTAACGCGTTGTTCGGTGGTGTTCTTCTTGGAGTGGGTTTGGGATTGGTCTATCTGGGGCAGGGCACCAGCGGCGGGTCAGATATATTGGGCCGCATTCTCAATCATCGTTTCGGACTCTCGATATCTCAGGCTTATCTGATCACCGATACGGTTGTGGTGTTGGCGGGTGGGTTCGCGTTCTCATGGGAAAACGCGCTTTACGGCATGGTGGTCATTTACGTCAGCGGCATCGCGGCAGAAATGATCTCAGAAGGCTCAAGCGTTTTCAGAACCGTCATGATCATTACCGAGCGATCCGACGAAGTGAAAGGCATTATCCTAGAGGTACTGGAGCGGGGTGTGACTGTCCTCTCAGGCACAGGTGGATTCACCTCTTCCGATCGTCCGGTGCTCTACTGCGTGGTCACGCGCGGAGAAGTGAACCAGCTGAAGCAGTTGGTACGTGAGATTGACCCCAAAGCTTTCATGGTGATCGGTGTGGCGCATGAAGCTCTGGGGGAGGGCTTTAAACCTCTCATCAAACCCTGATTATTTAAGGAAGTGCAGCATGGCACCTGTCACCAACCCGAACTGTCCGAGATGGTAGGTCAGGTGCACGTAGCTTTGCCCGTGCTTGATCTTCTTTACAAAACGGTCGTATCCCAAAGTGGTGTCTGAAACATAGAACAGCACAGCTCCGCAAGAAACAAAAATTGCCGAGATCAGACTCCATTCAGCTCTGAAGAAGGTGGTCAAAGCGGAAAAAACCATCAACGCCAGGGTCAGTCCATAAGAAACCACCGCGGTCAAAAAACGCTTTCCGCGGGGAACTTTCAACACGCCGGGTTTGAGTGCTTTGAGAACGATATATGCTGAGACTCCCACCAATAGGGCCATCGCGATGACGCCGATATTCAGCGCGGGAAGTTGGCGATTGAATCCAACCAGAAAACTCAAGTGGGCAAGCAAAAACGCTCCCAGACCAGCCATGAAATAACGCGCATTAAGCATCAGCGCGATATCCCCGATCAACGAGAAGATTAGTGCCACGCCAAACCAGATCATTCCTCCCTGCCACTGCGTCACCTGATACGTCCACAAGATCAGAAAAAGCAGTGTGGCGGGTTTTGCGATGTAGAGTCTGATCTTCCAACCTTTCCAGGTGGAAGCCCAGTCCAAAAAGGCAAAAGCGACTGCAACGAATAAGGTCCAGTTCAGCAATTCAATCTTCCTTTCCGGTCACGTAACCCAGCAGCGATAATGCCTCGGGGCTGTTGCGCCAGTTCTTGTTCACCTTGACGCGCAGATCCAGAAAGACCTTTCTACCGCTCATGTTCTCAATTTCCTGCCGGGCGCGCATGCCAATTTTTTTGATCATCTCACCCCCCTGGCCAACGACAATCCCCTTTTGTGAATCGCGTTCCACGAACAGGGTTGCGGCGATGAAGGCTTTCTCTTCGCTGCGTTCTTCGTATTGATCGACACGCACGGCGATGCAGTGCGGCACCTCGTCGCGCACGAAGGTCAGCACCGATTCGCGGATCAACTCGGCAGCGATGTCGCGCTCGTAATAATCTGTGACGGTCTCTTCATCAAAATAGGGTTCACTCAACGGTAGATAGCTGAGGATCTTTTGCTTGAGCTCCTCCAGACCGGTTTTTTGGGTGGACGAGATGGCCAGCATGTCTTCAGCCGGAAAAAGTTCCAGAGCTGCCTTTTTTCGTTCAAGCAGGGTTTCCTCTTCGATCAGATCCGCCTTTGACAGGCAGATCAGCACGGGAGGTCGCTTTTTAATCGCGCGGATCTTTTCAGCGATGAGCTGATCTTCGTTGGTTGGCGTCATGCTGGCGTCGATCAACCACAAGACCAGGTCGGCATCGCGAATGCTTTCTGCGGCTTCCTGGTTCATGTAATCGCCAAGTTTATGTTGTGGCACGTGCAGTCCGGGGGTGTCCACGAAGACGATCTGCGTGTCGGTCTCAGTGAGAATGGCCAATTGCTTGCGCCGTGTGGTCTGCGGTTTGGCTGAGACCGCGGCGATCTTTTGATCCAGCAGTGTGTTGACCAGCGTGGATTTGCCCACGTTCGGCCGGCCTACCACGGCCACGTAACCCGCACGATTTTGCTTGTTTTCTGTCATCTTTATCCTTTTAAATCGGTTCCGAAGTTACCGTTGTTATTTCAAGAGGTTTCTTGCGATTAACCATAATGATACCAAGAATAATCAACAAACCGCCAACCAACAGTCTCCAACTCACATCTTCGTGCAGCACGAGCGCACCCAAAGTAACGCCAACCAACGGGAGAAGGTAAGTGGTCATGCCTGCTTTTGAGGGCCCGATCTCATGGATGAGGGAGAACCACAAGAGGGACCCGACAAACGAACCCAATAATCCCAACCAGGCGAGGGCGAAATACGTGATGGGCAGGGCTGGCATGTTGAAGGGGGTTTCAACGCTCAACATCAATGGGGTGACGAAGATCAGCGCGAATGCCATCTGTCCTAAAGACTGATTTTCGGGTGTCACACCGCTGTTCTTGACACGCGCAAAGACCGCGCTTCCACCGTAAGCCAGCATGGCAGCAGCCATGGCGAGTATTCCCATTCCCTGCGAGGAAAGGTCGCTTTGCATCTGGTTCGAATATAAGACCAACACGCCGCCAAAACCCGCCAGCAAACCAATGATCTGCAGCAGGGTCAGGCGTTCTTCCTTGATAAAGATCGCGGCGAACAGGGCGATCGCGAGGGGTTCCGTGGCGTTCATCACGGAGGCCAGCCCTGAAGAAATGTGTTTTTCGCTCCACGAAATGAGAACGAAAGGCAGAGCCACGTTGAAGAATCCCAAAAACAGGTAGACCCAGCAATACTTCAGCGGGAATCCCTTGCGCGCCAGCCATGTGAAAAGGATCAACCCGAGGGTGGCAAATCCGGCTCTGAAGAATACTAGCGTGATCGGGCCAACTTCTTGCAGGCTGATCTTGATCCAAAAAAAGGAGGTTCCCCAGATCAGGGAAAGCGTGAAAAACTTAAACCAATTTTTGATTGACAACTTTGTGGCCTTCCATTTCCAGCAGCCATTGTTTGACTCGCAGGCCGTCAGCTGCTGCAAAACCGGTCAGGTGATGGTTGGCTGCCACCACGCGGTGACAGGGGAGGATGATGAGGATCGGATTGCGGCCCAGCGCCATCCCGACCGCCCGGCTGGCGTTTGGCGACCCGAATGATTGAGCGATCTCTCCGTATGTCCGGATCTCACCATACGGGATCTTTTGAGTGATCTCGAGTACGCGTTTTTGGAACGGAGTGAAAATGGAAGGGTTGATCTTCAGGTCAAATTCCCTGCGTCTGCCAGCCAGATATTCCCGGATCTCTGATAAAGCTTGTTGGGCGATTTGATAAGCCGGGTTGGCGATGTCTTGTTCAACAGGTTTTGATTTGATGGCAGCGTTTCTGCCTGGCAACGCAACCTCTACCAGGCCGTTCCTCCCGGCCGTCACGTTCACCTGGCCGATGGGAGTATCGATTGTTTCAAGGGTGATCATCGCGTCCATCTGTTTTACCTCTATGGAAGGTCAATTAACCAAAAAATTACTAAAAAAGTTCAATGAGATATCGTAGGGTAATCGTAGGGTAAGAGTCAAGTACATTTATGTGGGCTAAGATATCATATCTACAGGGCGACTTCTTTTCTTCTCCTCCTTAGTAAAGAGAGCCGGGGTCGGCGTCCCCGGCTCTCGATGATTTTATCACATCGAAGGCATCTGCCTTACCCAAAGATCCCCGCATACCGAAGTGCGGGGATCTTTTATTTTGCACTCTTTGCGAGCTAATTGAGATAAAGATTATTTATCATAATATTCAAAAAACTAAAATAATGATTAGATTAATCAAAAATAGTAGCCTGGTATGGTGCAAAAGTAAAAGAAATGCCGTAAAATTATTAACTGCATTTCATCATGCTCTGACAGTTCAGTTCGACGGGTCATTTATCGCGAAAGGATAACTGACTGGACTTATTATGACTGTAATATATATCCTTGGCTCAGTTTTCTTGATGATCGCTTTAGGCATCCTGAGCGCTTTTCTTTTCCTGTTTTCCTCTCAACAGCGTTGGATAGCCTTACTTAAACAATATCCCTGCTCCTCAGCCAAATCCAAGGGAAATGTTGGCGAGTTACACTTTGAATATGCTGATTCACAGGATGTGAATCTTCAAAAACTGCGCACTACCTACAATTTGGATGACGTGGCCGGTTCGGGTCCTGAAATTGAACGCCTCATTAATTTAATGAAATGGGTCAATCGTCTCACCTGGCACATTCCCAGCCCGATGAGTTCAGGCCCGTATAATGCTCTGCATATGATCGAGTTGCTAAACAAACGGAAACGCGGCATCAATTGCTGGATGTATGCATTCATTTTGAATGAAGCGTATCTCTCAATGAGCTTCTCCTCCCGGCTGGTCCACCTGGAACCCTTCGTTAATCCCCAAAAAGAAAGCCATTACGTGGTTTCGGTCTATTCGCATCAATTGAACAAGTGGTTGTTCATGGACCCCGATTTTGGGGGGTATTTCACCGATGAAAACGGTACTGTCTTGAGCATTCCTGAGATACGGTGTAGGTTGATCGCCGGTCAACCACTCTTGCCGAATCGGGAGGTTAAGGGTTTTACTGTTTTGCTTGGCAAACGCAGTTATGCCTGGTACCTGTCCAAGAATATTTTCCGGTATACCTGCTCGCTGCGTAGTGAGTTTGACCAGGAGACCCCGAAAAGTAAGAAAGTGTTTTGTCAGTGGATCCCATTTGGGTTTAATGAACACCTGCTGGTTGAATCTCTAATTACTGCAAGCGGTAACTCCATCATTTCCACCAATGATGAAGAACTTTTCTGGCAAAAACCTTGAATCACATCCAAAACTTAAGAGGAAAACCATGGACGAGCATACCCCTGTAGAAAATCGTTGGAAAACCCCGGTCGATCAAAAGTTTCGTTTTGTTGTGGCTGCCATGCAAGATGTTTCCTGGACAGAGATGGTCGAGCGCTGGCAAAGACTGGATGCCATGGGCCTGGATGGCGCTATGCTGGCCGACCATTTTGTTAATTATGAACACCCCAAAGGCAACTGGTACGAAGGTTGGACCATGCTGGCAGCGCTGGCAGCTGTCACGAAGAATATTCGTGTCAGCATTCTTTCCTCTTCCCCCTGGCGTAATCCTGCCTTTCTTGCCCGTCAAGCCATGACCGTCGACCATATCTCCAACGGTCGTCTGGATCTCGGTTTGGGGGCTGGGGCCCCTGGCGTTTTGGATCCCTCCTATACGATGACCGGCACTCCAGATTATCTACCCAAAGAACGCGTTGACCGTTTCTGTGAGTATATTGAGATCGTGGACCAGTTACTGCGCAATTCACAGGTGACTTTCAAAGGCAAGTATTATCAGATGAATGGCACGATCATGAACCCTCGTCCACTGCAGACCCCGCGGCCGCCCATCATGGTTGGCGGGAACGGCCCGCGCATGCTCAAGATTGCTGCGCGTTTTGCCGACACCTGGAATACTTTTGGCGGACTTCAAGTTAAAACCCACAAAGAAATGCTTGAATTAACTCGTCAACGCAATCAACGCCTGGACGAATACTGCCTTGAGATCGGTCGAGAGCCTGCGACCCTTCGCCGCTCCGTTTTTATCTTCACCGATGAGGAATACCGGCAGCTTTACGGCGTGCCTGGTATGTTTGAGACCATCGTTAAAAACTACCAGGTGATCGGTATCAACGAGATCATCTTTATCTACCCCTTCGTTCCTGAGATCATGCCTATGTTTGAGAAGATCGTATATGAAGCCATTCCACGTTTGAGGGAATGAGCGATGTGTCTGAGGATAACAGGTGGTAATTCACCAAAAATCGTTGCAGTGAATTTCGAAAAAAAGAGTATCATTGGTGTGGATTTGTTCCAATTTCAGCCAAGGAGTTCAGTATGGAAAAGAAACAGACTTACCCAGTGGATATTGCCGGTGTGCATCGTGAATTGACCTTGTGCGAGATCAAACCAGGCCTGCGCATCGCCATTCTCAACATCCTTGGAGACACCGAACTGGTGCAGGCCTGTGCCAAAGCCTTGGCCAAGAAACTCGAAAAGACCCCCTGTGATGTTCTGGTGACTGCTGAGACCAAAAGCATTCCGCTGGCTTACGCTTTGTCTGTTGAAATGAAGAAACCTTACGTCATCTTCCGCAAGAGCTACAAGCCCTACATGGGTAAAGCTCTGATCACTGAAACCCTTTCCATCACCACTGGCGAGCCCCAGAACCTGATCCTGGATGAAAAGGACATCACTCTGCTACAGGGAAAGAACGTGGTCATCGTGGATGACGTCATCAGCACCGGCTCAACCCTGCAGGGCATGCGCCTGCTGGCCTCCAAGGCCCAGGCCAACGTCAGCGCTGAAGCGGCCATTTTTACGGAGGGTGAGCGCGCCAAGTGGGGCGACATCATCTCGCTCGGGCATCTGCCCGTGTTCACCGATTAAAGAACGAACGCTCCGGTGAAATTTCACCGGAGCGTTTTTTTTATTTTTCAACGTACGTGCCGCGCGTTGCGGGGGTGGCGAAGACGGGCGCGTTTATCCCTGTTCTCTCTTGATACTTTTCAGTTAGGTACGCGATGAATTCGTCCGTCTTGGATTCTTCGACCAAATTGACCGTGCAGCCGCCAAAACCGGCACCCGTCAGGCGGGCACCAATGCAGCCTTCAAAACTGGCGGCGATCTCCACCAAGGCATCCAGCTCGGGGCACGACACCTCGTAGAGGTCTCTCAAAGAGGCGTGTGTCTCGAACATGATCCTGCCAAAGGTCGCTTTATCTCCATTTTCGAGGCTTTGAATGGCTTGATCCACCCGTTCGATCTCGCCTACCACGTGTCTGGCATGTCTGAAAACCGGTTCAGGCATCAACGCTTTGGCTTTTTCAAGCGCAGCCACCGAAACATCCCGCAGCGAACGCACCGTGGGGTTTCCTTTTTTCATCACCGCCACGGCCGCTTCGCAATCCGCGACCCGGTCGTTGTAAGCCGAGGTCAGCAAGCTGCGACGTACGGTGGAATCCGCGATCACGATGGTGGAGTTCTTGGGCAAGGGGACGGGTTTGAATTCCAGACTGCGGGTGTCCAGTAGCACGGCGTGCCCTTCAACCCCGTTGGCGCAGGCGAACTGGTCCATCAAGCCACAGTTCACACCCGCATATTCGACTTCCGCTTTCTGGCAGTAACGTGAAAGGGTCAGGCGGTCCATTGGCCAGCTGCCCAGCGCTTGCCAGAGTACCGCGAACCCCACTTCGACCGCCGCGGAGCTGCTCAACCCGGCTCCGATGGGCACGTTGGAGGTGAATTCGCACGTCACGCCCGTCACCGCGTAACCCGCGTCCTGCAGGCTCCACGCCACCCCGGCAGGGTAGAGCGCCCAGTCGGGCAGTGCTTTACCGGCTGTGTCGGTTTTGCTTTCAAGAGCATCGAGGTTGATCTTCACGTTTTGTTTCAGATCCAGCGCGTTGACCTCTAGCAGTCGATCTGTGCGAGGTTCGGCGTTGATGCGCACGGCGCGGTTGATGGCGGCCGGCAGCACCTTGCCGTCATTTTTGTCCACATGTTCGCCTAGCAGATTCACCCGTCCGGGTGAAAGGATCTTGATGGTTTGACTCATCATCGTAAACCTCTACGCGCAGGATTTCTCGATTAATTTCCTCTTTTGCTCGTGATTCAGGTTTTTGATCGCTCGTTCGCGTTTCAGCGCGCAGGAGCGGTCAGGCACTTCTTCAATATACACCAAGTGCACCGGCCGGTGCAATCGGGTATATTTGGCACCGCGGCCTTGATTGTGCTGTTTTTCCCTGCGGGGCGGGTCGAGCGTCCACCCCGTGTAATAACTGCCGTCCTGGCATTCCACCATGTAGCAGTAAAAAGCCATGGCTATTTCACGTCGCCTTTGGGTCCCAGGCCGAAAAGACGTCCCATGACGGTGGCTGGTTTGCGGGTTGGTTCAGCGTTTTTCTTTTCAAAGTCTCCCTCGGCGCGCAGGTCGAGCCATTCGTTCAGGTCATCCTGAAGTTCGGTCAGCAGCGCATCCAGTGATTTCCCATCGTTCTTTTCGATCAACGCTCGCAGGTTGACCAGCGAAGACAGCATACCGTCGATCGCGAACAGGGCGTTCGCGCGGTTGGCAAGGAACTGTTCGGAGGGGTGTGCGCTTTCTTCTGAGTGCTGCAACAGGCTGACGCCTTTGGCGTAAGTCGCGGAGGCGAAGCGTTTCGTATCTTGCCAGCCCGACTGCTGTATGGTGGAGTCAAGCAGCGCGTACGCCGCTAGTTTGGGCAGCAGGTCGATTTTGGCCAGCATCCCGTCCGCTTCAAGCGGGTCCACGAAACAAGGTTTCGCCCCGATGATCGCGGCCAGGTCGGTGGCCATGCTGACCGCGTCCGGGTGGGTATCCACATCCACGGCGAGCAGCAAGTCGGCGTTCCTGAACAGGTCCGCGTGGGGCAAGCGCCCTTCCTCTTCACTTTCCAGCAGGTATAAACCATTGCCAGCCGGGATCATGGAAATGCTCCGCCTTCCAGCAGGCAGATATTTCTTGGACCATTCATTGAAGGCCGTATTGGCTGGCGCGGTGTTGATGAGCACAGCGCCTTCTTTTAGGCTGTCGGCCATCTCTTTGATCGTCTCTTCGATCTGGTCGACCGGCAGAGAGAGCAGAACGACATCCGCATCACGGACGGCTTCTTTTAGATGATAGAACATCTTGTCAAATGCCCCCAGTGTTTCGGCGCTTTTGACCTTCGCAGCCGCGGGGTCGAAGCCGCAGCGGAACAGTTTGTCTTTTTCCTCTTCGAGCGCCAGCCCAAAAGAGAGGCCCGCGCGATTAAGTCCGATGATCGTCAGTTGCAGGGTCATTTCATACTCCTAGAAAAACGCTTACCAACCCGTTGATAACCGGGTTGAGAATATCCACGCCGAAACGCGGCAGCACGAAGAATAGCACAATCAGCAAGATCGGCCCGTAGGTTCTCAGCCGGCCATATTTCTCCGCCCACTGGTCAGGCAGCAAATACTCGAGTACTTTTTCCCCGTCCAACGGGGAGAGGGGGATTAGGTTGAAGATCATCAAGATCAGGTTGATATAAAAGAAGGTCAGCAAAAATTCTGCCATCGAGGGCAGCATCGTGCCGGATTGCACCCACGGCACCAGGTGCAGACGCAGCGGCAGCACTGCCAGCAGCGCCAGGATCAGATTGGAGGCTGGCCCTGCCAGTGAGACCCACATGAAGGCGGATCTCGAGCGCTGCCGCAGTGCGGCCGGGTTGACCATCACCGGTTTGGCCCAGCCAAATCCCACCAGGATCAGCATCAGGCTGCCGAACAGATCCAGGTGTTTCAGCGGATTGAGGGTCAGGCGCCCGTTGAG
>CAZRHZ010000076.1:0-12331 GCA_964599995.1 uncultured Anaerolinea sp. | reverse complement strand
ATCGATCCCCCCTACTATATATAGGATGTACGTCAATCTTAGCACATTTGGTCTGCCAATTCAAGTTTTCTTGTCAGGTTTTTAAGTTAAACTTTTTACGACTACATTGAAAGGTCAGGTTGATGCTCATTGACGAACTTGCTGCAAAATTCCGGTTTCTATACCCTTTTTGGAAGATTCTGCGGCAAAATCAGTCGAAATACCATAAATTATGCCAATTAACCATCAATGGTTCTGAATCATTAACAAACTTAAAAAAAACAGGCTCCGAGAGAAAATCGGGTTAGCAGCCTGCCCGTTTAAGATACATCAATCAATTCCTTCCTGAATTACATGCTTCATGATCGATCAAAGCAAAATACTATTTAGGCTCATTTTTGATCGATAATTGTCGCTCGACACTTTTATGCATCAGACCTTTTGACCTTGATGGATCTCTTTGTCTGTTTTTATTGAATTTTTTTCAACCAACTCGATCAGATAAAACCATTGCGACTTTTCTATTTGTTTCCACAATGTCCAAATAGTATCATATTGAGATTGTTCTTTAAGGTTTACAAAAGAAGCGGCTAATTCCTTTTTCGTTTTCCACTCACTAACTTGCTTCACCGCATAATCAAAAAGCTGACTAAAGAGCAACTCGATTTGTTCGAACATTGGCAGATAGGAGATCGATTCTTGGTCTTTTGTTTCGGGCTTAGATTTTTCTACAATTTCATCGACAAAGAAATGATTCATCGGAAAATAAAGTGGATTAGCGATATGGCAAAAATTTCCCCATGTTTCATCGTCATCAGGGTTTGAAAAAAATTGGGCCAATGCAGTCCAAAGTTCAACCTGTGTTGTTGCATAAATTAAAAGAAAACTCGAAGACATCGATGAATAATTGATTTCTTTTGCATCGAGTATTTGCTTAATCAGCTTAAATCCATTCTGTTTCTTTTGATCTCGAAGAATAAATTTCTCTTGATAATATGCGTTTAGGCTAGGCTTATTGGGTATATCAAAAAGGGCATCAAACTCGGGGTCACCCCACAGTGATTTTAAGTCCGGGTCATTAAGAACCCATTCGTGCGAAAGTTCCCCCTTGGGATCGCGGTACGCTTTTTTAAGGTTATCGATGCTTTCCTTAGGCATTCCTGCAAGCGCATAGAAGCAAGCTGCATTATAGAAGACATCCATATTCTTTTGTGACGATTCAAGAATTACACCAATAATTCTTACTAAATCTTTCGTTTTATGAACTTTTTCTGAGTTATCCTTAATAGCCATATTATCGATTTCAATTTTAGAGTTCTTCTCGTTTATATGAAAATGTTTGCGAATTTGTATCTCAGTACAACATTGGCTAATTACATTGCTGTATGAAAATTGAGAGGCTTCATCACTTTGGTTTTTAGGCAATAAGCCCCAATAATGCTTGATGAGAAATGAAGAATAATTTCCAGATTTGAATGGAAATAAACATTTCAAAATTACCTGTTCGAATAATAGTCCCAGGTTGAGTTTTACTTGTTGTCCAAGGAACTCCCAACAATAAAAGGATAACAACAAAAAAGCCCCTTTTTTATAAAAATATGAATCTCTCTTTAGGTTTTCAAGTACACCGGTAATTTTTGGTTCGCGATTTTTCTTAAAAACACGAGTTAGAATTTTCGTTTGAAATAATTGTTCGATAAGGGAACAAATCATTTTTTGTTTTCCATTATCTTGCCATTCATTTTCCCAATCCGAAAAATAAGAAAAGATGCACGCAATTCTGAACCAAAATCCATAAAGGAAAGGCCACATTAGCACAGCCTCGAGATAATTCTCAAGTGCTTCAAGATAGTGATTGTTGGCTTCGGCTTTCGTTCCCCAATTCAACCGGATCAGTGCGTTAAATGGAGCTTCTTTGATTGCTTTTTTGTAATAAACTTCAGCTTGTTTGAAAGTGGGTGCATTTAACGCCTGATGATAATTTTTAAAACTTTCAAAAGTTGGAAAGAAAGCCCAGGGGGACCAATAGGAACCCGGTTTATCGCAGGCGCAAACATACCAAAAACACCAATAAGCAGCTTCTTGAATGAGTAATTGTTTATCAGAATTATGAAAAGTTTCTGAAGCAAGGTGCTGTGCTTTGTGAATCCTCTTTAAGGTTAAACAGAGCGTAAATGTTTTTTCTTCCTTTTTTTCTTCTACACATCCCGTCACGATATATCCCGTTTGTTTGAAACTCGCGGTTCCAAGTAAAAAACGAAGCAGGGGGATAATCAAATTCACCACATTGGATTTGACTGGGGAGATAGCATCTAAAGCCGCAGTGATTTCACTAAACCCAGGATTGATATTTGGCGCAGCGCTATTGCAAGGGTTTGACGTTTGTCCGCCACATTTGGCAAGGAGATTATTTATTTGTGATGAAAATTCAGGACACTCTTTGTTTTCCTCAACGATAAATGGCCCGATTTCTCCACGAATCTTTTTAATTGTGATCTTGCTTATATGATAGATCCATAGAATAAAGCGAAAGAAGAAATAGATGATTAATATATTTAAGATGGTGGGCATGATCGGGTGTTTCAAGGCAAGCGCCCACCAATTGACGATCAACCAAAGTACTTCGCTTAAAAAACCGATGGATATTTCATTTTTTCCAAGATGTTTACTTAAGTCAATCTGACAAGCTTCAACAGTCGAATTTTCACAGGACGTATCTTCCTGAGCCAGGACAGTTGAAAATGAACACAGGCTGATCACACACATCATAATCAACGCGAAAACGATCGCTCTTTTGAACATGTTTCCTCCCTCTAACAATTCCACCCCTTACTACGTTTTGAACAAACAGATTATTGCACATTCAGATATGAAAGTAAATCATTTGCTGAACCTGTTTGGCATTTACACATCAATTAGTAAAAAATCAACTGATGTGTGGATGAACGTAATATTCCACTAATTGAACACTCCATGTTACACTTTTCAAGATTTCTAGTAGAGATGATTTCATCCCATTCAAAGGACAGCTATGTGCGGAATTTTTGGCATTGTTACTGAAAAAGAAGAAACACTGGGTCCGATCCTGATCGACGCGGCCAAAAGGCTGACCTACCGTGGATACGACTCGGTGGGTGCCGCAACCATCAGTGGCGATAAAATTGACCTGCGCAAAGATAAAGGCCGCGTGGACGAAGTGGCTGGCAAATACAACCTGGCCGAGATGCGCGGTACACGCGGCATCACCCAGTTGCGCTGGGCCACGTTTGGTGAACCTTCCATGGTCAACTCACAGCCGCATCTCGATTCTGACGGTGACATGGTGGGTGCGCATAACGGCAACGTGGTCAACAACGTGGAGTTGCGCAAGGAATTCATGACCGAAGGTATGACCGTGCGTTCGCATAACGACGGCGAATCCTGTGTGCACGCCGTGGAACGCTACATCAACAAAGGCCAGGATTTCATCCAGGCCATTCGCCATGCCTACGCCGATCTGCAAGGTGATTACGCTTTCGTCATCGGTAAGATCAATGACGATAAACTATTCGCCATCAAGAAAGGCTCCGGCCTGGTGGTGGGCATTGGTGAAGGCTTCACCTGCCTTTCCTCCGACCTGCCTTCCATTCTCCCCCTGACCCGCAAGGTCATCCGCCTCGAAGACGGTGAGATCATCACCCTCTACGCGGACCGCGTTGAACTGCACTCGGTCAAGGACGGTTCCCTGATCCAACGCGAACCTGAATTGATCAAAGAAGAAATGACCGCCGTTCAAAAAGGTGGATTCGCCCACTTCATGCTCAAAGAGATCCACGAGCAGCCAACCGTGGCGCGTGAACTGCTGCACGTCTTGAATGATAACGAGTCGGTGCAAACCGTGGTGAACAGACTCCGCCAGGCCAGGCACATTTACCTGATCGGCTGCGGCACCAGCTACCATGCCTGCCAGGCAGGCAGCGTCTATTTCGCCCAGCTTGCCAAGAAGACCGCCGTTCCTGTGGTGGCCACCCAATTTATTCCCCAATATCTGCCCGCTGTTACCAGCGAAGACGTGGGCATCTTTGTCAGCCAATCCGGCGAGACCAAGGACGTTTTGAACGCCATCAACGCCGCCAAGGATTCAGGCATGACCTGCTTCGGCCTATCCAATGTGATTGGTTCCACCCTCACCCGCGCGGTATCGGCCTGGCTGCCCCTGTGCTGTGGCTACGAGATCAGCGTGCCAGCCACCAAGACCTTCACCAACCAGATCATCGCCTTCCTCCACCTGGCCTATAAACTGGGTGGGCTCGACACCCGCGAACTTGATCAACTCCCCGGCTTGATGGAAGAGACCATTAAAACCACCACTCCCCAGATCGAGGCCATCACCCCCTCCGTCAACACTTGGAACGATCTCTACTGTCTGGGTTACGGCGCCACCTACTCAATGGCGCTCGAAGGCGCATTAAAGCTCAAAGAGATCACCTATGCCCATTGTGAGGGCATGCTCTCCACCGAATTCAAACATGGTCCGCTCTCCGCGGTCACCAAAGATTTCCCCATCCTCTTCCTGGCCGGTTCGCAGGACGTACCGCTGATCGTCAGCGGCCTGAACGAGGTCACCTGCCGGGGTGGACGCGGTATCGCTATTGGTGAAGAAGACGCCAGCCTGAGCGCTAACGCCACCGATATGATCACCTTGCCGAAAACCAACGTCCAGTTCTCGTCGTTGCTGGCGGTCATTCCTCTCCAGTTGCTTTCATATCAAATGGCCGTCGCCAGAGGATATGACCCCGATTTTCCGCGCAATTTGAGCAAGACCCTGACCGTGGACTAACCCCCTGCTTTACAAAAAAAAAACGGCACCGGTTCTCGTGAACTGGTGCCGTTTCATTTTTCAGTTTCGCCTAATTTGGTCGAACGGTGTACCCGTAGCCGGGGATGGTTTCAACAAAGGTCGGGTTGAGCGGGTCGGCTTCAATGCGCATGCGCAGGTTCTTGATATGCACCCGCACCAAGTCCGTGCTGCCGGTGTCCGGCGGGAAATCCCAGATTATGCTCAGCAGCGAAGAGGGCGAGAAAATATCGCCCGGATGGCTCATGAAATTGAACAACAGGTCGAACTGGATGGGGGTCAACAGCATTTTCTTGCCGCTTGGCAGCACCAATTCGAACGTCAGGATGTTCAAGCGGTATCCTTTGATCTCGATGATCGGTTGGGTGACCTTGGCGTGCGAGAAGATCTTTTCCTCATGCGGGTAGACGTCTTCTTTATTGCGCCGGTGGTTTTTCTTCTCATCCTGGGTACGTTTCAATACGGCTTTGACGTGCAGGATCAATATTTCGGGGTTGAAGGGCTTGTTGATGTAATCGTCACCCCCCGCTTTGAACCCGATGATGTGATCGTCCTCGCTGGTCTTGGCGGTCAGAAAGATGATGGGCACAGTCGCCAGTCGTTTTTCAGTGCGCAGTTCACGGCATACATGATACCCATCCATGTCTGGCATCATCACGTCCAACAAGATCAACTTGGGGCTGAGTTTTTTTGCCAGTTGAATGGCTTCACTACCCGAGTGTGCAACCTGGATCGAGTAATTCTCCTTTTTCAAACACAGTTCAGTGGTCGTCGTAATGATCTCATCATCATCAACAAGTAAAATATCAACCTTGTTCAAAGCACCCTCTTATTGATTGAACGAATAGGATAAATACGTAATAATTATAGTGTTTTTTTATGTTTTCCGTTCACTCATTTCTTTCAATGTCACACAATAAACCCCGCCTGCGTCCATGGATGCGATGCAACGGTTGCACTGGTCGCATTCCGAATAGGTCTTTTCGCCGGATTCCATTTTCTTCACAAAATCAGGGTCGTAAACCGTGGCTCGCCCGACCTGCACGAATTCAAAACCCTGCTGCCGTGCATATTGGATATCTTCCAACCTCAGCGCGCCGCCGATATAGATGACCGGGATCTTCACGGCTTCTCTCAGTCGTTTGGCTTCCTTGATCAAATACAACCGGTCGAAGCGGTAGCGCTGTACCAGGAACTTGCCGAACAGGAACAACCCCATTTTCATCAGAAAGTCGCTCTGATTTTGCGCCATCTCTCTTGCCGGAACCTTGCCCCGCATCATGTAGAGCGGAGTCTTGGCCGTAAAACCGCAACTCGCCACCAGCGCGTTGGCACCGGCCTGTTCAAAAGCCTTCGCGATTTTTACCGCTTCGTCCAACTCGATTCCGCAGCGCATGCCATCCCGCAGGTTCATCTTGATCAAAATGGGAAATCCCTCGCCCACCTCCTGCCGCACACGGCGGATCACCGCCATCGGAAAGCGCAGCCGGTTTTCCAGTGAGCCGCCGTAAGGATCGCGCCGGTGATTGGTCCATGGCGAAAGGAACTGGCTCAGCAAATAGCCGTGCCCGGCGTGGATCTCCACCGCGTCAAAGCCGGCTTCTTTGACCAACCTGGCGGTGGTGCCAAAATCGTCGATCTTTTCTGCGATCTGTGTTTCGTTCATCGCCTCGCACAGTGAGAGCCTGAATAAACAGAACTTCACCGACGCCCCCAGCGGCCTGCGTCCGATCTCGCGCGGATTCGAAAAGAAACCGCAATGCCCGATCTGGATGGACGCTGCCGCGCCCTCGCGGTGCACCGCGTCAATCAGTCGTTTCAGATCCGGCACCAGTTCGGGGCGCATCCACATCTCATGCCCGAACGCCCGGCCGTCGTAGCTCACCGAGCAGTACGCCACCGTTGTCATCGCCACCCCGCCCTGCGCCACCCTGCGGTGATGTTCGATCAATTGGTCGGTGATCTTGCCTTCCTGGCACATACCCTCAAAGCAGCCTGAACGGATGATGCGATTGCGCAGCGTTAATCCAGCGATCTTGCCAGGCACGAATGGGGAGAACTCTTGATCGAACATGGAACCTCCATGATTTGAGAACAATTAGATAGGATTATTATAACCATTACAGTTAAACCCATACACCCGGTTTCTTCGAAGAAACCGCTTTTACAGTCATCAAGAGTTAGGCTAAAAAACACAAAACGCGCCGTGACCTAATATTTCTATTAGTAAGGGCGCGCCGTTTTTTTCCTTGGTATACTTTCGTGTATTTCGATTCTTTCGTGTGTTTCGTGATTAAAGATTTCGTTTTACATCAAGCGAGTAAGCCCACAGAACACGTTCAATAACATCGCCTGCAGTGCTTTTACATTTCAATACTCACCGAATCCACGATGCCCACGATCACCGAGATGACCGGTGCATCGGGGTTCTTGAGCACCTGCCGCGCTCCCCCGCCCTCGCGGTTGACCAGCACCGTGTCACCGATCCCGGCTTGAGAGCAATCCAACGCCACGAAATCCTCGTCCGCTTTCTCGCCTTCCATCACCAACGGCTGCACCACCAGCAGCCTGCGCTTCTTGAAGTCGGGATGGCTGAAGGTGGTCACGATCGTGCCGGTTACTTTTCCCAGGATCATCCTGCCTCGCTCACGTGAAAGGATTCACGCCCTTCTTCAGCGTGAAATCAAATTCTTCGTCCGGGCGGACGCTCAATTCATCCACAATGCCCACCAGCGCCAGGTCGACCGGCACGAACTTGACCTGCGGCATGGCCAGCGACGCTTCGCGCGAGCGCACCATCACGCACAGGTCTCCCGGACCGGCCTGGACGACATCCACGGCCACCTGCAGGCTTCCCACCGGCTCGAGCCGCTTGTTAAGCGGCTGCACCACCAGCAGTTTGAGCCCCTCGGTGCCCGGGTACTTCATCGTGCACACCGCGGTGCCCTGAACACGCCCCAACAGCATGGGTTATTTCACTCCCACGTTGTTCAATACCCGCGTGATGATCGTTTCGAGCAGCGCAGGGTCTACCTGGTTGCCCAACTTGGCCTTCACCGCGTCGCGGATGCGCTGTTTCAAGTCTTCTTCCGTGGCGGCCGCGGCTGCCTGGCTGCACTCCATGCAGGGTACCTTCTCCGGCACAGGCTGCGAGAGGTACGGTCGGACGGGGGCGGCGGGCGGCAATTGGTTGGGCTGCAGCAGCACCACGCCCAGGCGTTCCGCCTTCTCATAGGCCAGTTCGGTCAGCACCACGTCGTCGTTGACCGCCAGGGTCAGCTCTCCGCGCCTGGCCATGTCTTCGATGTCGCGCTCGGTGATAAAGGTTTTCGCCATACCTGCTCCTAACCCTTCACGCCTTCCAGCCCGCGCAGCGCGGACTCGGCCGCGTTCTTGGCGGTGATGATCTCCGCCTCGCTTCCCGAAAGCCACATACGTCCGAAACGCCCCACCGAAGACACGTGCACGATCTTAATGTTGGCCTTCTTTTCCGCCTCGTTGCAGGCGTAATTGATGTAAGCCGCGGGCGCGCATTCCAGCACCAGCAGGGTCTCGCCCGGCACCAGCATGCTGCCCCGTCTGAAACGGTTGATCAATTGAGATTGATACGGATCGATGCGCGTGATCACCTGGGTCGAAACGACCTCCGGTTTGATGCGATCTTCCTTTTTCAATCCCAGCCGGTCCAGCACCACCTGCCCGGCTTCTAGCACGGCGGCCTGGTTGAGCGAGTGCACCTCGAACATGCCAAATTCGCGTTCCACGATCTGCGCGCCGGGTCTGGCTTCAGTGGCCTTGACCGCGATATCCACCACGCGGAACACCTCGTTGCCGGGAGCCATTTCGACATACAGCGCAGCCATGCCCTCCACGGGCAGGTCACCTTGCGTGACTGTGCCAATGAAGGCCGCGTACTGCGCCTGCATGCGGTCTAAAAAGCAATAACATCGCAGTGAAAAAGCATCTGCCATGAATCCTCCTCATCAAAACTTAAGCATGCGCAACCTCAAAGGATCACACGCAGTGTACTCGTGTTTTCCTATTAAAGGTTGGGGGTGAAAGATCAGGTTAGGCCTTCTTGGCGTCTGTGCGGCCGCCGATGCTGCCCTTGCTGCTCTGCGGGAGGATCATTTCGATATCCTGATGCGGTCTTGGGATGACATGCACCGAAACCAGCTCGCCAACCCGTTTGGCCGCCGCTGCGCCGGCGTCTGTGGCGGCTTTCACCGCGCCCACATCACCGCGCACCATTACGGTCACATACCCGCCGCCCAAGTATTCTGAACCGATCAAGACCACGTTGGCGGCCTTGACCATGGCGTCCGCGGCTTCCACCGCACCCACCAATCCGCGTGTTTCTACCATTCCTAAAGCGATTAAAGCAGTGTCAAAAGCCATTTTCAATTCCTTTCTCAAGATTAAATCGTTGATTTCAGATTGAGTATTTCATTCACCACACTGCGCACCGCAGCTTCCACTTCCTGCGCGGAAGGACCCGTTCGGGGTTCCCCCGGCAGCATGGCCTCAAGCGGTGGCGCAGAGGTTTCATAAGCCAGGCGTTTCACATTGAACAAATGATAGGTGGTGACGTTGTCACCGGTGATCGAGCCGCCCACCCCACCCGCGCCAAGCGTCAGCGAGGGCATCACCCCGGTGGTCACTCCAATGGCACCCATGGTGCCCATGGTATTCACCGCAATGCGGAAGACTGGTTTTTCCAGCCCGAAAGCCATGATCACGTTCTGGTCGGTGGCGTGGATGATGAGACTGTGTCCCCGCCCGCCAAACTGGATCAGTTCGATGCAGCGCTCGCAGCCCGCCTCCCAGCCGTTGGCCTCGTACCAGCCCAGCACGGTGGTCAGCTTCTCGCGCGAGAGCGGTTCGTCCGGTCCAACCCGGTTCAGGCGCGCCACCAGCACGCGCGTGCCACGCGGCACGTCGAACCCGGCCATGCCAGCCAGGTACTCCGCCGGCTTGCCGACCGTGGCGGTGTTCATGCTGCCGTCCGCGTTGAACAGCAGCTTGCGCAGCAGTTGCGTCTGCGCTTCGCTCACAAAATACGCGCCTTCCTGTTTCATCAGGTCTTCCAGCCGCCGCGCGATGGGTGCGTCAGCCACCACAGCCTGTTCGGTGGCGCAGATGGTCGAGCAGTCAAAGGCTTTGCTGGCCGTGATGTAGCGCGCGGCTTTTTCGATATCCGCGGAACGGTCCACATACACCGGCACGTTGCCAGGCCCCACCCCGTAAGCCGGCTTGCCGGTGGAGTGCGCCGCCCGTACCATGGGGGTACCGCCGGTGGCCAAAATGAGGGCTGTGTTCTTGTGGCTCATCAGTTCGTTCGTGCCGGGCAGCGAGATGTTCTGCAGACAGGCGATCAAGCCCTTGGGTGCGCCGTTTTCCTCGGCCACCCTCGCCATCAGCGAGGCGGCCTCGTAACAGCACTTGGCTGCGGAGGGATGCGGGGCGATCACGATGGCGTCGCGCGCCTTGACCGCGATCAGCACCTTGTAGATCACCGTCGAGGTGGGATTGGTGCTGGGGGTCAGCGCCGCGATTACGCCCATCGGCCAGGCGATCTCATACAGTTTGCGCTGCGTGTCCACGCGGATCACGCCCACCGTTTTAATATCTTTGATGCTTTTCCAGACCCCGCGTGCGGCGAATTCGTTCTTCAGTTTCTTGTGATCCACCACGCCGTAGCCGGTCTCTTCGTGCGCCATGCGCGCCAGCCGCTCGGAGGCAGCGTAAGCGGCTTCGGCCATGGCGGCACACACGCGGTCCACTTGCTCCTGAGACGCCTTTGACCAGACCTTCCAGGCCTCATAGGCTTGAACGGTCAGGGTGCGGGCTTCCTGAATGGATGCGAGGTCTCTGTCCAAATCGGCCATGGTTAACTCTTGCGAAACACTACCTCTCCGCCAACTTCCAGCGAATCGATTACGGCCATGATCACCGCGTCCACCGGGGTGTCTTTGGTGATGGTGGTCTGCCGCGCGCTTGAACCGCTGGCGGTCAGCACCAGGTCTCCCACACCCGCGTCCACGGTATCGATGGCCACATAGGGTTTTCCGACCGGCTCGCCGCGCTCATCCGTCTGTCGCAGGATCAGCAACTTGCGGCCGGTTAATTTTTCGTCCTTGATGGTTGAAACGGTGGTTCCAATTACGCGCGCAATTAACATGGTTTCTCCAAAATCAATAGGCCTTGGCGGGCGCAGCGGGTGCCGCAGCCGCAGGTTTGGCTTCTCCGCCCCCTGCCTGGATGATCTTCACCCCGGCACTGGCGCCAATGCGGGTCGCACCCGCAGCCACCAGCGCTTCCGCGTCCTCGCGGGAATGCACCCCGCCCGAGGCTTTCACCCCGATGTTCGGCCCGACCGTTTTGCGCATCAGGGCAATGTCGTGCACCGTGGCACCGCCGCCTGAAAAACCGGTCGAGGTCTTGACGTAATCCGCGCCGGCCTCTTTGGCCAGCAGGCAGGCCACAACTTTTTCTTCATCCGTGAGCAGAGCGGTCTCGATGATCACTTTTAGCAATGCTCCAGCCGCATGCACGACCTCGACCACCCCGCGTATGTCTTTGGCCACCAACTCGTTCTCACCGGCCTTGAGTGCGCCGATGTTAAGCACCATGTCGATCTCGGTCGCACCATTATCCAGTGCGTTACGGGCTTCAAAGGCCTTTACCTCCGCAGAGGTGGCACCGAGCGGAAAACCAATTACCGTGCATACTTTCACGTCCGAGCCGTGCAGCAGGTCGGCGCATAATTTCACGTGGGTCGGATTGACGCACACCGAGGCAAAATGATATTTGCGCGCCTCAAAGCACAACTGCGCGATCTTGTCGGAGGTCGCGTCCGGTTTGAGCAGGGTATGGTCGATCATGCCCGCTAGCGAGGTATCCTGCGGGATGACGCCCACCGTGGAGGTCAGGCGCTCTGCGCCAGCACTCACCACGTGCCCGGCGTTGTCAAAGCAAGTCTTCACCTTGACGCCGTTGGCCACCTCAACCACGCAGTGATCGCTGGTTGAATTTTTTATTTTTTCTTCCTGTTCGACCATCGCCAGCAGCACTTCGCGGGTGATGATCTCCACCAGGGTCTCGATCGTTTTTACGTCAGGGGACATTAGTTTTTCCCCTCCTTCAAGAAATTCTTCTCAATTGCCATGATCTTGTCCACGCGCTTGGCGTGTCTTCCGCCGCCAAATTCCGTCGCCAACCAGGTCTTGAGGATCTGTTTGGCCAGCGCAACCCCGATCAGCCCCGCGCCCAAGGTGAGCACGTTGGCGTCGTTGTGTTCGCGGCTGTTGACCGCTGTGGCGTAATCGTAACACATCGCCGCGCGTACGCCGGGGACTTTGTTGGCGCTCATGCACGAGCCAATCCCCGCGCCGTCAATGATCACCCCTCGCCAGGCTTTGCCGGAAGCCACCAGGCTGGCCACCGCCAGCGCGATGTCTGGATAATCCACCGCCTCTTTGGTGTCGGTGCCGCAGTCGATCACGTTGTAGCCCA
>CAZRHZ010000075.1:10996-12415 GCA_964599995.1 uncultured Anaerolinea sp. | reverse complement strand
TGATCGCCAAGGACATCGATGAAGCCGACATCGTCATGACGCTGCGCGCCTACTACCGTTCGCGCCAGCAGCCCATCATGGATGCCGAAGCGCGCGGCGTGCCCATTTATGTGCTGCGCGCCAATACCATCAACCAGATCGAGCAGTCGCTGGCCGAAGTTTTCAGTCTGCCGACCGACAACATGACCGCAAACTTTGAAGAGATCACCCGCCAGACCGAGTCTGCCATCCAGGCGGTCATCAGCGGTCAGCGCTGGGTGGACCTGCCGCCCGCTTCTTCGACCGTGCGGCGCATCCAGCACGAAATGGCGCGCCAGGCCGAACTTGTTTCGCATTCGTATGGCAAAGACCCGAACCGCAGGGTGAGGATATTCCGGGAATAAGAAGGTATCATGTTCATCACGCTTGAAGGCCCTGAGGGCAGTGGAAAATCCATGCAGATCCCCGAACTGGCGAATTTCGTCAGAGAGCGGGGTTTTGAAGTGCTGACCACCCGCGAACCCGGCGGCACCTTCATCGGCGACCAGATCCGGCAGGTGATCATGCGCATGGATAACACCATGATGCACCCCAACACCGAGATCCTGCTCTTTTGTGCCGCCCGCGCCCAGATCGTGGCCGAGGTCATCCGCCCCAACTTGGAGAAGGGCGTGGTGGTGATCAGCGACCGCTATGCGGATTCCACCCTGGCCTACCAGGGCTACGGGCACGGCCTGGACTTGAGCATCCTGCGCCAGATCCTGAATTTTGCCACGGGCGGGCTGCGTCCCGACCTGACCCTGCTGCTGGATGTGGACGTGGAAGAGGGACTCAAACGCCGCAAAACCGGCGGTGGCGAGTGGAACCGCCTGGACGCACAGCAATTGGAATTTCACCGGCGCGTCCGCGACGGCTATCACAAACTGGAAGCCGAAGACCCCCTACGCTGGCAGCGCATTGACGCCTCGCAAGATCCCCGACACGTTCAGCGCGACCTGCAGCAAGCCGTTCTGCAAAGACTGGAGACCGTTAAAAAATGAAGTCTTTTCTGAAGCATCTCGGCCTGCCGGTCTTGATCGTTTGCACCTTGGCGCTGTCTGCCTGTCAGGCGCTCATGACCACCCCGCCACCCACCATGACGCCGCGCTCGACCAACAGCAACCCCACGCGTACCTTGGCTCCCAGCTCGACCCCCGCGCCGACCAGCGCGGCCACCGCCACGGCCACCAGAGAGCCCACCCTGGCGGTTACCCCCAGCGGACCGGCCACCTGTGTGGTCGCGCCCATCCTGCCCATTGTGGATGAAAGCGTGGATCGTCTCATCCCTGACCCAACAGCCGATGACCACATCTTTGGCGCGGGAAGCGCACGTGTGACCATTTTTGAATACAGCGATTTTCAATGCCAGATCTGCGCCAGCCTGGCCATGAACCTGCGCGA
>CAZRHZ010000075.1:0-10896 GCA_964599995.1 uncultured Anaerolinea sp. | reverse complement strand
GGTTTGGAGAAAAGTCAATTTTCTGAGGATTTGACCAGTGACGAGATCATCAACACGGTCTTCCAGGCCACCAAGGCGAGCGCGCTGACCACCCTGACCGCGCCCCCTGTGATCTTCTTTAATAAGACCATGTACCAGGATTGGGTGGATTTGAGCAGCCTGGTCAGCATGATCGAATATTACAAGCTGCCCGACAGAGCTTTCAGTGAATGCCCTGAAATGACCATTGATCCAGACAAGCGCTACACCGCCACCTTCACCACCAACTACGGCGAGGTCGTGTTTGAACTTTATCCGCAGACAGCCCCCATGGCGGTCAATAATTTCATCTTCCTGGCCAACCAGAAGTGGTATGACAACACCACTTTCTTCCGCGTTGTGCCCGGGTTCCTCGTGCAGGGCGGTGATCCCTCCGGCTCGGGGAACGGAAGACCGGGGTACCTGTTCACAAATGAGGTCACGCCCGATCTGCGCTTTGACCAGGCGGGTATGCTGGCCATGGCCAATTATGGCGAAGGCACGAACGGTTCACAGTTCTTCATTACCTACACAGCCATCCCAGAATTTGACGGCAAGTACACCATATTCGGCAAGGTCATCGAGGGCATGGAAGTGCTGCGCTCGCTCAGACCGCGCAACCCCGAGTACGATACGGTGCTGCTGCCGGCTGACCTTTTGATCTCCGTCACGATCACAGAAAATTGATATGCTTCCGCAACCCGCCAGAACCCATCTCCCTTCCGTCGCGCAGTTGATCCTCTCAGTGATCGGCCTGGTCACTTCGCTTTTCGGCGTGCTGTTCCTCTGGATGGCTGGCAGGCTCGGTGCTTCCATGCAATCCATGGACGCGCTGACGGTTCAGCAGTTTAACGCGCTCATCTGGATCGGGCTCTTCATCTCGCTATTGGCCATTCCATCGCTGGTTTTCTCGATCCGCCGGCTTGCAGGCAAACCCTCAATCGCCGTCCCTTCCAGATGGGTGATGGTGACCGCCACTTTCTGGCTCGTGATGGTCATCGCGGGGGCTTATTTGATTTATCAGAACCCCGCCATCCTCAACCACTCGATGTTGAAAGCGCTCATCACGACGCTCATGGTCGCGATCCCGTTGTGGTGGTTCGTGGAATTTGGCCGCCACAAGGTGACCGCCAACAGCTTGCAGCGCCAGTGGGGATTGCTGAACTTTTCGATCTTCGCGGGCTTGCCGATCACCATATTGATCGAAATGCTCTTCTTGCTACTTGTGTGCATCTTCGGAGCAGCATGGTTGATGCAGCAGCCTGAGTTCAAGGCCTTGTGGATGACCGTCCAGACCCAATTGATGCTCAACCCCGAAGATTTCTCAAACGTTTTCCAAAAAATGGGTCCTTTGGTTCAAAAACCGGGCGTGATCGTGACGGGCTTCCTGCTCGTAGCGGTTCTGATCCCGCTGATCGAAGAGACGTTAAAACCGCTTGCACTTTGGTTTTTCATCAAGAAGGAGTGGCAGCCGTCTGAGGGGTTCACAGCAGGGTTGATCTGCGGGGCGTCTTTCGCGCTGGTCGAGAGCATCTTGTCCATGCTCTCCATCCCGCAGGAAACCTGGGTCTTCACCCTGGTCGGCCGCATCGGAACGGGATTGCTGCACACCCTGACCGCCGGATTGACCGGTTGGGCGCTGGTATCAACCTGGCGAGACGGTAAATACCTGCGGGTTGGCCTGGTTTACCTCGCCAGCGCCTCCATTCACGGTCTGTGGAATTTCTTCGCCCTGCTCTACGGTCTGGGAACCAATACGGACCTTTTTGGTGAGCCCGCCTTCTCTGGTTTGATCCAGATCGCGCCGACTGTGTTGGGCGGATTATTTGTGCTCATGCTCAACCTGCTGTTCTTGATGAACCGCAAGATCCGGTTCACCCAGGTTCCGCCGCCAATTCCCGCGCCTCCAGCGCTGGAGATAGGGTAAAATTGTACGACTATACTCTGAATTAAAAGGTTTTCAATGGAATTCATCAAATGGTTGATTGACTTTATCCTGCACATCGATGTGCATTTGACCGAGATCATGAATCTTTTCGGGGGCTGGACTTACGCCATTCTGTTCGTGATCATCTTTATTGAGACCGGATTGGTGGTCACGCCTTTCCTGCCCGGGGATTCTCTGCTCTTCGCTGCGGGTGCGCTGGCGAAACTGAACCCGGATGTGCTCAATATCGTCTGGCTCTACCCGCTCATGGTCGTGGCCGCTGTTCTGGGCGATACAGCCAACTACTGGATTGGTCACTTCGTAGGCCCCAAGGTCTTCACTCAGAAAAGCCGCTTGTTTAAGAAGGAATATCTGGACCGCACGCACGCTTTCTATGAAAAACACGGCGGTAAAACCATCTTTTTGGCGCGTTTCATCCCCATCATCCGCACCTTCGCGCCTTTCGTGGCGGGCATTGGCAAGATGAGCTACGGGCATTTCATTTCCTACAATATCGTGGGCGGTATCGTTTGGCCTGCCATTTGTCTCTTTGCGGGTTACTTCTTTGCCGAGATCCCCTTCGTGCAAAACAATTTCTCGTTGGTCGCGGTGGCCATTATCCTCATATCGGTCGTGCCCATCTTTATTGAGTGGATCAAAGGCCGGAAAAAAGCCCCCAAGACTACTGAAACGAAATCCGTTGAAGCGGGAGAATAAAGCGTAGCTTTTTTCTATTGACCTTGTTAAACATACCAGGACAATGAAAAAATGAAACCTCAAGAATTAAGAAGAATCATCCGTTTTTTGCTGGTCAGGCTGGCCAAGGTGGAAGTCAGGGGGGGAGAGAACGTTCCGCTGACAGGCGGCGTGCTGATCGCCACCAACCACATGAGCCGCATGGATATTCCGGTCTTGTTCCTCACGCCCAACCGGCCAGACATGACCGCCCTGGTTACGACCAAATATCTGAAACACCCCTTCCTGCGTTGGTTTATCGTGACCGCCCAGGGCATCTGGCTGGATCGCGATACGGCTGATTTTGGCGCCTTTCGGCAGGCAGTGGAAGCATTGAAAGAAGGCCGGGCTTTGGGTATTGCCCCGGAAGGCACCCGAAGCACCACTGCGCAGCTTCTGGAAGGCAAACCGGGCACGGCTTTGCTGGCTCTGCGCACCGGTGTGCCGATACTCCCAGTGGCCATTTCAGGCACTGAAGACTCGGTCAAACAAATGCTTCGCTTCAAGAGGCCGCGCATCGTCGCGGAATTTGGCAAGCCTATCCCTGCACCAGCCATGGATCGCAACAACCGCGAAGGCCAGCTTCAACAGTTAACCGACGAGATCATGTGCCAGATCGCGGCCATGCTGGATCAGAAATATTGGGGCTTTTACGCTGAACATCCCAGATTGAAAGAGATTCTGGCTGAAAAGAATGCTCCACTAAAAAAACCATAAAAGAAATGATTCCTCCAGCAGACAGGACAGAACGAAACAAGAAAGCAGAAAGGAGTTTCTCCTTTCTGCGAGTTTTTGGGTTTGGTCTGTCTGCTGTGGCCGGTTTGATCCTCCTCTTTGAAGGCGCAGCACTTCTCTTCCAACTTCTCCCGAACCAGCCCATTCGCTCGGTTGGCACTTTTCACTCGCAGTTCGAGACCAAATGGTTCAAATTGCAGGACTATGTCAAAGAGAACGGCGGCGTGGACGTGCTGCTGATGGGCAATTCAATGGTCAACACCGGCATTGACCCTGATCTGCTTATGCAGGAATACGAAGCGCAGACGGGGGTCAGCTTGCAAATTTTCAATTTCGGCGTCGAAGGCATGGACCTGAGCACCAACGCTGAATTGGCGGCTTTACTTGTAAGAGAGTTCCACCCCAAGGCCATCATTTTCTTCCTTGATATCCGCGATTACAACTGGGATGTCGTTCCCTCGGTACGCTATCAGGAGGCCGTCTGGTTCCAGTATAAACTGGGCAACTCCCAGGCGCTGGATGGTTGGGTCTACGATCATTCGGCCGCCATGCAGTATTTTCTGCCTTTCCGCAACTGGAGTCGCTCGGACTTCCCGGATTTCATCTTGAAAGACCTGTATCGCTACAGTCAGACCACGGATTCCGGCTACGAGCCTGACCTCGCCTATGCCACGGATATCGATGTGGCGACCGACCCTAACGACCCAGAGTGGAAACCGCTCTTTGACCTGTACAGCAATTTCACCCCCGATCAAACCAGATTGCAGGATCTGGCGGGCATTCTTGATCTGCAAGAAGAGGGTGTGCAGGTGTTGGTCACCGAAATGCCGGTTTACAAGACCTTTTTTGATCCTTTCGGCGGTGAGCCTGTGCATCAGGAGTTTCTAACCACCATCCAGTCTCTGACAGAAGACCATCAGGGCATCTTCGTGCAGCCTCTGGATTCCAACCTGGTCCCTCTGCAAGGCCGCGTGGATAATCATCACCTGAATTTTGAGGGGGCTCCTCTCTATTCACAACTGTTGGGGGCTGAATTGGCCGACCTGTGCCTCACGCAGGGACAATGCCTGGCGAATGAGAGCGCAAAATGAACGTCACCTCGTTGATCTTCCTTGGCATGGCCTTTGTGGCGGCCATCATCTATCACCGCCTGCCCGACCGTTATCGCAACCTCTGGTTGTTGATCGTCTCAGCCGGTTTTGTGGCCACCTGGGATTGGCGTTTCGTTCTGGTGTTGCTCGTGTTCGGGTTATTAAATTATGCGCTGGGTAATCAAATCGAACAAGCCAGGGTTAAAAAGGGTTGGGTGATTTTCGGTGTTTTGTTCAATCTGGCCGTGCTTTTTATTTTCAAATACAACCATTTCTACCTGCCGGCCTTACTCAATTTTTTGCAGATCGAAGCCTCCGAAGGGTTGACCATTCTGGTGCCCATCGGGCTGTCTTTTCTGGTGGTGCAGGCCATCTCTTACCTGGTGGATGTTTCAAATGAAACCTGTCAGGCAGAACGCAACCTGGTGAAATTCTGGGTTTATGTACTGTATTTCCCCAAGCTGCTATCCGGACCGGTGGAGCGCGCCAGTCAGTTCCTGCCCCGCCTAAATTCGCCCCTGTCCTTTGACAAAGCCCTGGTTGAACGCAGCTTGATCTTGATCGTGACCGGGCTTTTCCGTAAGATCTTTTTCGCCGACAGCCTCTTTCGCATGATCCCAGAGGCCGCCTTCCTCACCCCGCAAAACTACAATGGTCAGGACCTGGTCTTCTGGCTGCTGGGATACGCCTTTGCTCTGTACAACGACTTCGCAGGCTACACGGCCATCGTGCGCGGGGTCAGCCTGTGGTTTGGCATCGAACTCTCCAACAACTTCAATTTACCCTATCTCTCGCACAATTTCACCGAGTTCTGGAACCGCTGGCACATCAGCCTGTCAAGCTGGCTTCGCGATTATATTTATTATCCTTTGGCGTGGGGTTTGACTCGCCGGTTTCGAAAGCCCAATGCTCTCATTCCCATGCTCGTCCCTCCACTGGCAACCCTGCTGGCCAGCGGCCTGTGGCACGGACTTTCGTGGAATTTGTTGGTGTGGGGCGGATTGCACGGACTGTTCCTGGTGGGTGAACGCCTTTTTGGATTGATCAAGAAACCCCTTCCACTCAGCAAACAAACGCGCGGGCAAAAAGCTCTCGGCATAGGGATCACCTTTACCCTGGCAGTGCTGGCCTGGCTGCCATTTCGCATGAGCCTGCCCGTGGCATGCAGCTACCTGACCGGCATGTTCAAGTGGGTGCTGCCCAGCCGCTCGTTGCTGATGGCTTACCTGAAGGGCACCACCTCGGTGGTATCCTATTCACCCCTCAACCTGCCCAATCCGCTGCTGCTCCTGTTGATCGGCATGGCCATCGGATTTGACCTGCTGATGAAGCGCGGCGGAGACGAAGCTGACCTGCGTAAATTCCCGACCGGCTGGCAGATCGTCTTCCTTGTGGTTATAATCTTGTTGATACTGGTATCACTTTTTAGCGATACGATCGCGCCGTTCGTTTATCAGGGGTTCTAGTTGGGCGCTTTCCTTCCGGGTCGTCGCAACACCCTTCACTGAGTTCCATTAACCCATCGTAACGCCAAATTACCTGGATCAGCCCGAGAGCATGTGGGGTATTGCCTATGGGGTTTCCGCTGTTGTGGGTTTCGGTCGCGTTCCTGGTCGGTCTTCTTCTTGAGGACGGGTTTCATCTGTATTGGTGGATCTGGCTGTTGCTGGCGGGATTTTCTCTCGGCCTGGCTTGTGCTGACCGGCTTCTGGTCGCGAGATGGGCTTTTTGGCAGAAACTACGCGTCAGAACACCCCTGTCGGTTGGGTTGATCCTGCTGTGCGCGGCACTGGGCGGCTTGCGTTCCCACGCGGCCAACCTGACCGTGTGGAACCCGCAGGATCTGGCCTGGTACAACCAGAAGGGCAGCTACCTGGTGACTGCCTGGGTCTCCGCCCCACCCGACCAACGGGAGGAATGGACCGTTTATGAGGTCAACGCGATCAAAGTTCGCGATCCGCTCAACGGGGTGACCACCACCGTCAAAGGTCGTGCCAGAGTGTATGCCGCGCCCGACACCGACTGGCAGTACGGAGACCTGCTGCAGTTCGTGGCCAGCCCTCAAACCCCCTCCGATGACGAGGATTTCTCTTACCGCGAGTACCTGGCGGCATTCAACATCCACACATTGATCTATTACCCGCAAAGCGTGCTCAAACTGGATAGCGGATACGGCAGCAACTTGCGCAGGGGACTGATCCACCTGCGGCAGAAGGCCTGGAGTGTGATCTTCGCCATCTTCCCGCAGCCCGAAGCCGGCTTGCTTTCAGGCATCCTGCTGGGCATGGATAACGACCTGCCCGCCAGCCTGGCGCAGGCTTATCGCGACACGGGCTTGTCGCACATCATCGCCATTTCAGGTTTTAACATGTCGGTACTGGCGGTACTTTTTTTGTGGTTTTTCTCGCGCTCGTGCGGTCCTTATTGGGCGGCGTTGATCTCGGGCGTCCTGCTGGTGATCTACACTCTGTTCGTGGATGGATCGCCGGCGGTGGTGCGCGCGCTGGTCATGGCGCTGGTGGCATCCGGTGGCCACCTGATCGGGCGCAGGCAGGCCGGTCTCACCGCGCTGGCTTTCACGGCAGCCGCCATGTGTCTGGCAAACCCGCTGCTGGTCAGCAACATCAGTTTTCAACTTTCGTTTGCCGCCACCTTTGGGTTGGTGACCCTCGCGCAGCCCATGCAGGATGGGCTGCAGGCGTTGCTTGAGAAGCGCTTTTCCGAGAAAACTGCCAAAGGCTTCTCCAAACCGTTCAGCGAGTACTTTTTGTTTACCATCGCCGCGCAGTTGGCCACCCTACCCGTGATCGCCTTGCATTTCAAACGCATTTCGCTCAGTTCCATCCTCGCCAACCCGCTGGTTCTGCCCGTTCAGCCGCCGCTGCTGGTGATGGGCGGCATCACCACCCTGGCCGGGTTACTGCATCCGCTGGCAGGTAAAATGCTGGCACTCTTTTCATGGCCTTTACTCAAATATACCAATCTGATGGTCACCTGGCTGTCGAAGATCAAGGCGGGCGCTCTCGCCATCCACCCTGCGACCGCGATCTGGATCACGATCCTGGTTGTGCTGTTCCTGCTGGCTTTCTTTTTACGTAATTATTTCAAGAAAATATTCCAGTCAAGCAGGTTCATCTGGATCATCCTCGGATTGGGCTGCGCGGCGGCCACCATCTGGTCGATCTGGGCGCACCGGCCGGACGGATTGCTGCACCTGCGCCTGCAGCGCTGTGGAGAGAAAGTCACGCTCTCACTGACTACACCCAGTGGCGAGACCCTGCTGGTCAATCCGAGCGGAGACATGAACGAACTGGCCGCTGCGCTTGAAAAGGACCTCTCGCCCTGGGATTTCCACGTGGACGCCGTGCTGCTCACCAACCGCGCCAGCGCAGAGGAGTTGGCTGTTTTGGCGGAGCGCATCGCCGTTCAAAGGGTCTTTCTTGCACCTGTCGTTTATCAGCAGACGAGCGAAGGCGAACCCATTCTCCTGCCCGAGGGGATCGAAGTGATTAAGCTGCTTTCAGGCCAGAGCATCACGGTCGAACCGGAATTTACCCTCAGTTTGCTTGTTGAAAATTCACAAGAAACAGCCTGGAGAGTCGACTACGACGAATTTAAAGCGCTGATCCCCAATGGAGTGGATGTGGCGCAATTAAAAACCGGTTTCCCTGACACCCTGCAAGGACTGACCGCCCTGGTGCTGAAAGAAGAGGACGTCTCATATATCCCGCTGCGGGTCTGGCGTGCGCTCAACCCGGCCGCCGTGTTGTGGGCCAGCCAGGCGCTCTCTCCCTTCACAGATTCCTTCGGCCTCGACACACTGGAGGAACTGCACCTGGTCTCGGATGGCACTCAGGCTTGGGTCGCGCCATAAATGGGTTATACTACCCCCCATGACTTTTACAGATCGCTTGAAAGAACGCCTCCACAGCCTGAAACGCGAGACGCTGGCCGTGTGGTTCGCCGCCCGCGACCCGCGCACGCCCTGGTACGCCAAAGCACTGGCCGTGCTGATCACGGCTTACGCTTTCAGCCCGATTGACCTGATCCCCGACTTCATCCCGCTGCTGGGCTATCTGGATGACCTGCTGATCATCCCGGCCGGCATCGCGTTGGCGCTTAAGCTGATCCCCGCCGAAGTGATGGCAGACGCGCGTGCCAAAGCCGACCTTGAAGCGCAAAAACCGACCAACTGGGTGGCCGGGGCCGTCATCGCTCTAATTTGGCTGGGCATCCTTTTCCTGGTCGGGCGCTGGGCACTAGATCTTGTCACCTCCAAGCCGTGATCAAATAAATCCAACCCGTTTTTCGGGCTTTTTTTCGGTATACTTGCCCTTGTCAACAGTTTTTTTTAGCTTATTTTTATTTTGAGGTGTGATATGAAATATCTGATCACCGGCGGAGCCGGTTACATTGGCAGCACCATTTGTTCTGCCCTCAAGGACGCAGGGCACACCCCCATCATCCTGGATTCACTGGTCACCGGCCGCGAAGAATTCACCCGGGGCTATCAATTTTACAAGGCCGATATCGCCGACAGCGCGGCTGTCGAGAAGGTCTTTAAGGAAAATCCCGACATCCAGGCCACCGTCCACTGCGCGGCGCTGATCGTGGTGCCCGAGTCGGTTTCGATGCCCTACGAGTATTACAAGGCCAACGTCTCGAAATCCATCGAGTTCTTCAACACCCTGCAGCGTCTCGGGTATGGGCGGGTGGTGTTCAGCTCGTCGGCCTCGCTCTATGACATCGTACCCGGCTTCATGGTGACCGAAGAGGCTCCCCTCAAGGCCAGCAGTCCCTACGCGCGCACCAAACTGATGATGGAAATGGTGCTCAAGGATTTCTGCGCCGCCTACAAGATGAAAGGCATCGCTCTGCGCTATTTCAATCCCATCGGCGCGGACCCGCAGATGCGCAGCGGCATTCACGTCAAAAACCCCACCCATGTGCTTGGCAAGCTGGTCGACACCGCCCAGGGCAAACAGCCCGTCTTTGAGATCACGGGCACCAGCTTCCCCACCCGCGATGGCACGGGCATCCGCGACTACATCCACGTGTGGGACCTGGCGCGGGCGCACGTCAACGCCATCACCGAATTCGACCAGGTCTTTGAGCGCGCTGGCGGGCCCACCAGCAATTATCTGGTGATCAACCTGGGTACCGGCCGCGGTGTGACCGTGCGCGAACTGGTCACCGCCTTCGAAAAAGTGTACGGGCAGACCATCAACAAGAAAGAAACCGGTCCACGGCCGGGAGACGTGGCGGGCTCGTATACCAACGCCGACACCGCCAAGCGCCTGCTCGGCTGGCATGCCGAACTCTCCATTGAACAGGGCATTTCAGATGCCCTCAAGTGGGGCGAGCTGCGCGAAAAGATTTTAAAATTCGATTAGATCGGATTCTCAAAAAAACGAAGAGCACCCGAACGCGAGTTTGGGTGTTTCTTTTTATGGGCAAGACAGAGACTGAATTGCCCCCGACGTTTTTTGTGGAAACAAAAGTATAATGGGTGGTTGATGCACAAATGGGAAGTTTGAAAAAGGAGAAGAATATGAATAAGAAGACATTGGGCATTATTTTGGTCGTCCTTGGCGTTCTCGCCATCGTGGTTGATTTTCTGGCCATCCCCCTCGGTTTCGCCGCGACCGGTTTTGGCTTGAAGCAAACTTCGCTGCTGGTTGTGGGTGTTCTCGCGCTGGCCGCTGGCTTGATGCTGACCTTCCGCAAAGCCAAGAAGTAAGAATCAGTAGATCAAAACCAAAAGGTACCCGACGTATCGCATACGCGCGGGTGCTTTTTATTTTTACCAAAAGATTTACTCTTCGGTCTTCTCGGGAATAACAAGGGTGTTTTGGCTTTGTAAGCCAGATAGGATTCGCCAAAGCGGATCTCCAGCTCGCGTTCCTCATACCCTTTGATAAAAACCAGGATGGCCGGGGTGAACAACAGCAGGGCCCACAGCACGAACGACGTGGAGCGGAACCAGAGTCCCAGTGAAACCATCAGCGCGATGGCAGACAGCACCATGGGGTTGCGCGTCCAGGCGTACATCCAATCCTGCGCGACCTTCTGGCTGAGCGCCACGGCAAAGGGCGCGCCGAGCCCCTTCAAGGCCAGGTTGAGCATCGAAAACAACGTGGCGGCGCCCGTCACGATCACCAGAGTCAGCCCGACCCATGCAGGCAGCGGGATCACCCACAGCGGCCAGGCACGCAGCGCTGCAATGGCGCGGATGAGTGCTACGCCAAACAGCAGGCCCACCAGGTATTGAACCACCGTGGTGACCCATTGAGCGTGTTCGAGCGTGGGGTTGCGATCGAGCCAGCGCCTGCCCAAGACCACCACCACGCCGATCAACAGGCTGCTGGCGAACAAAAGGATCAGGTCAAC
>CAZRHZ010000074.1:5699-12550 GCA_964599995.1 uncultured Anaerolinea sp. | reverse complement strand
AGTAATCAGTAATCAGTAATCAGTAATCAGTAATCAGTAATCAGTAATCAGTAATCAGTAAAATAATTGTACCCGTTTTTATTCGGTTGAATCCCTGTCTATGGGATCTACATTACTAGTTGAATACAAGGCACCAGGCTCGTTGATCCCGCGTTTGGTCCGTTTCAGATAATTAATATATCCGTTGATCATCTTGCGAAGTTCTTCGATTTGATGCCGTAGATCGCTGAATTATGCTTCATCAATGTAACGCATTTCGTAAGCGAAGGTAAGATGACTTCGTGTTTCTTCCAGAGATCCGCGGGCGATATACGCAAACCTTACACCTTCTTGAAAGTAAAAACGCCCATAACCCTCAGCAATATTGGCAGGTATGCTTTGACTCGCTCGTCGAATTTGTGAGGATAGAGCGTATTTTTCTTCAACTGGAATCTTCACAAGGATTTCTTTAGATATGGTCACAGCAAACTGCATGGCCTTTTTCCATACCAAAAGACTTTCAAGCCCCTTATCTTGTGTTTCATCCATTTTCGTAACCTCTTATCACTCAGCCTGATTCCTGAGTGCCTGATTACTGATTACTCCTTGCCATCTCCGATCCCTAACGGTTTCCACTTGTCAGAGTCAGCACGCAGACGGTGCTGTGCGCCACCGCGGTTGTGGAGCTGCTCGAAGTTCTCGGGCTGGATGAACATGGCCTCGCCATCCAGCAGACCGTGAACGCCGGATTGGCCGGGTTCGACACGTTTGTTCTGGCAGTAGGAGCAGGTCTTGGGATCGTGGGTTTTGTAATCCAGCGGCTCTTCGTAGGTGGTGATGTAGCCCTCGTAGTTGCGCAGCACGATCTTGTGATCGGAGGAGCTGATGTGGTAGTTGGGCATGACGGGGATCTTGCCGCCGCCGCCGGGGGCGTCCACCACGTAGGTGGGCACGGCAAAGCCAGAGGTGTGTCCGCGCAGGCCCTCGATGATCTCGATGCCCTTGGCCACGGGTGTGCGGAAGTGCCCTGCGCCTTCCACCAGGTCGCACTGGTAGAGGTAGTAGGGGCGCACGCGCATGCGTACCAGTTTTTGTACCAGGTCGCGCTGCACATGCACGCAGTCGTTGACCCCCGCCAGCAGCACGGATTGGTTGCCAAGCGGGACCCCGGCTCTGGATAGCCTGTCACAAGCGTCAGCCAGTTCCTGCGAGATCTCGTTGGGGTGATTGACGTGGATGTTCATCCACAGGGGATGATACTTCTGCAGCATGTCGGTCAGTTCAGCAGTGACGCGCATGGGCATAAAGACCGGCACACGAGATCCAATGCGGATGATCTCGATGTGCGGGATCTCGCGCAGGCGCGAGAGGAGTTCCTCGAGGATCTTGGGCGCCAGGGTGAGCGGGTCGCCACCGGAAAGAAGCACGTCGCGCACCTGGGGAGTGCGTTTGAGGTATTCGATCTGGGCTTCGAAGTCGGTGCGCGAGAAGGTCTGGGTGGGATCGCCCACAATACGCGCGCGGGTGCAGTAGCGGCAATACGAGGCACACTGCGTGGTCACCAGCATCAGCACACGATCGGGATAACGGTGCACCAGGCCGGGCACCGGGGAGTGACGGTCTTCGGCCAGCGAATCTTCCATCATGCCGGTGAACACGTCCACCTCGCCGGCGGTGGGGATGATCTGCATGCGGATGGGATCGTTCGGGTCGTCGGGGTGGATAAGCGAAACGTAGTAAGGGGTCACGTCTACCCTGAACAAGCCAGGGGTGCCAAGCGCTTTCTTCTCGCTGTCGGTCAGATTTAGAACATTGGCGAAATCCTCAACGGTGTTCAGACGATTGGCCATCTGCCAGCGCCAATCGTTCCATTTTTCATCAGGCACGTCTTTATAGAAGGGGGCACGCTTGGATTCAAACGGTACAGGGGACATTTCGACTCCTTAGTTACGCAAGTGATTTCGTGTGAATTCCATTTTAAGAGGGAATTGAGGTCAGGTCAACACACTAAGGATGAATGTCATGCAAAATAAAAACTGGAGGTGACAATTCCTCCAGTTCTTGATCGAGAAATAACCTGAACAGCTTAAACCTGGTAAGGTACCTCGGTGATGACGATGTTCTTGCGATTGAGCAAGGCCTTGCGCAAAGTCTCAGCGGTGCGCATGTGCAGAAAACTGGTCCACCAGCCTTTTGACACGAACTGCGGCACGACGATGGTGATGATCTCATTGGGTGTCTGAATCTCTGCCAGGTTATCGATATAACTCAACAAGGGTTCGAGGAAGAGGCGATAGGGTGAGTTCAAGACCACCAGGCGGTAGCCCTCCCCATACACTTCCCACTTGGCCTTCAACTTGGCTGTTTCGGCCGGGTCGGTGGAAATGTGAACCACGGTAATGTCATCTGAAAGCGTCGCGGCGTAATTCAACGCATCGAGCGTGCCGCTGTGAATGCCGCTGACCGGCATGATGACGCGATTACGGCTGATCCGTTTTTGGGTAGAACGGTTTTCGAGAGAAAGTTTGGCTGCCAGCCTCTTATAATGCCTGCGAATGGAGAAAAAGCCCATCACCAGCGCCGGGACAAGGATGATCACCACCCAAGCACCGTCGCTGAATTTGGTTACGGCAAAAATAATCATGACAGTAAACGTCATAATCGCCCCAAAACCATTAACAATCATCTTATACAACCAACCCTTGTCATGGTAAACCGTCGAGCCAACTTCATCGATCTTCTCACCAGGTTTCAAGTGACCGGACTTCCACCAACGGCGTGCCATCCCAGTTTGTGAAAGCGTGAATGATAGAAAGACGCCGATTGCATACAAAGGAATCAGCTTAGAGACACTGGCCTGAAAAACCACCACTAAAAGGGAAGAAAAAACGGCCAGGGCGACGATGCCGCTGGTGAAGACCAGGCGGCTGCCACGATAAGTGAGTTGCCGGGGTAAAAATCCATCCGCGGCCTGCAACGCTCCCAAACGGGGGAAACCTGCAAAGGCGGTGTTGGCGGCCATGATCAAAATAATGGTGGTCGCGCTGATGCTCAAAATATACAGCAAGCCACGCCCTTCATAAATCGTACGGAAGAGCTGCGAGATGACTGTTTCACCTTCCACCGGAACTGCCCCGATTTTATTACTGAGAAATGTAATGCTGACCAATAAAAAGGCCATGATCGCTGCCATCCAGATCAGGGTCTTGCCGGCATTGCTGCTGCGCGGTTCCTTGAAGGCGGTGATACCGTTCGAAATGGCTTCCACGCCGGTAACTGACGCTGTTCCATTTGCAAAAGCTTTCAGCACCAGAAAAACCGTCAGTGGTTGAAGCACATGGGCTTCCATCGTTGGCGGGTCAATCACAGCACCCAGGCTTCCATTAAAGAATCGAATAAATCCCGTAACAATCGTCACAATCATCATCAGCAGGAAGAAATAGGTGGGGATGGCAAAAGCCGTGCCGGATTCTTTGACCCCGCGCAAATTGATCAGCATGATCAAAAGGATCATGGCTACCGCAAACGAGACCCGATATGGGTAGATGGAAGGATAGGCTGATACTAATTGAGCCACCCCCGAAGAAATCGAAACTGAAACAGTTAATATATAGTCGGTTAGTAAAGCTGCACCGGCAATTTGCGCAGGTAATTCACCCAGGTTATCGCGCGCAACGATGTAAGCCCCACCGCCATCCGGATAGGTGTGAATGGTTTGTTCATAAGAAAAAGTCAGGACGGTCAGCAGGCCAACAATTGCAAAAACAAGGGGCAAGGATAAGGGAATAGCTCCCGCTCCAGCCGCCGCCAGGATCATCATTAATTCCTGCGGGCCGTAAGCCACGGATGACATGGCATCTGATGAAAACACCGCCAAACCGACGAATTTTCCGATGGTTTGTTCCCCCGCTTCGGCGGTGGGAAGAGGTTTGCCTATTAATAAACTTTGAATTGAAGGTTTGGGTTTGTGCCCGGTGGTACCCTCAAATACATTTACGGGTTCTTCTTGATCACTCATTTTTGTAGCGCTCCCAAACAGTAAACCAGAATTCCTTTTCTCAATATTCGTAACTAATCGAATGGTCATTTAGAAGAAGGATATAAAAAGCCTGAAAAGTATAATCTACATCCATCATACACGTAAAGAGAGCGCAGAGCGATGTTTATCGAAGCCTAACCTCGAAAAACAGCATCTTCTGTGCTTTTCAAATAAAAAAACGGCCGAAGCCGTTTTATTGTGTATCTGTGTGCGAACTATTTTATTTGATAAGGGACTTCGGTGATGACAATGTTGTTGCGATGCAGCAGTGATCTGCGCAGTGTCTCTGCCGTTCGCATGTGTAAAAAGTTGGTCCACCAGTGTTTCGGGATGAACTGCGGTACAACAATCGTGATGATCTCGTTGGGTGCCTGAATGATCGACAGTTTATCAATGTACTCCAGTAAAGGTTCGAGGAACAACCGGTAAGGAGAATTCAAGACAACCAAACGATAGCCGTCGCCCCACATCTCCCACTTAGCCTTCAACTTGGCGGTCTCTTCAGGATCCACAGAAATGTGAACGACGGTCACATCGTCCGATAGGGTTGTGGCGTATTTAAGCGCTTCAAGAGTGCCGGTGTGAATTCCGCTGACCGGCATGATGACCCGGTTGCGGCTGATGCGATTCAGCGCAGGATGATGCTCAAGCGATAATTGGCTGGCCAGGCGCCGGTAGTGGCTGCGGATCGAAATGAAAATGGATACCAGGACCGGAATGATGAGAATCACCACCCAGGCACCATCGCGGAATTTGGTCACAGCGAAGATGATCATCACGATGAAAGTACAAATCGCTCCAAAACCATTAATGATCATCTTGTGCAGCCAACCCTTGTCATAATGGAGTACGGAGCCAGTTTCCACTTTTTCTTCATCCGGTTTAAGGTGTCCAGATTTCCACCAACGGTGCGCCATACCAGATTGAGAAAGCGTGAATGAAAGAAACACGCCGATGGCGTATAAGGGGATCAATTTGGTCACACTGGCCTGGAAGACGATAACGAGCAACGAGGCAAATATTGCGAGAGCGGCAATTCCGCTTGAGAAGACGAGCCGCCGTCCGCGGAAACTCAATTGACGCGGTAAATATCCGTCGTGAGCTTGGATGGCACCCAAACGGGGGAAATCCGCGAAGGCAGTATTGGCCGCCATGATCAAAATAATAGTGGTGGAACTGATGCTCAAGATATACAGCAAGCCACGCCCCTGGTAAACCGTGCGGAACAATTGAGAGACTACCGTCTCGCTTTCAACCGGAACCACATTCGCCTTCAAGCCGAGGAAGGTGATGCTGATTAGCAGTGCGCTCATGATACCTGCCATCCAGACCAGCGTCTTACTGGCATTGGAACTGCGCGGTTCTTTGAAAGCCGAAATACCGTTCGAGATGGCCTCCACGCCGGTTACCGAGGTGGTCCCGTTGGCAAATGCCTTTAAGATCAAGAACAACGACAATTGCTGGAGTAATCCGGTTTCCATGGCTGGCGGATCAACCACCGTGCCCAAACTGCCATTGAAATAACGAACAAAACCGGTGATCACGGTGGCAAACATCATCAAGAGAAAGAAATAGGTAGGAATAGCAAAGGTAATGCCCGATTCTTTCACACCCCGCAGGTTGATGACCATGATGAGCAAGATCATCGCGATGGCCAACCAAACGCGAAAAGGATAAATGGACGGATAGGCTGAGACAAGTTGAGCCACCCCGGAAGAGATCGAAACTGCCACCGTTAAAATATAGTCAGTCAATAAAGCCGCTCCGGCAACCTGTGCCGGCAGTTCACCCAGGTTGTCACGTGCAACAATGTATGCACCGCCACCGCTGGGATAAGCATGGATCGTTTGGCGATATGAAAAAGTTAAAACCATTAACAAACCAACGATCGCAATCACAATGGGAAGCGCCAGATGGACTGCCCCTGCTCCCGCTGCGGCCAGGATCAGCATCAATTCCTGTGGGCCGTAGGCCACAGAAGACATGGCGTCGGAAGAGAAAACCGCCAGACCGACAATTTTTCCGATGGTTTGGTGGCCCGCGTCCGCGGTGGCGATGTGGCGACCGATCAAAAAAGTCTGGAGGGAATTTTTGGGCGTGTGCCCGGTGGTTTCTTCAAAAACATTAATCGAATTTTCTTCAGGTATCATTTTTACTCTAAACCGTTAGACATCCGTTTCTACGCATGATGAAAATACTCCTTGTAAAACTTACAAGGAAGTTTAAACAAAATGAATAAAGATTGTTGTAAAAGAAAGCGGAAAATTATAAAGAAAATATAAAGATCAGGTGATCAATCGTCCGTTTTAAAACGATATCCAACACCGGGATCCGTGATCAGCACCTGCGGATCATCCGGGTCAATTTCGATCTTCTTGCGCAGCTGACCAATGTAAACCCGCAGATATTCGGTATGGTCCGACTCTTCGAAACCCCACACGTGAGTAAGGATGGCCTGATGGGTCAACACCCGGTCAGCATGGGCTGCCAGGTAGGAGAGCAGCTTGAATTCGGTGACAGTCAGCTTGACTTCTTCACCATTCAATGTGGCGATGTGACGCGCCAGGTCAATGGTCAGCGGGCCAGCGCGGATGATGGTTTCTTTGTTACCAAGCGATTGTGAAGAGTGGCGCAGAGCGACCCGGATACGCGCCAGCAGTTCCTCGATATTGAATGGCTTGGTCAGGTAATCATCGGCACCCTTGTCAAGCGCGGCCACCTTGTCTTTTTCACTATCCCGCACCGAAAGCACAATGATGGGCACAGCGGACCATTCTCTGATCTGTTCTGTCACCTGAATGCCGTCCATATCCGGCAGGGTCAGGTCGAGAAT
>CAZRHZ010000074.1:0-5599 GCA_964599995.1 uncultured Anaerolinea sp. | reverse complement strand
ACTTTATCCGCTTCGGTAATCCTGAAGAATTTGTCGAAGATTTGCTCCAGGTGCTCTTCAGGCACTGCCGGGCTTTGGTTGACGACACGGATCCAAACCCCGGCTTTTGAAACCCCGGCAGAAAAAAGGATCGGCGTTTCTTGCGGCGCGTACTTGATGCTGTTGCTGATCAGATTGGTAAACACCTGGCCCATCAAGACATAATCGGTTGGAACGAGGGGCAGGTCCTTTTCGAATTCATACTTCACTTTGTGATGCAGCAGTTGAGCGCGCATTTTTGACACAACGCCCTTGATGATCTCAATTATCGAATTCCAGTGTTTCTTTGGCTGCAGCGCACCCGCTTCAATGCGAGACATGTCCAGCAGGTTGCCAACCAGTAGGTTCAACTGATCAGTTTCTTCTTCGACGGTGGCCAATAGCTCACTACGGGCAGAAGAATCCCAGGTCACGGTTCCGCTGCGCAGGCTGGAGGCTGAAGCCTTGATGGCGGCCAGCGGGGAACGCAGTTCATGCGAGACTGAATTGAGCAGAGAAGTTTTGATACGGTCACTTTCTTCGAGGATCCTGGCGACGTTCTCCCTTTCGATCAGACGTATGCGCTCAATGGCCAGCGCGCCCTGGTTGGCAAAAGCTGCCAGCAGGCGCGTTTCTTCAAGCGATAGTTTGTTCTGGTCCACCCAGATGCGAATCTCGCCCTCGGTGTTGCGGGCGGTATACATGGTGAGCGCCATGCCACAGGGTGGTTTCAGTAGGGAATTTTCCGGAAGGCGATAGGTGATGAGCATGTCAGATTGTGAACTACCCGTTTCGATCTCCACCTGGTCAAACCTGAAATTTTCCATCAGTTTCGCGGCCAGCGTATGCACAATATCCGTCACGCTGGTCAATCCCGCCAGCGCAGAAATGAGCTCATACATGCGGGTGGCCTCCCACTCGCGGGTTTTCGCCAGCCGGGTGGCGCTGCGCGCCTGGGCGATGAATTGACTTAAAACAACTGCCACGATCAAGAAAATGATCAACGAGAGTAAATCTTGGGTCTTGTGAATATGAAGGGTGTAATACGGCTGAATGAAGAAATAGTTAAAGGTCAAAAATGAGAGCAATCCAGCCAAAATTCCCGCGCTCAAGCCCCACAGGACGGTGCAACCCAGCACCGGCAGCAGATAGATCATGGCGATGACCTGGATCTCAAGAACGCCCTCGGCCCACTTTAACAGCAGTGTCACCAGCCCGATCACGACGACGGTGCTGAGATTGCCAACCAAGGCGCGCGTCAAGCGGTGGTTTGAGAATTTTATGCGTTTCACATTTAGATTATAGTGTAGTTCGAGCACGACAGTGAAGTCAGTAAATTGCGCGCGGTTTACATCCCTTGCTGTGTGGTGAGTATTGTACAATAAGGAATACAGGAATGCTCATCGATGGTGTTCAGACCTCGAATTTCATCCCCGGGCACGATTGTCATCCTCCGTTCATCGAGGTTCGCCCATGATCTTGTTTTTAAAAATTGGTTATACGCTCATTTTCTGCTTTTTTATCGTGATGATCTCGGATTTTCGCAACAAGAAAACGAACCCACTCTTCCTGCAGATCTGGCTGATCGTGATGCGCGCAGGTTACCTGATCCCATTGTTCAGCAGCATGTTCTTTCTCTGGAAGCTTGAAAAAATCACTGTTTACGCCTTGATCTCTTTGCTGATCCTGGTTGGAGGCACGCTGATCGTGATCCTGTCCAAGAAAGAACTTGGCAAAAGACACACCTGGGCCGGGTATACCGCCAGGGAGGCCGACAGTTTTTGCGTTTCGGGGATCTACGCCTGGGTGCGGCATCCACTCTATCTGGGCATCATGGTCGTGGATGTTGGCATCGCTTTTCTGGTCATTCCCAATTTGAATGTCCAACTTCAACTGGCGCTTACGTTCCTCATTGGCAGTTTTTTCACCTTCATATTTCTGGTGATATCAAGCATCAGAGAGACCCGCTACCTGGCTGATAAATTTGGCGCTTCTTTCCTCCGTTACGCCCAACAGGTGAATGCGTTCTTTCCCATAAAGAAGTATAAGGGTTCATCAGAGATTGAAGGATAGTACCGTTTTTGGTCCTCGGTGATCTTTGATTAATGAAAGGGTTGCCTTTATGAAAAAAAGTTGGATCTACCGAATCACGATCTCCAGTACCGTACAACATAAACGCGTGCTCAATCTCTATGATGGAAAATACATCATTGGCCGGGCCATGGATTGCGAGATCCTGGTGATTGGCGATCAGATCTCACGCCGTCACGCGCAATTGGAACTCAGCGATGGCTCAGTCCAGTTGATGGACCTGGGTTCAGCCAGTGGGACCCAACTGGATGGCACCCCGCTGGACCCCAAACAGCGGGTTCCTGTCAAAGAAGGTCAAACCTTCAGCCTGGGGAGCTACACGTTAACCTATGCCAAAGAAGAGGCAGAAGCGAAACTCCAGCTTTCGTGGCGCCAGGGCGAAGGCGAAGCCCAGCAAGTGGCGCTCGGATTTGGACAAACGATTATCGGGCGCGGAGAAGACGCCAGAATCAAACTGGATTCCACAAGCGTGTCGCGCCGGCACGCCATCGTCAGCCTGGAAGAAAGCGGGGTGTACCTGCTTGACCCCGGGTCGCAGAACGGCGTTGAAAAAGACGGCCAAAAACTTCCTGTTAACGTGAAAATTCAACTCAAGCCCGGTGATCTTTTTAGCATCGAGGATTTTACTTTCATGGTCTTGCGCGAAGGCGAAAAGGCACCCTCCAGCCTGGAACCGACCTCGGAAGATGCAGGTACTGACTCCGCCATGAAAACGGTGTTCGCGGGTGGCGGTGAAATCCAGACTGAATGGCGCAACTTCCCTCTATCGTTCAAAGATCAAGACCGGATCGTGATCGGCCGCACCCCCGATAACGGTGTTGTCCTCAACCACCCCACCATCAGCCGCTATCACGCGGTCATTGAGCGCATGGGCACACGTTTTCGCGTAACCGACCTGCACTCCGCAAATGGCACCTACTTAAATGGGAAGGCTGTCGAAGAATCGGAATGGATCAAACCCAATGACACGCTGAAGATCGGGCCGTGTGAATTTTTATTCACAGGCGTCGGGCTGAAGGGGGTTGAAGAGACCGGCGTCAACATAGAAGCGCGCCATTTAAAAAAGCAAGTCAACCCCAAGACCAACCTGCTGCAAGACATCAACCTCTCCATCGGTGCCAACGAATTCGTGGCCATCGTGGGCACCAGCGGCGCAGGCAAGACCACCCTGATGGACGCGTTGAACGGTTTCAGACGCGCCACCTCAGGCCAGGTGCTGGTGAATGGCGTCGATTTCTATCAGAATTACGACATGTTCCGCAACGACATCGGCTACGTACCGCAAAAAGACATTGTGCACATGGAGTTGACCCCCGAGCAGGCGCTGGATTACTCGGCGCAACTGCGCATGCCGCCAGATACCCAAGCGGCTGAACGCAAGGCCGCGGTGGATACGACTCTGGCAGAACTGGGATTGAGCGAACGGCGCAAACTGCCCATCTCGCTGCTCTCGGGCGGGCAACTCAAACGCGTGTCAATCGGCGTGGAACTGCTCACCAAGCCCAGGCTGTTCTTCCTCGACGAACCGACCAGCGGGCTCGATCCCGGCACCGAATACGACATGATGAAGCTGCTGCGCAAGCTGGCAGATCAGGGGCGCACGATCTTCATCGTGACCCACGCCACGCGCAACGTCATCCTTTGCGACAAGGTCATCATCATGACGCGCGGCGGATATGTGGCCTTCTTTGGCCCTCCCGAAGATGCTTTGGAATATTTCAACCAGTACCGCCTGGATCGCGAGAAGCTCGAGAAGAACATCGAATTTGACGACGTTTATCGCATCTTGAACGACCCGGCGAGAGGTTCATCAGCAGACTGGGACAAACGCTTTCGCGAGTACCAGGGGCAAAAAGAATCCACGACCAAACCCAAGACTGCGGTGGAGGTTCCCCCACCCCCGCCGATGTCCAAGAAGCGCAAAACCTCAGGATTGCGCCAGTTCATGATCCTTTCAGCCAGGAATTTGCGCATCATCTTCCAGGATAAAGTCACCCTGGGGTTGATGCTGGCGCTTGCCCCTCTGCTGGGGGTAATGGACTTCATTTGGGGGGACGATCTGTTCGACCCGGTTAATGGCAAAGCGGCCAAGATCCTGATCATGTGGTTCATGCTGGCCATTGTAGCCACCCTGGTGGGCTCGCTGAGCAGCGTACGCGAGATCGTCAAGGAGGCTGATATTTACAAGCGCGAACGGGCGGTGAATCTGCAGATCATGCCCTACCTGCTTTCGAAATTGTGGGTGGGTGTGGTGCTGGCCTTTTATCAGGGGGCGTTCCTGCTGCTCTTTTTGATCCTGCTGACCAAGCCGGTCATCCCTGACCCGATCGGCTACCTGTATCTCATGGTTACCATGGTGTTGGGTATCCTGGCCGGGTACCTGACCGGGCTGCTGGTTTCAGCACTGGTGCCGAACCAGAACGCCGCGCTGATCGTGGTGATCGCGGTGCTGGTACCGCAGTTCCTGTTCGCGGGCGTGCTGCTGCCGCTCAAACTCATCCCTGGCGGCGAGATCATTTCGGTGATTGTGCCCACGCGCTGGTCGTATGAGGGCTTTGTGCGCTCCACGCGCATGGGAGAGGTGCTGGCGGCCGATCCGTGCTGGAAGCTGCCGGATGAAGAACGCGACGCCATGACGGATGAGGAAAAAGATCAGTGCGACTGCATGGGCAGCCATCTGTTCGAGCGCTGCACCGGCCTCCCCGGTTTATATTCAGCCAGTTACTATAATGAAGACACCAAAGCCGCCCTTGAACAAGAGCAGCCGGTTAAACCCGCAGAACCCGAAACGCTGGCGACTTATACGCCCTATCCCACCTTCACGCCCATCCCAACGTTTACCCCCGCGCCAACCTTCACCCCCCTGCCGCCGTTGGGCGTTGGGCCATACAGCGATATGGCGGGTTACATGGCCGCCAACCAGGCGCAGATGGAAGAATACTTCGACCAGCGCGGCAAGCAGGAAGAAGACTACGCTGATCTGACCAAGGATCAGCTTGAAGAATACCTCGACCTGCAAAAGGAACAGGGCGAAGAGATGACAGATGAATCCAGCGATCAGTACTCCACATTCATTGACGAACTGGATGCCTATGGTGATGAGAAAAGCACCTGGGAGAAGGACCGCCAGAAGGCCATCTCGGGCGCTGAAATGCTGCTGAAGATGCTGATCGACGACTTCCGCCCCAGCCTGGAAGGCAGTGTCTTCACGCGCTGGTATTATCTGATCGGGTTGAACGTGGGCATGTTCCTGATCATTTTATTCCTGCAGAAGCGGAAGGACGCCAAGTAAATCGAAAAATCAGGTTTAGTTTTTTTTCATAAAAACTCATGAATATATTTCCTTGAAACACCACACTAGGGTACGGCACGCGCTGTGCCCTTACATTTCACCCATTATTAATCTTTTATATGAAATGCTAAACCGAAAAGCGCATTTCTTGACCCCTTTTTTATGGCATGGTATCATTAATCTCAGTAAATTAGCACT
>CAZRHZ010000073.1:0-12658 GCA_964599995.1 uncultured Anaerolinea sp. | reverse complement strand
GCGGATACCTCTCCTGTGGGCAGCTACCTGGAAGGAGCCAGCCCGTATGGGGTACTGGATATGGCCGGGAACGTCTGGGAATGGGTCGCCGACTGGTTTGATGCAAATTACTATTCAAGTCAGAAAATGTGGATCGATCCACAAGGCCCTGTCGAGGGAGAGTATCGGGTTGCACGAAGTGGATCAGCCTTCAATCAAAAAAGCGTCTTCCGTACTGCGACTCGCGTTTTCGGATCTTCCACGGATTGGGGCTCACTATTAGGTTTTCGCTGTGCTATGAGCCAGCCGTAATGTTGCATCCCTGTTTTTGGGAATGCATCAATATGCATATTGAGTCAATCGTAAGGTGACATCTCTGTTTTTGGGATGCACCATTTTTGTGGGATTAACGCCTATTTCAATAATATGCATGATTCTATTATGGTAAATATAGACCGTTTGCAAACCAACCCCAAAGTACTTGACAGGGGTTTTATAATAAAAGTAGAACAAAAGTACTTAAAATAATAAAGTTTCGAATCACTTGTCCCTCGCGTAGTAATCCGAAGGAGCGAGCGAAGCGAAAGGATTCGAACCATTCGAACCCGCATTATTAAATCAAATATCAATTATTCATGGACTACACAAAAGCCGATTTTGTCTGATCATTAATTGTTTTGGAATTGAATTGTAAAAACAATTAAACCAAATAATGACTATGGTTTGGAATGTTTCTTCAACGCTGAATTTACCATCATATCCATGATCGGGTAGATCAAGCGGCCGGCAAAGTGGTGCAGAAAGTACATCAGCTTGCCTTCTCTGCCGGGCAAAATGATATAACGTTTTTTGGCAACAGCTTTGAGGACTTCATTGGCCACCGTATCAGGGGACATCAGTTTGGCTGAACCCGCGATCTCTCTGGTGACAGCGGGTTTGTAGTTGCTCTCATATTGGAGCTGGGGTGTGTCGGTGTCTGGTGGGAAGACCACGCTCACCTGAATACCGTGCGGTTTCAGTTCCGCCCGCAGCGCGTCTGATAAGCCGCTGATGGCGAATTTGGCAGCCCCGTAAGCCGTATACCCGTACACGCCGATGAAGCCGGCAATGGAAGAAATGTTAACGATGACACCCGATTTGCGCTGCTGCATTAGCGGCACGAGGATCTTCAAAACGTTTACCGTGCCGAAATAATCCACATCCATCATCCAGTGGAAGATCTCGTCGCTCAGTTCTTCGAACTTTCCGGGATGAGCCACACCGGCTGAATTGATCACCAGGTCGGGCAGACCATGTTCGTTAACAAACGAAAGGAGCGTTTTTTCAAGATCACTTTTTTGGGTAACGTCCGCTTGAAGAAAAAGAACACGCTGGCCGTGACTAACCTTGAGCGCAGACAATTTACCAACCGCTTCAGCCAACGCTTCCGCTCGCCGTGCGAGGAGGGTCACATTACCGCCTTGCAGTACGATGCCCTTGGCCAGCGCGTAGCCAATGCCGCTGGAACCGCCGGTGATCAACGCAAGTTTTCCTTGATAATAATTCATGGTTTATTTTCTCCAGCTAGTGACCGCAGGAACTGCAAGATCCGCCGCTGCACCCACCACAGCCTGAATGAGACGACGAGGAGGAAGAATGACCGTCGACCTTGGAGTAGCACAATGACAGCGCGCGTTTGGTCTGGGTTGAATGGCATGATTTGCAGGCGATCTCTGCGTCCGCGTCTTTCATGGCGCGCAGGGCTTCAAATCTGGTATGGCATTTTTCACATTGATATTCGTAGATTGGCATGGTCACTCACAAAAGGATGGATTATTGCGAAGTATAAAATCGCAGCGCGTAGATGGCAATCCCTGCCGCGACCGCAACATTCAGAGACGTTTTTGTGCCCATCATGGGCAGGCATAACACCTGATCAGAGCGCCGCATCAATTCCGGGTCGATGCCTGATATTTCGTTTCCAAGAATTATTAACACCGGACTCTGAGTTTCGATTTGCCAAATCCCGCTGAACAGGTCATTGGATTCCGGTGCGGCTTCTAATGACAGGAGGATTGTACCCGATTCCCGCATGGGCAGCACGTCTAGCGCGTTGCGGTGATAACTCCACGATACAAAACCTTCCGCGCCCAGACCTGTTTTCATAATCTTGGGGTGCTCCGGGGTGGGCGTGGTTCCGCAGCAGTAGATGTGGGTCACGCCAGCTCCGTCCGCGGTGCGGAAGATCGAGCCGACGTTCAGAGTGCTGCGCAGGTTGTCGAGCAGTAAAGAGATTTTCCTTTGTGGCATTCCTGAAGGCAGGGCTGGTGCTTTTTGATTGGAGTATGGTGTTCCCATAGGGGCGAGTTTGGCACTGCACAATGGGCAGGTTTCCATTTCACTCACCGACAGGTTGGATGGAAAGCGCAGCCTGCAATCGGGATTTCTACACTCGAAAACTTGAAAGACTGGTTCACTCATGATTCGGGTTGTTGCGATGGGACGGGCTCATCTTCCATGGGCAGCAGGGTCAACTCGACCCGTTCCACGTCCACCGCGAAGGGATTGATGCCAAGCTGGTCCAAGACCTCCTCAGGCCGACCAGTGGCACCCGGTAAGGCTGAGAGCCGCATACGAATGGTGGAGGGTTCAAGGGTCAATTCAATGATCAAAGGGCGCAAATTGTATGGTTTACCGCGTCTTTCTCGCATGCAATCCTGGGCAGCGTTCAACGAGTTGATCTTTGTATCAAGCGCTGGAATATCTATCGAATCATCCAATGCCACTTGGTAGACCGACGAAGCCACCATGGTTTGCAGGGGAGCACTCTTCAGAGGAACACTGTTGAACGACTGGATATCGATGCCAGGTTGAACAGTGGCTTCCAGTTTGGATCGCAGGTCAGCCAAAGGTTCATCCGAGTCGCACCAAAAATCGAGCAGCTCCGCGCGGCTGGTGAAACCCAGTGGCAGCGGGCAAGCCTGATGCATGCGCGGCTGCGGGTGAAACCCCTGAGAGTAGGCCAAGGGGATTTGAGCGCGGCGAAAAGTACGCTCCCAGATCTTGTGCAGGTCGAGATTGCCAATATATTGCAGGGCTTCGCCTTTATGGTAATGGATTCGGATGCGCTGCATTATTCCACCTCCGGGCAGTACCATTCGGCTGAGGGCGTTTGCTTGAGGAGATCAGAGAATTCAGGCACGATCCCGCAGGCATGGCACTCATGGCGGCAATCGCTGGTGGTTTCGCCCTTCAGGGCTTTCTGGTATTCACGCTCCAAATACTTGCGTGACACGCCCGTTTGGATGTGATCCCAAGGCAGCAGTTCATCGACTTCCCGTGCCCGCGATGTGTAGAAAGCAGGAGAAATCCCAGCCGCATCAAAGGCGTCCATCCAGACGTTGTAATTGAACTGGTCCATCCAGGCATCAAATTTGGCGCCATGCTTCCAGGCGTCTTCGATGACGTCCGCCAGGCGGCGGTCGCCGCGCGAGAGCGCAGCTTCCAGGATGGTCTCTCTCGGGTTGGACCAGGTCATCTTCATGCCGGGAGTGCGAATTTGGTCCTTGAGCAGGTTCTGCTTTTGCAGCACCGATTCGAGAGAGTCGAGATTGGCCCACTGGAAGGGTGTATGCGGTTTGGGAACGAAAGTGCTGATGCCGGTGTGAAGATTGGCCTTCTTGCCGATGATCTTGCGGCCTTCTTTAAGTACCTCTTTACACAGGTCAGCGATAGCTTGCACGTCTTCGAGGGTTTCAAATGGCTGTCCGATCATGAAATACAGCTTGAGGGTGGTCCATCCGCGGCTGTAGATTTGCCTGGCGGTTTCAAGCAGTTGTTCAGCCTCAATGGGCTTATTGATCAGGTTGCGCATACGGTCCGTGGCGGCTTCTGGAGCCAGGGTGAATCCGCCCAAGCGAGCGCCTTTGAGTTTTTCCATCAAATTCACCGAAAAGGATTCGATTCGCAAGGAAGGGAGTGAAATGACCAGGTTCTTTCCAGCAAAGCGGGTGGTTAATGCTGTAACTAATTGATCTATATGCGCATAGTCACTAGATGAAAGTGATAATAAAGCGATTTCTTCGTAACCGGTGCTTTGCAGGGATTTGTCGATGGCGTTAACGATCTGGTCTACCGATCTTTCGCGAATGGGACGATTGACGTATCCGGCGTGGCAGAAGCGGCAGCCGCGCGTGCAACCACGCATGATCTCCACTGCGATACGGTTGTGCACCACGTCGATGGAGGGCACAATGAAATGAGTGGGTGAGTCTGGCAACACGGGTACGACTCGTTTGGTGATCTTTTGTGGTGCGTTATGACCAAGCGGTTCAAAGGAGCGCAGCAGGCCGTGTTCATCATATTCTGCCTGATATCGAGAGGGCACATAGACTCCCTGAATGTTCTGCAAGAGTTCGAGAAGCTGTTGGCGGGAGTGCCCCCGTGCTTTGGAATCACGCACGCAATCCAGCACTTCGTGTATCACCTCTTCACCTTCGCCGATCACGAACGCATCAATGAAGGCAGCCATCGGTTCGGGATTGTAAGCGGCGTGCCCGCCGGCAATGATCAGCGGATGTCTCTCGTCGCGGTCAGTGGATCGGAGAGGAAGATGAGCCAGGTTAAGCGCGTTAAGCACGTTGGTATAGAGTGTTTCGTAGGGCAGGCTGAAGCCGATTAGGTCGAAATCCGCCAGGGGATGGCAGGATTCGAGGGAGTACAGTGGAACGTTATTCTCGCGCATGGCTTTTTCCATGTCGAGCCAGGGTAAATAGGCGCGTTCACAAAGTGTATCAGAACGGAGGTTGATGGTTTCGTACAAAATCGCAATGCCCAGGTTGGGCACGCCAATGTCATAGATATCCGGAAAGACCAAGGCCGCACGGTTCTCGATTTGATTCCAATCCTTGGCTACATGATTTAATTCACCGCCAAAGTAGCGGCCGGGTTTTTCCACGGTGGGAAGTATGGCTTTTAATTTCTTTTTGATTTCAAAACGATCCAGCAATTTTTCTTCTCCAATTCTCAATATCGGTTTACATTGTAACGGAATTCGTTACAAATGAATAATGATATATATTAAAAATATTACGAATATACCTAAAAATGTTAAAAGGAAATTTATAGAGACCAGAAATATGCCATAAGGTATACGTGTTAAAAATGGCGAAAAGAAATTAAACAAAAAGTGGAGAAGAAAAAAGAACACCCGCGCAAGCAGGCGTTCTTCTCTGTGAAACGAATCAGTGATTTTCAATATGATGTTCGCTGATCTGCATCTCAGGGAAGTGTGTTTCAACAAAGCTGATGAGGTCATTGAGCATGTGCGTGTTGTGGTCCGCGTCATTCGAGATCATCACGCAGCCTACCCAGGCAGATTGCCAGATGTCCTGCAATCCGATCTCTGAAACCGAGATATTGAATTCCTTGTGCAGCCGTGTGAGGATGGGTTGAAGCAAGGAGCGCTTTTGTTTGAGCGATTTGCAACCGGGGAGGATCAACTTAAAAGTACACATGCTGATCATGGTCGAATTTTCACTCCTGTGCGTGTTTCTTGGCATGAGTTCCTTTATCTGAAATAATCATACCGTATTGTATACTTGATGGAAAGAAGGAAGAACCCAATTTGGAATATCAAGACGCGATGGGCTTTTTGCAAGGCTTAACCGATTACAGCCAGATCCCTTTCATTGACCATGAAAAGGGAAATTTTGAGCTTCAGCGCCTGGTCACCTTGTTGGACTTGTTAGGAAACCCCCATCGAAAGCTCAAAATCGTTCACATTGCCGGTACGAAGGGTAAAGGCTCCACCGCGGTCATGATCGAAAGCGTTCTTCAGGCTGCCGGTTATAAAACCGGATTGTTCACCTCACCATACCTGTTTGACTTTCGAGAACAGATCCAGATCAACCGGGAACCCATATCGCAAACAGAATTGGCCAGGTATGTAGAAGTAATCAAACCATTACTGGCAGAAGTGGAAGGAATCACCACTTTTGAAGCGATCACGGCCATTTGCCTGACCTATTTTAGCGATCAAAAAGTGGATGTAGCCATTCTGGAAGCAGGCCTGGGCGGTCGAACGGATGCTACCAATGTCGTGGAGCCGCTCTTGTCTGTCATAACTTCGATCTCCTATGATCACATGAATCTATTGGGCAACACCATTGAAGAGATCGCCGCAGAAAAAGCCGGCATTATCAAACCGGGCATTCCGGTGGTGATTGGCAAACAGGATTTTTTCGAAGCCCAAGAAACATTGGAAAAAGCAGCTCAATCAGTCCAGTCTGAGGTTATCGATACGGAAAACAAGATAATACTGCGTGATATCCACCAAACACTTCATGGCCAGACTTTTTCGGTCGAATTCATTAAGGGAACGGAAGATTGGAACGGTGAATATTTCATCCCGCTGGTTGGAAGGCATCAGCTTGACAATGTGACTACCGCATTGTCTGTACTACGAAAACTGGCTGATTCAGGTTATTCGATTGACAAAAACAGCGTACAAAAAGGATTGGCAGCGGTTCATTGGCCCTGCAGATTTGAAGTGGTGTGCCACAATCCCTTGATCATTCTGGATGGGGCTCACAACGTGAACAGCGCGGAGAAATTAGCCCAGAACATAAGCGAATTACTGCCAGATAAAAAGATTACCTTAGTGTTTGGCGCATCCGTGGACAAAGACATCGAAGGCATGTTGAATGTACTCCTGCCAAAAGTGGGGCAGGTCATTTTTACCAAAAGCCCACATCAAAGGGCTGTTGAACCCGCGATGCTGGTAAAATTAGTGAAAATCACGACGACCCAGTGCCGCTCAGAGGAGAAAATCACTGATGCACTGAACTTTGCAGTATCTAGGGCGGATGACAAAACGGCCATACTTGTGACAGGTAGTTTATTCATTGCAGCGGCTGCAAGGATCATCCTTAATCAACATGGAACATAGGAAGAGTAAATGAAAGACGATTGGAAAAAACGACTGGACAACCCTGAAGAATTCACCGCTGCGCTGTATCAGCGTACGGATGAGCTTTACCAGGTGAGCGACGCGGCACCGGATGAGAACGGCATGATCTACTGCCCGGTTCTCGTCATGCGGGATATTGTGGTATTTCCGCGCATGGTCTCGCCCATCTTTGTTTCGCCAGGACAAAACATGGACGCAATCAATTACGTGCAAAAGAACGGCGGCACAATGGTGGCGTTGATGCTCAAAGACAGCGAAATCGAGAATCCAACCGCCGGCGACTACCTGGAGGTAGGCGTTGAAGTGGCGGTGGGCCGCCTGCTAACATTGCAGGATGGGAATGCCTCCGCGTTGGTGCAGGGAAGACGCAGGATCAAGATCGTGGAGATTGTGAACAACGAACCTTTCCAATGGGTGAGAGGGTTTGTCGTGAATGACAACCCGATCTCAGACCGGCAGATCGAAGCCTTGATGCGCACATCCCGCGACCTGTTTGAAAAATGTGTTCAGTTGGACCGCAGCCTGCCAGATGAAGCCCATCTCTTTTCGATCAATATTTCGGAACCCGGTTGGCTTTCAGACATGATCGCCACGGCCATCTCTCTTCCGTTTGAGGAGCGATTGGAACTGTTGTCGATTCTTGAGCCGAAGGAACGGCTAAAGAAAGTGAACTGGCTGCTGGCGCAGGAACTTGATGTGCTGCAACTGGAAGACGAGATCCAAACACGTGTGCAGAGCGAAGTGGACCGATCCCAGCGCGAATTTTATCTGCGTGAGCAGTTGAAGGCCATACAAAACGAGTTGGGCGAAAGCGATGTCTGGACGCGGGAAATCGCTGAATTGAAAGTCAAAATCGAAGAAAGAAAACTGCCGGAAGAAGCCAAGAAAACGGCCGACAAAGAGATCGAACGCTTGAATCAAATGCCGCCCATGTCGCCGGAAGTAGGTATCATCCGCACGTATTTGGACTGGTTGATTGATCTGCCTTGGGTGGAAACCACCGAGGATAATCTGGACGTGCGGCACGCTGCGAAAGTGCTGAACGACAATCATTATGGGCTTGGAAAAGCCAAAGACCGCATTCTGGAGTATTTGGCGGTAAAGAGCCTGAAACCGAAAAAAGAACGCCAACCTATTCTGTGTTTTGTAGGACCGCCGGGAACAGGCAAAACTTCGTTGGGTCAATCGATTGCCAACGCGCTTGGACGTAAATTCGTGCGGCTGTCGCTAGGCGGGGTGAGAGACGAGGCGGAGATCCGCGGCCACCGCCGCACCTATATCGGCGCGATGCCTGGCAGAATCTTGCAAACAATGAAGCGAGCGGGGTCCAAGAATCCGCTGTTCATGCTGGACGAGATCGACAAATTGGGCGCGGATTTTAGAGGAGATCCCTCTTCTGCGCTGCTGGAAGTGCTGGATCCCGAACAAAATTATTCGTTCTCAGATCATTACCTTGAATTGCCTTTTGACCTTTCTAAAGTGATGTTCATCACCACAGCCAACAGTCTGGGGGCCATACCGCCGGCGCTGCTGGACCGCATGGAGATTCTGGAGTTCCCGGGATATATCGAGGAAGAGAAAGTGGAGATCGCAAGGAGATTTCTCATCCCCCGGCAGCTTGAAGAAAGCGGTTTTGAACCCAACGAGATCATCTTTGAAGAAAACGCGATCAAGAAAGTCATTCGAGAATACACCTACGAAGCCGGCGTGCGGAATCTGGAACGCGAGCTTGGGCGCATTTGCCGAAAAGAAGCTAGAAGGAAATCCGAGAAGAAGCGCATCACCAGAAATTTGAGTGCCACCTCGCTGGAAAAATTCCTAGGACCTCCCCAGTTCTTCATGACCGAAGCTGAAAGGCAGGACGAAACCGGTGTAGCCACAGCCATGGCCTGGACGGAAAACGGCGGCGAGATCATGCCGGTTGAAGTTTTGATCCTGGAAGGCAAGGGTAATCTTCAGGTTACCGGTCAAATCGGCGATGTCATGCAAGAATCAGCTCAAGCAGCTCTTTCATACATGAAATCACGATCCGCGGATTTCAACATCGACACAGATATCTATGAAATGCTGGATGTGCACATACACATCCCGGAAGGTGCGATCCCTAAGGATGGACCAAGCGCAGGTATCACGCTGGCCACTGCACTGGTCTCAGCTTTCTCTGAGCACAAGGTCAAAAAAGAAGTTGGCATGACGGGTGAGATCACCTTGCGTGGAAACGTTCTGCCGGTTGGTGGTGTGCGCGAGAAGATTCTGGCCGCCCACCGGGCAGGTCTGCGAGTGATCCTTTTACCTGAAAAGAATAAAAAAGACCTGGTGGAAGTTCCAAAAAAAGTTTTAGACGACCTGAATATCATATTGGTTAGGCACATGGACGATGTGCTGAGGGTTGCTTTATACGAAGACGCCACCCTTGAAAACCGGACCATTAAAAAGGTCAAAGAGATCGCTCAAAGGCAAAGGGAAGAGGACGAAAAGGAAGAATCAAGAAAACAAAAGTAGATTACTCAGTAAAATAAAAACGACCTTGAGAAAAAATCAAGGTCGTTTGTTTATTACTATCCTTGTTGGGCTGGTGGGGCTTTTCGTTTTTCAGCCTGAAGGGCAATAACACCATTTTTTACTTGATTCAATGTTTTTTCGAGTTCCACTTGCAGCGCAGTTAAGGTTTGTACTACATATTCATCAGCGTCCCGGCGGGTTTGATCACTTTCAAGCCTGGCCTGCGCGATGATCTGTTCTGCTTTTGCCTGGGCAGACAAAGTAACCGGATCTTTTTCAACCAATTTCTCACTTTTTTCACGGGCCAAAGAGATAGTCCGGTTGGCTTCTTCCTGTGCCTGGGCAAGAACTCTATCCCTTTGGGCAAGAAGCTGTTGTGATTTCTTGATCTCTTCAGGAATGGTGATCCTCATCTGATCGATAAGGTCAAGCATACGGTCTTCATCCACGATGACGCTATGGGTGAACCAAATTGGACGGCTTTCGTTAAAAAGCTCTTCAAGGCGATCAACCAGATGCAAAATATCCATGCAGGAACTCCTTACAACATTATATCCGATGAATACGGTATATGTTGCAATCTTTGGGCCAATTAATCACGACAATTTTGTCCGGGGACGACCAAATTATCTTCCCCCAGATCTGACAATTTCTTTTTCAAAAAACTTTCAACCACAGGTGGCACCATGGTGCTGATGTCTCCACCTAAAGAAGCGATCTCGCGAACGGTGGTTGAAGAGAGGAAAGTGTGTTCCTCGCTGGTGATCAACGCCATCACCTCCACGTTGGGGGTTAATCGGTGATTGGCCAGAGCCATTCGGAATTCGTATTCAAAATCTGAAAAAACCCGCAAACCGCGAATCATCACCTGGGCGCCGATCGTTTCGCAGTACTTGACTGTGAGTCCGCTGTAGCCAGTTACCTGAATCTTGGGATTGTTTTTGAACACGCTTTGTACAAGATCGATCCTCTCCTGGGGGGAGAGGAGAAAATTCTTCAAGGGTTTATCGTAGACGGCGATCACCAATTGATCAACCAACCGTGACGCACGGTTCGCAATATCTATGTGACCATTATGGATGGGATCAAATGACCCTGGAAAGACAGCTTTTATCATGATGGCAGCCTAACTCATATCACAATTTTCTGTATGCCAGAATTCGCTTACTTTAGTTAATAATAAACCATTTTCAGGTTTCACCAACTTCGGATCTTCAAGGAAGATTTCCTCGGCAATGGCCCTGGCTTTTTCAATCAGGCGGATGTCTGTGATCTTGGCCATTCGCAGGTCCGCAAAACCCGATTGGCGATATCCGATAAAATCGCCTGGACCGCGCTGTTCAAGGTCTTTTTCAGCCAGAACAAAGCCATCATTCGTTTCAGTCATTACCTTGAGGCGCTCGTTTTCAAGTGCGTCTTCAGCTTCAGGAATTAACAAGCATGTAGCCTGATCTTCTCCTCTGCCAACGCGCCCGCGCAGTTGGTGGAGTTGCGCGAGGCCAAAACGATTGGCTCCTTCGATCATCATAAGGGTGGCATTCGGAACATCAACACCAACCTCGATCACCGTGGTCGAAACCAGGATCTCAAATTCTTTGTTCCTGAAGGCTTTCATCACTCCTTCTTTTTCTTCGGAGGTCATTTTTCCGTGCAGCAAGCCGACCTTCAAGTCAGGGAAAATTTCTTCCTGCAGCATCTTGCGATCCTCGACTGCTGCTTTGACTTCGTCATTCTCCCCTTGTTCGATCAAGGGATAGACGATGAAGGCTTGATGATGATTTTCAATTTGAGAGCGTACCAATTGATAGGCGCGCTCTCTTTCAAGAGGGCTCAACACATAGGTCTGAACTGGTTTTCTACCGGCAGGCATCTCGTCCATGATGCTGAGTTCAAGATCACCGTAAAGTGTAAGGGCGAGGGAACGAGGAATGGGGGTGGCGGTCATCACCAGAAGGTGAGGATTTTGACCTTTTTTACGCAAGGCTGCCCTTTGAGCAACGCCAAAGCGATGCTGCTCATCGATCACGGACAACTGCAGATTCGTAAACTGGACAGGATCTTCGATCAAGGCATGAGTTCCAATGACCAATTTGATCGACCCATCCAATAATCCCGCTTTGATCTTTTCCCGTTCTTTTGCAGGAGTATCGCCCGTCAACAAACTGATTTCATCGCTTTTCAGAGCAGAATATTGGCTTGATTCACACGTGAGCATTTTCTGCATGGATTGGAAATGCTGTTCAGCTAAAATGCCTGTGGGTGCCATGATCGCTGCTTGAGCGTCATTTTGAATGATAATAAATGCTGCCAAAGCCGCAACCACTGTCTTCCCTGATCCAACGTCTCCTTGAAGCAATCGGTTCATCGGCGAACCGCTAGCTAGGTCTTTTAGAATATCAGCAATGGCCTTGTTTTGTGCGTTAGTTAATTGGTAAGGTAAGGTTTCTCGAAAGGCGTCTATTTTCTCTGATATGAGGATAAATTTCTGGGCAGTCTGACCAACCCAGTTCTGTTTTTGCTGCAAGACTCCGAGCTGAAGCAAAAAGATCTCATCAAAGGCCAGGCGGCGTTGTGCAGATACAAGAGAATCATGGTTTTTGGGGAAGTGAATTTGACTGATGGCAGTGTTCAAACCAATCAGATCTGCTTTGGAAAGGATGGATGAAGGTAAAAAATCAACAACACGGCTGGAATAGAAATTGACGGCTTCGTTTACCGCGGTACGTACAATTTTCTGCGATAGACCTGAGGTCAAAGGATAAACCGGAATGATACCGTTCGTGCTCAGATGACTCTGATCCAGTTCTTCAAAACTCGGATCATTCATCTGCTTTCTGCCGAGGTACATTTCCACTTTCCCTGAGATCACCAACTGTCTGCCATGATGGAACTGGGCAGCGAAGCTGTCTGCGTATTTTGATCCCCTGAAGAAAGACAATCTCAAATAACCGGTGCCATCACTGACCACCACCTCGACCCTGGTCAGTTCACGGTTGCGAACTTTCGTGCAAAGAACGCTTTGAACGGTGGCAATGATGGTTAGAACATCGCCATATTCAAGGTGATTGATGGTTTTCAGAGTTGAATAATCGTCATACCGGCGTGGGAAAAAATATAGTAAGTCACCGATGGTATTCACACCCAGGGTGGAAAAATCTTCTGAACGACTCGAGCCTATTTTGTGAAGTAAATGAAGCGGCGCGGAAAGGCCAATATTTGATTTTGCAG
>CAZRHZ010000072.1:3142-13279 GCA_964599995.1 uncultured Anaerolinea sp. | reverse complement strand
TTTCAACAGGGGTAGTTGTGCTTTTTTTAATGGGAAGGGGAGCGCCGCAGTTTTCACAAAAAAGGGTTCCAGCTTTATACTCGCTTGAGCATGAAGGACATTTCATAGACACCTCTAATTGCGAAACCACTCTTCAGAGTTTCGAGGAATTCCACTTCAATGAGACATCTAAGTATTGGATTGTTATGAGGCAACGGTGATTGATTATTATGATACAACAATACAAGATAAATAACTAAACAAGTTTCATGAGGAGTTTTGTTCGTTCAAGTAAGGTGATTGTACATCTGGTGTGCATACAAAAAAATAAATGGCAATTCAATGGAGAAGATCATGTGGTATTACGAGCAAAATGGCAAGCCCTTTGGCCCGGTCAGCAAAGAAACCATTGCCGAAGAATTGAAAGATGGCAAGATCACCCTCTCAACCCGCGTCTGGCGCGAGGGCATGTTCGAGTGGAAGCGACTGGAGGAATCTGAACTCGCCAATTTGGTGGGCATCAAGCCACCTAAAGAGGAGCCTGGTGCTGAAGTGAAAAAACCGCGCCTCCAACTGGATCCCCTTTCTCTCAAGCGCTTATTTTGGAGTTGGTTCTGGCTGATGTTGATCAGCACCTTTTTCAGCCTGCTGGCGCAGGTCTTCTCGAACCAACCCTGGGTGGTCAGCCTGTTTTGTTTCATCACCATCCCGCTGCTGGCTGCGGTCGTTTTGCTTTACTTTCTGCTTTATCGTTTCTGGCAGGTGGTGCAGGATGATCAGGCGCGCACCACTCCTGGCAGGGCAGTGGCTTTTCTGTTCATCCCTTTCTTTCAACTTTACTGGTACTTCGTGGCTTTCCACGGCCTTTCAAAGGAATTGAGCCGTTATTCCAGACGTCTTTGCGCGACTCGCGCGAGTGTCAACATCCCCCCCACACATCCGGCTCTGTCAATGGCTTTCGTGATCAGTTTTTTAGTCAGTACCCTGTATACGATGATTCAATATTTTTGGCTACTGACCAGTTCCCCTGATTCCTTTGGCGACGCGGCCTTGTTCCCGCATTTTTCACTTTCCACCAGCCTGTTGTCGATCTTGTTGTTCATTGTGCGCACTGCCCTGATGCTCGGAACCCTCTGGGAATTCCACCAGACCGCGCAGGGCATCCTCGCGGCGGAAGAAAATCGCCCAAACCTTACGGTATCTGGTTGAACCCCTCCGCCGCTTTATGGTAGTATCAAGTCAGGAGGAGATTATGACCCTTTACAAACTCAGCCCTTCCCAACTGACCTTCGCCTGGGACGAATGTCCGCGTTGTTTCTATCTGGATGTGGTGCTGGGCATCAAACGCCCGCCCACGGCCTTCCCCAAGGTGTTCAGCCGCATCGACAGCCTGATGAAGCACCTGTTCACCGACCAACCCACCAGCGCCATCTCGCCTGATCTGCCTGCTGGTAGGATTGCCATGCAGGGCAAATGGGTCAATTCTGCTCCCATCGCGTTTGATGGCTTGGAAGCCTCGGCTTATCTCAAAGGCGCTTTTGATTCCGTTTTAGCCTTCGAAGATGGCAGTTACGGGGTGATGGATTTCAAGACCTCTTCTCCTTCCCCGGCGCACGTGGGGTTCTACGGCCGGCAGTTGAGCGCTTACGCCTACGCACTTGAACACCCCGGCGAAAAAGGGTTGAGCGTGAGCCCGATCACGAAATTGGGGCTGCTTTACCTCGACCCGGTGGATATCGACCATGGCGCAGATCACAGCCGGATCACCTACGGCGGCGAGGTTACCTGGGGTGAAATTCCAAAAGATGAAGGTCGATTCCTTGAATTTTTACGCGGCGTGTTGACTTTGCTCTCGCAGCCTGAACCGCCGCCCGCCTCTGAAAGCTGCGGCTTTTGCGCCTACCGCGAAGAAGCCCGACGTCACGGTCTGTAAAAACTTTTATAAAGGAATATATTATGGTTGCCTTCTTTCAACAATTTTCACCTGTGCTGCAAGCACTTTTCGCGACGGTCTTCACCTGGGCGGTGACCGCGTTAGGTTCCGCTTTCGTCTTTATTGGCAAGACCATCACCCGCAAGCTGCTGGTCGCCATGCTGGGATTCGCGGCCGGTGTGATGATCGCGGCCAGCTTCTTTTCGCTCTTGCTGCCTGCCATCGATATGGCTGAATCTGCCGGTGTGCCTGGCTGGCTGCCCGCCGTGGTGGGCTTTCTGGCAGGTGGAGCTTTCTTGTGGTTGATCGACAAAATTCTGCCCCACTTGCATCAGGGGCTGGCCACCAGTCAGGCGGAAGGCATCAAAACCAACTGGCAGCGGTCGGTTTTGCTGGTACTGGCCATCACCCTGCACAATATACCTGAGGGGTTGGCGGTGGGAGTGGCGTTTGGCGCGGTAGGAGCGGGAATTCCCTCCGCTTCTCTAACCAGTGCCATCGCGCTGGCGCTCGGCATTGGTTTGCAGAACTTCCCTGAAGGCATGGCGGTCTCGATGCCGTTGCGTGGTGAAGGATTATCACGCGGAAAAGCTTTCATGCTGGGGCAGCTTTCGGGCGTCGTGGAACCGATCGCGGGGGTGTTGGGCGCGCTGGCGGTGATCAGCATGCAAGCCCTCTTGCCTTACGCCTTGTGTTTCGCGGCCGGCGCAATGATCTACGTGGTGGTCGAGGAACTGATCCCCGAGGCGCAGTGCGGTGAAAACACTGACATCTCCACCATTGGTGTCATGGTTGGCTTCGCACTCATGACCTTCTTAGATGTAGCGCTCGGATAAGCCGCCGTGCCAAGATAACAAATATTCACAAACCATAAGCAGATGAACGAGAAATGCGCCCCGATCATATCCGGCAACACTGATATAATTTTTCTTACAACAAAAAATCCGGAGCACACATGAAAGACGAGATCATTCAAAAGACAGGCGCTTATGTCGCCACGAGCATCTTGAAACAACCGAAACGCGTGATCGCATCCGATCAAGCGCTCATCTCCAGCGGTTTGATCGATAGTTTCAGCCTGGTGGACCTGGCGTTGTTCGTTGAAGACAATTTCAACGTCCATCTGGACGATTCAGAACTCAACAAGGAAACTTTTGATACACTCGATCAGTTGGCCGCCTTGATCGAAGCGCGAGCCGGCTGAAACGTATGTCAACCTTCTCCAAGCTTTTACTGGATTCCTATCGTGAATGCCCCGAGAAAACCTGCCTGACCGTTCTTTTGAGCGGCAAGGAGGATCAACCCATCACCTACCGTCAATTGGTGGAGGGGGCAGGGGTTTGGACGAACACCCTGGAAAAGGAAGGGATTCAACCTGGCGAGGTGGTGGTGCTGATCATGCAGCACTCACTGGAGCTGATCTATGCCTATTGGGGCACAATTCTACACGGTGCCATCCCATCCATCATGCCCTTCCTGACCGAAAAACTGCAACCCGACCGTTACCGCGCAGATCTGACCACTTTGGTGGGCATCACACGACCGGAATGCATCATTACCTATCGCGAGTTCGAGCCGGAAGTTCGCGCAGCCTTGCCCGAGAATTCATCCGTGCGCCGTGTGATCGTCTCTGACGCACTAACCCCGCCTGTCAGTTTGAACGCGGACGGTTTCACCGGGTTGCATTGTAAAGAAACCGACATCGTGCTTTTACAGCATTCCTCAGGCACCACCGGCCTGCAAAAGGGCGTGGCTTTGTCACACGGAGCGGTCTTCAACCAGCTCGAGAGCTATTCAACCGCCCTGCACACAGACGAGAACGACGTGATCGTCAGCTGGCTGCCGCTCTATCATGACATGGGCTTGATCGCGGGTTTTTTACTGCCCATTCTCAAACGCATCCCATTGGTTCTGCTCTCGCCTTTTGAGTGGGTGCGTTCACCGGCCAGGTTGATGCAAGCTGTCAGCAAATACAAGGGTACGCTTTCATGGCTGCCCAATTTTGCCTATAATTTCTGTGCCCAAAAGACCCGCGACCGCGATCTGGAAGGAGTAAACCTTACCAGTTGGCGCGCCATTTCGAATTGTTCCGAGCCGATGCGTTTTGAGAGCCACCAGGCTTTTCTTCAACGATTTGCCCCTTACGGCTTGAAAGAGACTGCTTTGTGTACCTGTTACGCCATGGCCGAGAATGTCTTTGCGGTCACTCAGGGTGGCGTCGATTTCCCTGTGCTGATTGATGAGATCGATCGAGAATCCATGCAGTCTGAAAAACTGGCCACTCCCGCGCTTGCAGATCGGCCATCGGTGAAAATGGTTTCCGCAGGCCACCCCATCCGCAGCGTGAAGGTAAAGGTGGTGGATGAGAAGGGGCTTGATCTGCCTGACCGTTCCATTGGTGAACTGGTGCTGCAATCTGACAGCATGTTGACTGGCTATTATCACCGCCCGGATGCCACAGAAAAAGCTTTAAAAAATGGCTGGTATTTTACCGGAGATTTTGGCTACAAGCTCGGTGACGAGGTTTTCGTCGCCGGCCGCAAGAAAGATATGATCATCGTGGGCGGCAAGAACGTCTATCCGATGGACCTGGAAGAGCTGGCCATGGAAGTGAAGGGCGTGCATGCCGGCCGTGTAGTGGCGTTTGGTGTCTTTAATGAAAACGCCGGTACCGAAGATGTGGTCATCGTGGCCGAGGTGGATACTCATGATGAGAAAGAGCGCGAAGCCATCGGCGACGCCATCCGCCAGACTGTCACACGCGGATCGGCCATCGCCCTGCATCACGTGCATCTGGTGGACGCCAAATGGCTGATTAAAACCAGCAGTGGCAAGACCGCCCGTGGTGCGAACAAGGAAAAATATCTAAAAGAGATTGCCGAGCTTGGTGTATAATTAATTGCGCGTAGTCGTTCTGATTTAATAAGGATATTTGAGACTGTCATGAAAAGAGCACTGTTCTCGATTTTTTCAATCTGTTTAATAGTATTTGCGACGGCAGCCTGCAAGGGGCAAGAGGAGGTACCTGCCACACCGATCTTGACAGTCGTCAGCACTGGAACCGCAACACCTTATATCGAACCGACCACGCAGCTTCCAACCCAAACAGCTACACTCACCCTAACGCCTACCCCTGCCATCACGAACACCCCCACGTTAGATTCCGCGGCCATCACCCTCTTCCTTTTTGATTTCGTTTATACGCAAAGTTCGCTTTTTGAATTCGATCTGCATTACACAACAGGTGATTATTATGGTACTGGGCGACTTGATGATGGTCGCCTATTGAACTATAACTGTACCTTCCGCGAGAATGGATCAAGCCGGTTGGCTTGCGCGGGGGCAGAAGTACCTTTTGATACGAAGGTCTTCTTCCAGTTGTTCAATCGCGAAGGAGATGTTCTCCTCTACAGTAATACATTCCTTAATAACGTCCTGACTCATGGTGAAACCCTCTATACTCCCACTGGTGTTCATTGTGTCGTCGAACCTGTACTGACAGGTTTGACTTATGATGAGAACACCGGTTCCCGCTGTTTCATTATGACCTGTCATCAAAATGATCAATTCCTGTGGGGCACGCTGAATTCATGCTCGAATCCTTGGCCTTTCCAGTGGGATTACTACCATCCTATGCATACACCAGGCACCTGATTTTTATAAGAAATTCACGTTCATTTTCTGGAACTGGAAATTAAAAAAAGGATACAATTAGTTCTTGGTAGTTGGATTATTGATCAACGAACAGCATGTTCAGCAAGTACTCATATTCGACATAAAAATTGACTAGATAACGTATGCAGGAAGAAACAGTTCTTCATTTCGATACTGATTTTGCCCCGGCTGACAGGTTGGGTCGTGAAGGATTGATTCGTCAGAGTAAGACATGGTCCCATCAAAAACCAACTCAACTGATCAGCAATGCCGTTCCCGATCTGTTACTCATTTTAAATAGTTACCGCCAAATCGTCTTTGCGAACGATCGTTTTTCAACGATGCTGAAACATATCTCCAATAATGAAGTTCTGGGACTCAGGCCAGGTGAGTTGATGAACTGCGTTCACTCGATTGAAAAAGAGGGAGGCTGCGGCAGCACTCGTTTCTGCTCGGAATGCGGAGCGGTGAACGCGATCCTTCGCAGCCTGCATGGCATGAAAGATACCGAAGAGTGCCATATCGAAAGGGCAAATAACCTTCCTTCTCTCGATCTCCGGGTTTGGACGACCCCGGTGGAGTTGGAGGACGAAAAGTACACCATTTTTGCAGTTCAGGATATCTCTCTCGAGAAGGAAAATCAACGCTTGTTGGATGAAGTTCAAAAGCTGGCCATCCTTGATCCTCTTTCAGAGATCTACAATCGGCGCATCTTTTTTGATCTGGCCAATCGTGAGATCATCCGATCGCTGCGTTACCATAATCCCTTCTCCATTCTCATGATCGACCTGGATAGATTTAAGGAAGTCAACGATACCTTTGGTCATCCCGCAGGAGACGCTGTGATCAAAGAGGTAGTGCGCTTGATCCAATCCAACCTGCGCGAGATCGATACCTTCGCCCGCTATGGGGGTGATGAGTTCATCATCCTTTTGCCTGAAACAGGGTTGGTGGGTGGCAAAAAGGTGGCCGACCGCTTGATGCAGGCAGGTGACCGGTCGGTTTTGCAGTACAAGGACTTTGAGATTTCAACACGTTACTCGGTTGGCGTAGCTGAGTATATTTTTGACGTGGACCACGATATTGACGATGTCATTAGTCGTGCGGATGAAGAACTGTTCAAGGTTAAAAAACTTCGCAAACAAGTGGCCTTGGATTAGCGCACGATGAAATACTCTTGTTTTTAGAACTCCTTACATGGGTCAGGGTGGAATCATTATATTGGTCAATTGAATATCGAATTTCAAAAACATTATAATCATTGGAAATACAATTACCTTTTAGGAGAGATCTCATGGCTGATCAACGTGTTGAAAAACTGGCAGATTTATTGATCAATTATTCACTCAGGGTGAAAAAGGGAGAAAGGGTGGTGGTGCGCTCGCATACACTGGCTGAACCCCTGGTGTTAGCTGTTAATCGCAAGATCCTGGAAGCAGGAGGGCATCCTTTCCTCTGGCTCGAGTATCCGGGCATAGAAGGCGAAGTGGCTCGCTATGGATCGGATGAGCAGATCAATTACATCCATGAGCCGGTCAACATGATCTACAACACCTATGACTGTCTGCTGCGCATCCTGGCCGATAACAATACTCACGCCCTGGCTAACGTGGATTCAGCCCAAATGTCCAAGTACCTCAAATCCCGCAACCCGCTCATGAAAACTTACATGGATCGTGCAGCCACAGGCAGCCTACGCTGGTCTTTGACCGCCTTCCCGACTCATGCCTATGCCCAGGATGCCGATATGAGTCTAGAAGAATATGAGGATTTTGTGTACGGCGCAGCCATGCCCGATCAAGATGATCCTGTTGGCTATTGGCAGCGGATTTCTGAGAAGCAAAATCGCCTGATTAAGTGGCTGGATGGTAAAAAGAAGGTTCACCTGGTCAGCAAAGACACCGATCTGCGCTTGAGCATTGAAGGCAGAAAATTCATCAACTGCGACTGCCGCGTCAACGTGCCGGATGGTGAAATTTTCACTGGACCGGTGGAAGACAGCATTGAAGGGCATGTCAGCTTCTCATATCCGACTATCTATCAAACCCGCGAAGTGGACGGTGTACAGCTGGATTTCGTTAAGGGTAAAGTGGTCAAAGCCACTGCCACCAAGAATGAGGAATACTTGTTGCAAATGCTGGATACTGACGAGGGCAGCCGCTCCGTGGGTGAATTTGCCATCGGAACCAACGAGGGCATTCAAAAATTCACACGCCAGATCCTGTTTGATGAAAAGATCGGCGGCTCCTTCCACATGGCGCTTGGTAGAGGCTATCCCGAATCGGGCAGCAAGGCCCAGTCGTCCATCCATTGGGACATGATCTGCGATCTGCGCGATGGGCAGATTTGGGTGGATGACGTGCTCTTTTATGAGAACGGCAAGTTCAAAATTGACGGGTAAACTCCCCCAGCTCTTTCTGTAGAAACTAAAACTCAAATCCTCCCGAATGACGGCGGGAGGATTTGCTTTGGAGGGAAAAGATCAGGCTTTGACGCTGAAAGTGGTTGTGATAGAACTGCTGGATGTTTCGGTCTGCCCGGATTGATTGTATTCATTCAGCACGGTCTGGCTGTCTTCGTTTTCCTGCAGCAGTTTCAGGATGTAGGCCAGTTTCTCTTCAGCAGAAACACTGCCATCCTTGTTGATGTCTTTGACATCATAGGTGGTTGAGCTGCTGCTGGAAGACGATCCGGAGCTTTTGGAAGGCGGCGGGGGTGGGGGACCCTGCTTGGCCATTTTTTGCATGATGGCCTCATTTTCAGCCTCGGTGATGATGCCGTCTCCATCGGTATCGGTTTCGGTGAACATCTTCTCGAGTTTCTCGTCGGTGTCTCCATCCTGTTTCTTGATATTGGCGAGGAATTCGTCCTTGGTTACCCCGCCGTCGCCGTTGGTGTCCAATTTCTTGAACATGGCGGTCGGATCGAAATTCATGTTGCTGCTGATTGGTGAAATACCCATCGACATTTATGTCTCCCTTCTTTCTGTTTCTGATGAATGATTATTTTTGATTTCTACTAATCCTTATCGTCTGAGCCCTAGCATACTGAAAGCATCTCGATAATTCTGCATACTTCTTCACAAATGAAAGTGTCTGGGGGGTTGGAATTTTGAAAGGAAAATAAAATTGTCTCTTCGTCTCATGATTGGGTCTCCAAAAAACGAAGATACTATAATAAATTCTAAAAAGGATGGTTAATGAGACCCCGATCTTCTCGAATATTTGATTTTATCCTGCGCCTGGAAGAACCGGCAGACTACGCGGAAGTCGAAAACCTGGTCCGTGAGGCTTTTTGGAATGTCTACCAACCAGGCTGCGACGAGCATTATCTGATGCACATCATGCGGGGTTCCGCAGGTTACCTCCCGGACATGCACTTTCTCGCCGTTCATGAAGGCCGCATCCTCGCGAACATCGCCTACACACGCAGTCGAGTTGTCAGCGAACCTGGAACAGAATGGCCTGTCGTGACCTTTGGGCCGGTCAGCGTACTTCCTGAATTTCAGAAGATCGGCCTGGGTTCCCTGTTAATTCGGCATACCCTCACATTGGCGCAGAAGAAGGGTGAGCAGGCGGTCATCATCTTCGGTAACCCCGCTTACTATCAGCGGTTTGGTTTCAAACCTTCGAGCAGCTATGGCATTACACTCCCCGACGGCAGTTCGTTTGATGCTTTTCAAACCCTTGAGCTTCAACCTGGCAGTATGGTTGGTGTGAAAGGCACTTTCCATGAAGATGAGATCTTCTCGCAGCTTGACCCCGAAAAAGTGGCTGCTTTTGATGCTGCCTTTCCTATGAAAGAGAAGCTGCGCCTCCCAGGGCAGTTGAGGTAAATTTCCACCTCCACCGGTAAGTTGTGAATGGTTATTACTTCTTTTCTGGCGGTTTAAATCACTTGCTGGCGATCAGTTTCAAGGTCTCAGAATCCTTGATGGTATATTCCGTTCGCGTGATATCGATCAATCCCTCATCGGAAAATTTATGCAGGAATCGGCACACCATTTCCCTGGTGGAACCGATTCGTGCGGCCATTTCATCCAAGGTCAGATCGCGTTCGATCGGGCGTTGGATTTCATCCTTCGAGTGAAGCAATAACAGCTTGGCTAGTCTTACTGCCACAGGTTGAAAAGTCATCTCGCCGACCTTTTCACCGGCCATCAGAAGACGATTGATGGTCAATCGCGCCAGCTCCCAACTGGCTTTCCCTTCCTGCAGAAGGTAGGGCAGTAGATCATCCCTGTGCCAGAGGTATAGTTTCAGGTTTTCACGCGCGATCAGGGTGGCTGGCATGAGATGCCGGTCATCAAAGAAACTGACCCCCCAGAAAACATCACCAGGGTTGAAAGTGGTTGCGATATACGTTCGTCCTTCAGCCGAATCTTTTATCGCCTCTAGACTCCCTTGATGGACCAGCAGCAGATATGGCCATTTTTCTCCTTGAAAGGCAATAGTCTCCTGTTTTTGATATTGTTTAAAGATGACCAGCTTCTCAATCGACTCCAAGATTTCCTTTGAGAAACAGGAAAAAATGGGGCATATCACAAGCTGGTCGTGAAATGTGGACATATT
>CAZRHZ010000072.1:0-3042 GCA_964599995.1 uncultured Anaerolinea sp. | reverse complement strand
GAGTCGGCAGAACCGGGCTGTGAGATCCTTTTGAAGTACATCCATCCATTCCTTTGCGATCTGGGAATATTGGCAGCCGCGTTGTTTGGTGTGAGTTCCTTTGGCTATTTCACCAAACAGAAATGGGCTTCATTGCTTTCTGTCATCGGGATCATTTTGGCGTTGTTGGCGAGTTTTTTCATCAACGTTCCCTTCATGGCCGCGGACCTTCCTCCTGTTTACATGGTTTTATTCGTACCCTATCTGGCCCTCTATTTGGTGCTTTGTCTCCTGGTTGAAAAGATCTCATGGCGCAGAACCCTGGTGGGGTTGGCGACTGGCATCGCATACATTTTTTGTTGGATGAACGGAGTTTCTTCCACCAGCCGCATCATCACCACGGGAATGGATCTTTTTGTCCTCGTTGAAAGACTGCATTGGGTTGCCATGATCGGCTGGGCCATCGTCACGGCTGTGATTTTGCTTAAACCCAAACCCTGGATCAAACCGCTCGTGTTGGCTTCAGCTTTGATTGAGTTGATTGTTGGTATTCCTCTCGCGATCGTGACGGCCAAATCACTCGATCGATTCAGCATGTTTTCCCTCGCTCCCATCGCTTCACTGGGTCTTTTGATCTTCTTCGTGATCCCATACTTTTGGAAAAAATGGGTCGAAGTGGACGAAAGTTAGTCTGCCACGAATCATTCAAGATCTGGAGCAGGGTGATCAAGGATCGCCCTGCTCTTATATTTGGATTACTCTCCAGTGAAGAAGCCAGTTCCAGTACACGAAAACCAGGTGGTTGAGGAGGAGAAGACATCACAGCAGTTGGATGGAAGATGATTTTTCAGATCCTCCGTATTTTCCGCTATAATTCATTGATTTTAATTTTGGTACTGGATTGGCATATGACAGAGAGTTGTGGTTTTCAAGCAGTTTTATGGGACATGGATGGTGTCATTGTGGACACTTATGAAGGTCATTTCCTTTCGTGGAAACAAAGCCTCGAAGAGGTCGGGCAGTCTTTCAACGAAGAGACCTTTCGCGAAACCTTTGGCATGAACAATCGTTTGATCATGGCGCACGTCTTCGGCCGTGAGCTGGAGGAGGACTTCATCTGGAAGGTCGGCGACCGCAAGGAAGAGATCTTCCGCGAGGACATCAAGGGCAAGGTTCAGGCGTTGCCCGGCGTCAGGGAGTGGCTGGCGCAATTCAAGGCAATGGGTTTGAAACAGGCCGTGGCCTCCTCCGCACCGCAGGCGAACATTGACGCGCTACTGGATGAACTGAAGATCCGCGATTATTTTCAGGTGGAGGTTTCAGCCTCCAAGCTGGCGGGCAAGCCAGACCCGGCCGTCTTTCTGCTGGCCGCCGAGAAACTGGGCGTGGACCCTCGCGCCTGCCTGGTGATCGAAGATTCCATTGCCGGGGTCGAGGCCGCCAAACGTGCTGGCTGCAAATGCCTGGCAGTGCTCACCACCAACCCCGCGGAAAAATTAGGCCGTGCAGACCGTATTGTGCAGGATCTATCCTTGTTTTCCGATTCCATGTTGGTGGCTCTTTTCTCTGGAATCGCCTGAACCTCATCTGTTGTAATTAAAATATCGAGCGTTTCCCCCCTTCTCGACCTCACGAATACCACCCTGTAGTAGCTTTTGATTGGTGTGGTTTGTTGCTACGCTAATCGAAAACCATCGAGGAGTGGAAATATGGGATTAAAATCAACCTTTCCGATCTTGATCATATTGGTTCTTTTGTGCGCGTGCAGCGTAGTCTCTCAACCCGTCCCTGTGGAGGAGACACCTGTGGCCACATCCCATTCGGATGAGTATCACGATTCATCGGGAACCGCCATGGTCCTCGTCCCGGCTGGCCAGTTTACCATGGGGGACCCCGTGGCGACCAGTGGGGTGAACACACCCCTTCACCCTGTTCAACTGAGCGAGTATTACATTGACAAATACGAAGTGACCAACCAGCAGTTCGCGGATTTCCTCAACGATCAGGGAAACCAGGAAGAATCCAACGCCACCTGGCTGGACGAGTCGGCTGCCAATGTTGAAGGGCATTTGCATCAGATGGACGGCGTCTGGACGCCCGATGAGGGTTTCGCAAACCATCCTGTGGTTGAGGTCACCTGGTATGGCGCACAAGCCTACTGCAATTGGCGCGGAGCACGCTTGCCCACTGAAGCCGAATGGGAAAAGGCCGCCAGGGGCGAGCAGGACACTCGCTCCTATCCGTGGGGCGAAGACATAGGTTGCGACCTGGCCAACTATAATGCCTGCGGGTTGGCCGTGACTGTCCCTGTGGACCAGTACCCCGCGGGGGTCAGCCCCTATGGCATCTATAATATGTCTGGCAACGTTTCAGAGTGGACCGCAGATTATCTCTCAACGTATACCGCTGATCTGGCGGTGGATCCATCCAGCCCTGAAATCCTTACCAGAAATATCAAGATCGTGCGGGGAGGATCGTGGTACAGCGGGGGGACCTATCTGCGCATCTTCCATCGCAATACCGAGTTCTCTCCGACCGTCTCGTTTTCGAACCTGGGATTCCGCTGCGCGGCCAATCCCTGATTTTCTTTTGATTTTCATCTTCCAAAGAATGCCTGAATCGGCATTCTTTTGTGTTAAGGGGGTAAGAACCTTAAAATATCTTGACAAAGCAGGTCTAAATAGTTATAATAATTCTAAATAAGGAATGATTCTAAAATGACAAACGAAGAGATCTTAGAGGTATTACGAAAAACTGGTTTGAGGATCACTCCCCAACGCCTGGCTATCTATGAGTGGTTGGCCGGCACAACAGAACACCCGACCGCGGTCGAGATCTTCGATCATCTGAAAGGGCGTTTTCCATCGCTCTCTCTGGCCACCGTTTACAACACCCTGGATGTGCTGGCGGGCATTGGTGCCATCACTGCCATCGGCAGTGTGGGAGATCGACGGGTGCATTTCGATGCCAATCTATCAGAACACATCAATCTGGTCTGCGAAAAGTGCCACCGCATCATCGATGTGGTCTCCGATCGCATCAAGCAATTGGATTCAGAGATTG
>CAZRHZ010000071.1:0-13561 GCA_964599995.1 uncultured Anaerolinea sp. | reverse complement strand
CCGGGTTTGAGAAACGCAGCGTGCTGATGGCCATCCACGACCTCAACCTGCTGCCGCGCTACGCAGACCAGGTGGCCCTGCTGGTAGATGGGAAGATCGCAGCGCTTGGCACGCCTGCAGAAGTGCTGCAGCCAAAGATACTCAGCGAAGCCTATCACCTGCCCCTCACCAACCTGGTGGACCCCAAAACCGGCCGCTTCGCGGTCATCCCCGAATAAGAGAATTAAAAAGTCCTGATGGCTCAGGACTTTTCGTGATTATGACACCACCTGGGTAAATACCTCGAACTTGGGCGGGTTATCGATCAACTGTTTCACCTTGCACTGCTCAGCAGAACGCACCAGGGCCGGATAATACTTTTCAGGGAACTCCGGCGGCACCTGGATCTCGAGTTGGATGGTATCGATCTTGCCCGTCAGGGGGTTGTTCGCCACCCTTTCAATAATTTTGATGCCCTGCGTGGGAAGTCCGCGCTGGCTGCAGAAGCCCAGCACGTAAATACCGGCGCAGGTTCCCAGTGAAGCCAGGAAGAGCGCGAAGGGGGTAGGTGCCGAAGCCGCGCCGCCGCCCATGGGCGGCTGGTCGGTCTGCACCGTGTAAGGTCCAAAATGGGCGTCCACCCGCTCGCCGCCCGGAAAATCGATCAGCATTTCCATAATTCACTCCTCAATGTTTATTAGCTTTGATTCGTATGGTGCCTATAAGTTACAAATCACAGCACTCGTGATAGATTTTAACATCTGAAATTAATCTCAATTCTCCATATCTCCAATCATCCCATTTCAAAGCGCTATTCTACCCTCACCCGGATTTACCTCTCTCGGGATAAACCCGGGATGCCCTCTCCCACGCCACAAGAGAGATCTGAATCAAGTATCCTCTGGCGTGGGAGAGGGTTCAGTGTGAGGGAAATTTTGCAGTAGAAATTTACTCTACTGAATCAAAGGGTAATTTATTGTGTTTCTACAGATGATTCGCTTGTCCAAATCACCAACCGCGGCTTTTTACTTATTGGACAAATATGGTACCTGCGTTTTCATTTTAGTAACTCAATCACAACGAGCAAACACGATCAATGGATTCCAGCATGAACCTCACCCCCTTGCCCCCTCTCCGATGACAGCTAATTTATACGAAATTCAAATTAAGTCCGTCGGAGAGGGGGCAAAACCATTAAATATTTAGATCAATTCATTGGGGGTGAGGTCTATTAGTTCATAATAAACTTATTACTCCTCTCGAATTCAAGCTAGGGTACTGACATCTCCTTATTCGGGATTAAAAATAATAATATTAGGACCACTAGATAACAAAAAGAGAGAGTTTTCATCTTATTGGACAAATATGGTATGATTTTAAGCGATTACTGTAACTTTTTAGTAGCCAGGAAAAGGTAAAAATGAGCGAACAGGCAAATTCATTTTCACGGGATGAACAGATGCGCGGGCTGCTCGAGCAGTTGAACTCCTATATCTCCACCTATCACGGCGGCGAGGTGGAATTCGTCTCATTCGACGGCAAGGTGGTGAAGGTGAAACTGGGTGGCGCCTGTTTGGGCTGTCCGCTCTCGCCGGTGACGCTCAAGGGCTGGGTGGAAGGCACCGTACGGCAGTTCTTCCCCGAGATCGAAAAAGTGGAATCGATCAATTAGGATCCTGTGTATCCTTTCAACTCCCGCGGACAACATCCGTGGGAGTTTTGTATTATGGTAAGATAAATCCGACATGGGAAATAGCATTTATCTCTTTTCATTGATCCTCGGCGTTGGCGCATCCCTCGGATTGCTGCGCCTGCTCGAAAAAGCACATCTGCGCTGGCTGTGCGCGGGCTTGATCGCGCTTGCTGGTGCCCTGCTCGGCGCTCGGGCGGGATTCGTGATCGCCTACGCCCCTTATTTCAAAATGCACCCTCAAGAAATCACCCAGCTCCAAGCAGGCGGGCTGTCGTGGCCTGGCGCGCTGGCGGGTTTCATCCTTTTCTCCATACTGGCACTCTTCCTGTTGAAGTTGCCCCGCCTGGAAGGCCTGGACCGCTTCTCGCGCCTGCTGCTGCCCATGGTTGTCGCCATCTGGCTGGCAGGCTGGCAGGCCGGTATCGCGTATGGACAGGCTCTGCCCGCCAGGACGTGGTGGGGAGCGTGGATCACGGATGATTCCGGCATGAACGCCCTGCGCGTGCCGCTGCAGCCAGCAGCCGTGTTGAGCGCGCTGCTTCTGTTGGGAATCGGCGAAGCGCTCACGCGCGGCCTGAAACGGCACGGGGTCAAGGCCGCCCTGCTGCTAAGCCTGCTTTCACTGCACTGCCTGCTGTTCTCACTGATGCGGGTGGACGCGGTGCAATCCTTTTTGACCCTGCGCCTGGATACGTGGGCATCCGCCTTCTTCCTGGCTGGTTCGCTGCTCTTCCTTTTGATCCTTCTTCTGCAGAAAAAACAGACGAAACCAGAAAAGAACATGATGGAGATTGATAATGAAATGTAACCTGGCTCTGGCGCAAATTAATACCGTCCTCGGCGACGTGGAAAAGAACCTCGAAAAGCACCTGACCCTGATCGACCAGGCGCACGACCGGGGCAGCGACCTGATCCTCTTTCCTGAACTCTCGCTGACCGGCTACATGCTGCAGGACCTGGCTTCGGCCGTGGCGCTGCACCCCGAGGATTCCGACCCGGTCTTCCATCAGCTGCTCGAAGCCAGCCGATCCATTGACGTGATGGTGGGATTCGTTGAAGAGGATCCGCGCAACCGCTTTTACATCGCCTCGGCCTATCTTTCGGGAGGCAAGATCCTGCACATCCACCGCAAGATCTACCTGCCCACCTACGGCCTGTTCGATGAGGGGCGTTTCTTCGCCGCGGGCGACACGGTTAGCGCTTTCGACACACGCTTCGGGCGGGTGGGCATGCTGATCTGCGAAGATTTCTGGCACGCCTCGCTGCCCTACCTGCTGTGGCTGGACGGCGCGGACCTGTTCTTCTTCGCCTCCGCCTCCCCCGGGCGCGGCCTGCCCCACAATAACGCGACCGAACTGCCCGGCAAACTGGATTCCGCGCGCTGGGTGGACGACATCAACCGCGCCTACGCCGGCTTCTTCACCTCCTTCGTGGTGCACACCAACCGCGTGGGCTACGAGGATGGGCTGAACTTCTGGGGCGGCGCATCGGTCTTCAACCCGGATGGCGAACCGGTCTTGCAAGGTCCGCAGCACGAAGAAGCGTTGACCTTTACCGAGATCGATCTCAACCATCTGCATCGCACGCGCGCCCGCCTGCCGCTGCTGCGCGACGAGAAATCCGCGCTGGTCGAAAAAGAGATCGCGCGCATCAATCAGAACCATCACCAGTGACTTGAACACGGATATTGAAAAGCGTTACAATGAATTACATTCCGGAGGTTCTTTATGCCTGATCTGTCGATCGATACCGAGTTGGCGCGCACCATCCTGACCGGATTCATTAAAACCGAGATCAGCCGCTCGGGGTTTTCGCATGCCGTGCTAGGCCTATCCGGCGGGATCGACTCCGCGCTGGTGTGCTATCTGGCCGCAGAAGCGCTGGGGGCAGAAAACGTGCTGGCCATCCGCATGCCCTACAAGACCTCATCGCAGGATTCACTCGATCACGCGCAACTGGTGATCGACGCGCTGGGTGTGCCCTCGCTGACCATCCCGATCACCGACATGGTCGACCCGTTGATCAACCGCTTTCCTGAGATGGAAAACCGGCGTAAAGGCAATATCATGGCGCGCCAGCGCATGATCATCCTGTTCGACCAATCCGAAGCCTTCAAGGGGTTGGTGCTGGGCACCGGCAACAAGACCGAGATCCTGCTGGGCTATTCCACCCTGTACGGCGATTCGGCCTGCGCCATCAACCCGGTCGGCGACCTGTATAAAACGCAGGTACGGCAGCTCTCAAAAGCGCTGGGTATGCCGCAGCCGCTTCTCAACAAGGCCCCCTCGGCCGACCTGTGGGTGGGGCAAACCGACGAGGACGATCTGGGCTTCACCTATGAGGATGTGGACCAATTGCTCTATCTGCTGATCGACCAGCGTTACAAGCCAGAGGAATGCGTGGAAGCCGGTTTCGCGGAACCTTTTGTGAGGAACGTCATCCAGCGCGTGCGCAAAAACCAGTTCAAGCGCGTGCTGCCGCCCATTGCCAAGCTAAGCAACCGCACCATGGGCTATGATTTTCTATACTTACGGGATTGGGGAACGTGATCAGTTTTTGCCAGAAATATCAACACCCATCCAAAACGGATGGGTGTTTTTGTCTCAATTCGCCCTTTTCAGCTAATTGCTTTCAGAATCCCTGACCTCTTCGCTCAGGTCGGACCATTTCTCCATGTAAGCTTCGATCTCGGCTTGCAGGCGGGCGTAATCGGTGCTGAGCTTCTGCACCTGGCCGGCATCTTGGGGAGGATTCTGAAGGCGGGTTTCGATGAGCTTGATCTCGTTCTCCAACCAGGCAATTTTTTCTTCCAATAATTGGATCTTGCTTTCCAATTTCTGGCGCTCGCCCTTGCTCAAGCTGCTTTTCGGTTTGGGGAGATCGGTGTTCACCACCTTCACGGGCTTACCCGCAGCGGTCTCAAGATTCTGTTGTTTGAAAGCCTTGTACTCGCTGTAAGTACCCTTAAAGCTGATCAGCGACCGATTCTTCGGTTCGACTTCCCAGATCTGGGTTGCGAGGGCGTCGATCAGATAGCGGTCGTGCGAGACGAGCAGGATCGTGCCGCGGAAATCCGCCAGCACGGATTGCAGAATCTCCTGCGAGGGCAAGTCAAGATGGTTGGTGGGCTCATCCAGCAGTAAAAGATTTGAGCCGCGCAACGCCAGACATGCCAGAGCCAGCCGCCCGCGCTCGCCGCCCGAAAGCAGGTCCACGGTCTTGAAGACATCATCACCGGTAAAGAGGAAGGTGGCCAGGTAATCTCTCACTTCCGCGGGCAGCATCTTGGGTACCACCCCCTGGATCTCTTCCATCAGGGTCCACTGCGGGTGCAGGCCTTCGTGTGCCTGGGCGAAATAACCAATTTGCAGGTTCGAACCGAGCACGGCTTCTCCCGCGAAGGGAGGAATCGTTTCGAGGATGGTCTTTAGAAAAGTGGTCTTTCCAGCGCCATTGGGGCCGATAATGGCGGCGCACTCATTGCGCACCAGGATCAGATCAGGCACCTCAAAAAGGGGCTGGCCTTCGTCCGCGTAACCTACGCTTAAGGATTTCGTGCGCAGCACGCGGTCGCCCGAGCGGTCGGTGGATTTGAGGTTCAAGTGCAGAGAGCGTTTTTTGGTCGGCGGGGTCAGGCGGGCTTCATCCACCAGCCGTTCGAGCCGCTTGCGGCGGCCCTGCGCTTGGCGCGTGTTCTGCCCGGCGATGTTGCGGCGGATGTATTCCTCTTCCTTTTCGATGAACTCGGACTGCGCCTGGAACTCAGCCAGGCGGCGCTCATAGCGCTCCTGGCGCTGCAGCAGGTAGGCGCTGTAGTTGCCGCGGTATTCCTCGAGCGTAGGGGTCATCTCCCAGATGGTGTTGACCACCTGGTCAAGGAAATAGCGGTCGTGCGAGACGATCAGCACGCCCCCCGGCCAGTCTTTAAGGTAGTTTTCCAGCCATTCCACGGCGGCGATATCCAGGTGATTGGTGGGCTCATCGAGGAGCAACAGGTCTGGTTCAGCCAAAAGCAGCTTGGCCAGCATGGCGCGCGTGCGCTGGCCGCCCGAAAGTTGCGCGACCGGGCGTTTTTCGTCCTGACGGCTGAATCCCAACCCGGTGAGCGTCATGCGCACACGGGTTTCAAGGGTGTATCCGCCGGCGTGATCGAATCTGGCCTGCAGGCTGCCATATTGGGCCAGCAGCTCCGCTGAATCCGCGTCGCCGGCCAGTTTGGCTTCCAGCTCTTGCAATTCGTGCTGCATCGTGAGCAGGGAGGTGAAGACGGTTAATATCTCGTCCCACAGGCTGCGGTCGGATTGCAGCACGGCCTCCTGGGGGAGATAACCGACCACCGTGTTGCGGGCACGGCTGACCGACCCGCCTGAGGCTTCCTCTTCACCCATGAGGATGCGCAACAGAGTGGATTTGCCCACCCCATTGGGACCAACCAGGCCAATTCGGCTGCGGTGGGGAACGCTAAAAGACAGCTCTGAAAAAATATCCAGTGCTCCGAAAGACTTGGAGAGATTGGTGACTGAAAGTAAAGGCATCTTGGTTCTTCGCTTCTTTAATGTTCGAAAAGTATACCATAGAGGGTTATTTCAAGAAAAAACCCCAAAAGGATCTCCTTTTGGGGTGATTAGAAAGGAATCACGATCCTACTCAGATACCTGCCAGAGGTAAAGCTGGTTGTCCAAACCGGCAGAAGCCAGGTATTTGCCATCGGGTGAAAAAGCCACCTTAACGACCATATCGGCGTGGCCCTCCAGGGTGACAAGCAGCGCGCCGCTGGTCACGTCCCAGATCTGGATGGAATTCCCCACCCCCACAGCCAGCAGGCTGCCATTGGGTGAGAAAGACAGGCATTGTGCCATTTGGGACAATTCCAAAGTCCGCAGAGCAACCCCGTTGGTGGCGTCCCACAGCGTGATGCTGGGAACCATCGTGTCATTGACCATGCTGGCGGCCGCGCTGGCCAAGACGGATCCATCCCTGGTCAACTCATAAGCCATGACAAAATCGGAATGGCTCAGTTCAGGACCCAACATGCCAGACTCGATCTCCTGCAACTGCAGGGTGGCACGCGCGTGCCAGACCATCCACTGCGGGCTATCTTTGAATCCGGCGTCATAAACTGGAGCAGCGGTTTCAAAACCACTCAATCGTTTAATCTCACTGCCATCTGATGTGGAATAGAGCACTACTTCCCAGGCATCCATGCTTGAGACCGCCACACTCGAAGCATCCGGTGAAAAGGTTACATTACCGATCAGGAAGTCGGGGGTGATGGTCAATAAAACGGAATTTTGATCGCTCAAATCAAGTATCGAAAGTAAATTCAGGTCTTGAGAGATCAAGGCGGCCATTTTTCCATTCAAGGAAAAATCGGCGACCCGATCGATCTGAGAACTGTAGAGATCCAGCGTTCCAAGGGAAGGCACTTCCAGAACGACCAGACTGAAGGTCTGGTTGCCCTGCGTGTCGGAGGTTTGATTGGCCACCAAAAGACTTTGGTTATCATCGGCCCATTTCAGCAGTTGAGTGTTGCTAAGCGCAGCGCGGTTGGCGACGGTCAGGGAAGTAGCGTTTTTGGCAGTGATCTCCACGGGGTCCGGAATGGGAGTGTCGGTGGGAGCCGCGGCCACTTCGCTGGGTGCGGTAAAGGAGGTTTCTGTTGTGGGGATGGTCTCAACCGGGGGAGTGACCTCAGGCAAAGTACAGGCAGCCAGCAGAAAGACCAGCCCTAAGAGAACAGATCGCAACAACCATTTTTTAACCATGTTTTTTTCCTTTGTAAGAGTCTTCACGGTGATTATACTCCCTGATTAATTCAACAAATTTTTAATCTGTTCTTCGCCCCAATCAATGGCGCTGTCTTTGGCCTTGACGAACAACTCATCAAGCCAGCCTAAAAACGCGGTTTTTCCACGATTCAGTAATTTTGCTGCGCCTGCACGGATATCGATCTTCCAAAGGTCAAGTTGTTCGCTGGCCGTGGCTTTGATCTGGTCGTCCCATCCGCCGTTCTTACCGGTGAATATCACGGGGCGTTCATTCAGCATGACCAATATTCCGCCCACCTCGTCCACCTGGATCGGGGTCCCGTAAGCTGCTTCAAGGGAAGGCGTATCAGCAGCAAAAGCCGTCAGGCTGCCTGAGCTGAGGCTTGAAATCGAAACCGGCTGAGGCGTGTCGCCATCCAGCGATCTCCAGGCCAATACGTTGATGGCGCTGCTCTTCTGAAAACGGTATTCCTGCACGTTGCCGGTCTGCCCCTGAATCTGACCCAGAGGCAGGGCATGATCCATCAGCATGTTTAAATTTGCCAGGCTGGTCATGGCGATGGGTTGGCTGAGCGGGTCGACCTGCCAGAAAACCAGCGAGGTCGCGCCGCTGCCAATTAACATCGTGCTGCCCCGCACCAGCAGGTCAGACTGCAGCGTGTTGGAGTCAATGCTGCGATTGGCCTGCAGCGCGGTCAGTTCGGTGGCGTTCCAGGTCAGGCCGGTGATATAAACAGTCTTTCCTCCCAGTTGGCGGGCCAGGTCTTGCAGAGAAGCCACCTCGGCAGTGATCGAGGCGGGATTGGCGGGCAAGGAAGAAACGCAGCCCTGATTGACCGTGTTGGTGGAAGGATTTTCAGGTGTGGCTGCCCCCCTACGCGGTTGGTAGGTGATCACATCGGCTGAATTCCAGGCTCCCGCGCCATTCACTTCAAGCAGAAAGGTGAGCGGATTGACCGCGCAGTTCTGCGCGGTGGCACTGACCAGGCTGCCCATCCACACGCTGTCATTGGAATCCGCGCGGCGGATGATCTTGCCGGCAGCACGCAGCATCTTGGCGTAAAATGAAGGATCCGCGCGTGCTGAGACATCCATTGAATTCGAATTGATCTGGTCACCGATCTGCCAATAATTGACCTGTTCACCGAAATGGTCCACAGCGGCCTGGATGAATTTCTCCCAGCGTTCGCCGACAGTTTTTTGATCCAGGCTGGTGGAAGCAGACAAATAGATCGGGAACCCCGTGACCACCGCCACGCTTTTCAATCCGCGGCTTTGAGCTGCACTGAAGATCACGTCCAAAGGGACGGTGTTGGACCAGTTGTAGGTGTCCTGAGTAATTTCGATCAGTGTCCAATCCACTTTCACAAGGACATATTCTGCCCCGGCTTGCTGGATGGCGTTCAACTGCGCTTCAACCGCTTCCAGCGTGATGGGGGGAGATGCGGTCAAGTCCACCCCGATGCCTTCGATCCGCGAGGTGGGTTCGGGGGTGGCCATGCTAAAGATGACCAGCCCAAGCGTGGCCAAAATACCAATGGGGATAATATGACGGAAAATGAACCCAATGAATTTCATATACACTTCTCCCAAGGGCAATGTTGCAAGAATGAAACCAAATCTAGTGTACTTTCTACCAGTAGGTTTTTTACAAAGTATGGCTATAATTAACTACATTAAAGAATGGACTTTCAATGAACCCAAAAACCACCTTTGACATCCTCGTGTTGATCGCCCGACCGGCAGCCGGAAAAAGCGAGATCATCGATTTTCTCAAGAATACCCCGGTGGAAGAGCGCGTCAGCCGTTTTCACATCAGAAAATTCATCGAGATCGATGATTTCCCCATGCTTTGGGCGTGGTTTGAAGAAGATGCTCTGCTTGAGAAAATGGGGCATCCCCGCCTGCACACAGATAAAGATGGTTATTTTCTGCATCAATATCAGTGGGACCTGCTCATTGAGCGCATTAGCCTGGAATACGAGAAAAAAGCACGGGACATTCCAGCTTTTGAGCAAGAATTTTCGACCATCGTCGAATTCTCGCGCGGCAGTGAGCATGGGGGTTACCGTTCTGCGTTTGAACACCTTTCCAAACCAATGCTCGAAAAAATGGCCATCTTGTACGTGGATGTACCATGGGAAGAATCCCTGAGGAAGAACCGCAAACGCTTCAATCCAGATAAGCCAGACAGCATTCTGGAGCACGCCCTGCCAGACACCAAACTGGAGCGGCTGTACAAGGAAATCGACTGGCAAGACCTTGAACGGGCCGACGCCAATCATCTGGAAATCCAGGGGGTCAAGGTGCCGTGCGTGGTTTTTGAGAATGCGGATGACGTGACCTCAACACGGGGAGAAGCGCTGGGAGAACGACTTGAAGAGAAACTGACACAATTATGGGAAATCACGGGTAAATAGAGAGGGGAAAACATGCCTGATCTTCTAGTGGGTAGACAACCGATATTTGACCGCAATATGAGCGTTTACGCCTATGAACTGCTGTACCGTTCAGGGGCTGAAAACAGCGCGGTTTTCAAGGATGGCGATCAGGCCACCCTTCAAGTCATCCAGAACACTTTGATCGAAATGGGGCTCGACAACATTGTTGGAAATGCCAGGGCATTCATCAATCTGACCCGTAATTTTTTGGTGGGAAAATATCCGATTCTGCTTCCATCCAATCGGGCGGTCATCGAGATCCTCGAAGACGTGAAAGCTGATCCACAACTGCTCAACGCGGTGCGTGAATTGAACAACTCCGGCTTCACCATCGCACTGGATGACGTCAATGACGTGGATCGAATCAATCAATTTCTGGGCGTGGCATCCATTATCAAACTGGATCTGCCGAAGATTGATCGCTTCATTCTGCCAGATATGGTAACGGCCATCCGGAACAGCGGTTTTAAAGTGCTGGCAGAAAAAGTGGAAACCATGGCGGATTACAACCTGTGCCGCCGTCTGGGATTTGACTATTACCAGGGATACTTCCTGTGCAAACCCAACATCGTTTCCGGCAAAAAAATGGATTCCTCGCGCCTGGTGATCATGCAGTCCATCGCGGTGCTGCAGAACCAAAAAACGAATTTTACAGACCTCGAAAACATCGTTTCGCGGGATGTGGGATTAAGTTATAAACTGCTCAGACTTTCCAATTCGGGGTATTACTCGTTGTCCACCAAGGTGGTTTCGCTCAGGCAAGCCATCTCTTTGCTCGGCTTCGATACGATGCGTGGGTGGATGTCGCTGCTCTTGATGTCAAGCCTTCAGGATAAACCACCCGAGCTCACCAACATCGCGCTGCAGCGCGCACACATGGCTGAATCTCTGGCAAAACTCTACAACCAGCCCCAACCGGAAGTTTTCTTTCTGGTGGGTCTCTTTTCAGTGTTGGACGCCTTGATGGATCAGCCCATGGCTCAGGTCATCCCAACCTTGAATCTGTCTGAGACCATCTCCGGTGCTTTACTAAACTATGAAGGTTTGCCCGGTCTGGTCTTAAAAGGAATCAAGGCGTATGAAGATGGCGACTGGAACACGGTGATGGCTTTGAATGTGCCTTCGGAGACGATGACCCAGCTCTATCTGGGTTCGATCAAAAAAACCAACTTACTGGCAAAGGAGATCCATGCCAGCACGTCTGCCCTTGGATAATCGTTATCGAAATCGTTATCGAAGCGGCAGGTCAGGCACAATGACACACACGGATTGCTGCAGGACTGTGACGGTAACGGGCGTTTGACCGATGAACTCGCCATCCGCCTGCACGTCCATCGGCGGTGTGGTCTGGATGGTGATCGAACGACTGGCCTGTAATTGTTGAAATTTCGGCCCGCGCTTCTTGCGCAAAATCAAGGCCTGCCAGAACACAGCCGGCAAGTCCAGAATGGTACGGGGCTTGAAGATTAACACATCCGCTTTGCCATCATTGGGGTGGATATCGAGCAGCGATTCAATGACGTTCAGCCCAACCACGCCGTAATTTGCAACGAAGATCTCTGAAGCCTTGCCGTGATACACCTTGCCGTCCGCTTCAATTTGGTAACGCGTCAGCTCCAGACCAAACGCCTGCTTAATAATATTGCGAAAATACGCCAGCATGCCAAATAGGCGTTTTGATTCGCGCGTGGAAGATTTGATCATTTTCGCGCTGAAACCGACGCCCAGGTTCATGGCGTGCACGGTCTCACCGATCGACATCAAATCAAGATAGCGCACCTGATGCTTGCCGGTTATGAGCGCCAAAGCCAGAATGGGATTCAAGGGCAGCATCAGATGGCGCGCGATGGCATTCCAGGTGCCGGCAGGGATGATGCCCAATGGAACCGATGAGTGCGCCATGCCCGCCGCCACAGACGCAATGGTGCCATCCCCACCCACCACCACGATCAGGCTGATCCCCTTATCAAGATATGATTTAATCAGGCTGGTAAAATCAGTGTCTTTCTCAGTTAAATAAAAATGAACATACCAACCCGCCCGTTTGAAATGGTTGGTGATGATGCGTTTGCTCACCGCCACGTTCAAAAATCCAGCCACGGGGTTGATGATCACCAGTACCTGAGGTTGAGAAGTCTCTTTTACAGCCATAATCCCTGAACGAATCTTACCCCATGATTGTATGAGAGATATAAGAATTGCACGTTATATTAATGTAACCCTTGACTCAACCGAAAGATCCTCCGCACTTGCATTTATTGAGGCAAGATCGGCAGAAGGGACTCTGTCAGTTCTTCAGGATCGCAGCGGCTAATTTTTACCGCAGGCGTCTTGTGCCATTCAGCGCAGCGTGTCAAAGCACCGGCCAGTCCTTGCGCCAGTTTTGGGGTGACAGGAACACCCGGTTCAAGGTAGATCGCTCTCGCTTCAAAAATCTTTTCCGCGCGATGCGCCTTGGCATCCAGCCTGCCGATCAACTCGCCCTCATGCAAAATGGGTACCAGAAAATAACCATATTTGCGTTTGGCTGCCGGAAGGTAGCATTCAATGGCAAAATCGAAATTAAACAACTGTTTGGTGCGTTTACGGTCAAATATCAGTGAATCGAATGGCGAAAGCAGCGTGGTTCCCTCGGGTCTGACTTTGCGGATCTTCTTTGTGTTGAATTGCTCCCAAACCTCAGGCAGCGCCCACGCTGATTCCTTCCAGCCCTCCACCTGGATTTGGACAAACTGCCCTTCATCGATCATTTTCTGGAGCAGGGCGAGAATATCCTTTTTAGGCAGTCTGAAATAATCCGCGACCCAGCCGGGCAAAGCGAACCCCAGCGCACCGATCGAGCGCTTGATCAACTGCCGGTAAACGGTGTTTAGATCGGGCACATCCTGATCTTTCAACTGCGGAACGACCCGTTCGCGCAGGTCATAGACACGTTGGAAGTTGATGCGCCTGTCGATCATCAACTCACCGGCCGCGAACCAATACTCCAACGCGCTTTTTTCGAACTTCCAGTCCCACCAGGTTCCCACGCGGCCGTCCTGGCGCTTGAAATCTGAGGAACGCACGGGGCCGTTTTCCCTGACATGGGCAAGAATTTCATCCACACCTTCTTTGTTCTTTTCGTACCAGCCGTGATACCACGGCAAGCGCAGCCGTTCGATCACCAGCCGGCGGTGTAATAAAAAATCCTCCACAGGCAAGAAACTGGCTTCGTGCGCCCAACCCTCGAAGATGCTCTTCTCTTCTAGCAGTTGCTCAAGCCAGCGGGGATCATATTCTCCGACGCGGCTCCACAGGCAAAAATACGGGCTGCGGGCAATCACATTGATGGTGTCGATCTGCAGCACGCCGAGATTCGAGATCACCTGCCGGACGTCTTGAAGTGTGGCTTTCTTTTTGGAAGGGAACAAGTACCCCTGGGTAAACAAGGCTAGATTGCGAGCTTCAAGAAGAGAAAGGGTTTCCATTGAATGCATCCCGTGATACTCGAATATTTGTCCTATATATTATACAACCTTCTCGCGCACGCGACACCCTGCAGTCTGGTCTGGTACAATAAACAAAAATCCACCATCAAGGTCAATTCGTATGTCCGTTACCGGAAAAACCACAAAAAAGAAAAAAACGCTCGTTTTCCATCCGCTTTTAATCGGACTCTACCCGGTGCTGGCCTTGCTGGC
>CAZRHZ010000070.1:4158-13689 GCA_964599995.1 uncultured Anaerolinea sp. | reverse complement strand
ACTGATCCGCATTGCCGTGAATAATTGAATCGTAATTCGCGATCTCCCCTGGCACTGACCGCCAGGGCAGTGTGCGCTCCTTGCGCAGCACTCTGTAAGAGCAAGCTGATCTTGCGAGAGGAGGAATTCAATTATCAATTATTACGCCTCAGTAGAATCCAAAATAAGTGATTCGTTTCTGTTCGTTCTAGATATTTTTCGGAAACGAAAACGAATCAAAAAGCACCTCCCGTCTCCGAAAGGTGCTCTGGTTTTCCTGATTACTGGGTGCCTGGTTACTGAGTGCCTGATTACTAATCTCTAATCACGAATCACTGCTTTTTCCCCACCGACGCCAGGTAGACCACGAACTGCTCGTCGCCGTCCAGGCCGAGAGCGGTGTTGAGCGCTTCGTCGTCGAAGGCCGCGATCGGGCAGATGCCGCAGCCGAGGGCTTCAGCTCCCAGCGCCAGGTTCTGGCAGACGTGCCCGGCATCCAGGTGCAGGTAGCGGTAGCCGCGCTCGACGTAGCGCCAGAACATGCGCTCCACCACCGCCGCCCAGATGAAAGTGACAGCACTGGTTGCTACCTGAGGCTGACCCAGGCAGGCCTGCGTGATCTGCGCGTTGATCTCCGCAGCAGCGGCTAAGCGCACCAACCCGTTCTCGATCGCCATGTAACGGTACAAGCCGGGTTCGAGCCCTTCCACGCGGTTGACCAGTAAGAGCGTTTCAAAGGCGTGCCGTGCGCCGGCCGAAGGCACTGTGCGCGCCGTGGATGGCCGGGAGGAGAGATGCTTCACCCCCTGCGAAAGCCACAGCAAATAATCCAGTTCGTCCATCGTGAGCGCTTTCTCGGCATATTTTCGCAGCGACTTGCGCGCTTCCACAGCCGTGCGCAGTTCGATGGCGGGCATGACCAACTGCTCATGAGGTGTCAGCGCGATCAGCTCCGCGCCTTCGGGCATGGGCAGCTCGAGCGGCGGCTGCGGCATCTGACCCCCCTCCTGCGGCGACGGGCTGAGTTGGTCGTAATACGTGGCGCGCATGAATTCCTGTCCGCTGTTCTTTTTCATTGGGATTCCTCCTAAACGCTCTTTAACATCTTGAAATACTCAAAACTTCGCAAAAGTCCCTTCGGATCATGAGGCCTTAACGTGTCGATCACCTCAAAACCCGCCCGTTGGTAAAGCGCGACGGCCGGTTGATTGTTGGCCTCAACTTCCAGCACCAACTTGTGCAGCCCCTTTGCCCTGGCCAGGTCGGCGGCTTTTTCCAGCAGCACTTTAGCGATGCCCTGACGCCTGAAGTGCTCATCCACAGCCAGGTGGGAAATCAGATACTCGTCTGGTTCGGCATCTTTGCGGCAAGCCAGTTGGTTGTTGCGCCACAGCATGCGGATGGCACCGCCAAGGCCGTAAATGGCAGCCAGACGCCTGGCGCAGCCCAATTCAAGAGCCGTCAGGCGGGAACCTTCAAAGCACAGCAGCAAGCCTGCCGCCACGCCATATTTCTCGGCGATCCAGGCCTCTTCATGGCTGAAACGGTTGGCCCCCGCCAGAAACCATTCCTGCATCGCCTTGATCTGCAAGGCGGGGTCACCCAGGCCTAGCACCTGGAGCCCGAAATCTCCGTTGGTCTCGGTCAGCAGTAGTGCGCTGATGACTGCGTCTGATTGACGCGCAGGCCTCAAGATCAGGCTCATGCCGTTTCACCCTTCCTGCCCGTCAGGCGGGTCAGCAGCTTTTTGAAGAGCGGTTTGACCAAGTTCAATTCAGGCACGCGCAGCAGTACCAGACCAAGTGCGTAAACCGACACCCCCGCCGCCACACCCACCAGACCTATGACCCACATCGACAGGCCGGCGGTCAGTTCCAACCAGCCCCACAAGGCCAGCGCCATGGCGCCGCCCGCCAGCAGAGCTTGCAGCACACCCTTCAAAACACGGCCGCCCTCCAAACCCGAGAGTTTGCGGCGCATGATGAAGAGCAGCACACCCATCTCTAAAAAGGTGGCCAGCGAGTTTGAAAGCGCCAGTCCACCGTGCGGCATCAGCCCCAATTGAGCAAACCACTTTGAAAACAATATACTCAACCCCACGTTCAGGCTCATCATCACCACCCCCACGAAGACAGGCGTCTTGGTGTCGTGCAGGGCGTAAAAAGCGCGCGAAACAAGCTCTACCACCGAATGGCCCACCAAACCTGCGGCGTAAAACAGCAGCGCCCAGGCCACCAGTTGGGTGGAGTGCGCATCAAAGCTGCCGCGTTGATAAAGCAAAGTGATTAAAGGCTCGCGCAGCAAGATCAAACCCAGCGAAGCCGGCACAGCCAGCAGCAGCAAACCGCGCAGCAGCGACGCCAGGCTGGAACGCATATCATCCAACCGGCCCTTGGCCACCTGGGCTGAAAAAGTTGGCAGCGCCGAAATGGCGATGGATTGGGCGATGGCGATCTCGGGGATCATCATCAGCGCGAAAGCCACGTTGATAGCTGAAAGGCTGCCTTCAGGCTGCCCCGACGCGATGCGGATGTTGACCAGAAAGTTCAATTGCACAAAGGCCACACCCAGCATGCGCGGTCCCATCAATCTGACCACTTCGCGCACTTCGGGCATTTTGGAGCCCAACGTGAACGAATAATGGCGTTCAGGTAACTTGAAAAGTGCCGGCAGCTGGATCAAACCGTGCATCAGCGCGCCAAGCACAAAACCCAGCGCCAGGCCATAAATGCCCATGCCAGGCGCGAAGAAGAGCACGCCGATGATCTTGCCGATCGAAAGCATGGCAGGCGCAAGTGCCGGCCAGAGGAAGCTTTGATGCGAATTGATGATGCCCATCAGCAGTCCACTGATGCCAAAGACCACTGGCGAGACCAGTTGTATACGCAGCAGGTTGACCGTCAATTGGAACTGGACGGGGTCTTTGAACTCCGGTGCCAGAATGTTGCGCACGATCCAGGGTGCGAAGACGACTGAGAGCAGACCGACCGCCACGAAGATCAGGGTGATCCAGTTGGCTACTGCTGAGGCCAGCTTCCAGCCTTTGGAACGCTCCCCTTTAGCCAGCAGCCCGGTGAAGGTCGGGATGAAGGCCGAGGCCAGCGCGCCGCCTGCCACCAATTGATACAAGATGTCGGGGAACTTGTTGGCAGCGTTGAACGCGTCGTACTCCATGCCAGTGCCGAACTTCCAGGTGATGAGCATACCCGAAGCCAGGCTGAAGACCTGCCCAATGATGAAGGCCAGCATGATGGTGCCTGAAGCTCTGGCGATCTGTCTGTTGTCTGTGGTAGAGGTCGGCGTGGAATCCATATAACAGGATTATAACCCGACGATTCCTGTTCAAGGTATCGGGATCGCTCTTCTTTATGGTAAGAAAAACTTTCACCACGAAAAACTCGAAAGGCACAAAAATAGGCATATTCGTTATTCGTGACAGTTGAGCAAAAATGGAAACCACATGCGATTGCATTGCGATCCATTGAAAAACTAAAACAATAAAGTTGTGAAATCGTTTTTTGCGGGTTATACTTAATCCATCTATTCACAGGTGATTTGGAAAGGAAGAGGACATGGATCCTGAAAAGAAAGTCCAAGCTGAAGACAAGCCGGTCGAGAAAACCCCGGTTGAAAGCCCCAAAGTAGAAGTGCAAGCCCCTGCCAAGAAAAGTATCGTTGATCGTGCCCTGCCGTGGGTGATTGTGTTTCTGGCAGCTTTTTTGGCCGGTGCGCTGGTCACTTATTTTGCCCTGATGCAGCCCAAAGTAACCCAATTAGACGCTGACCTGGCCTCCGCGCAGGCTGACCTGACCGCAGAGACTGAAAAATCCGCCGACCTGCAGAGACAGATCGATACCCTCAACGCTACGCTTACCACCACCCAAAACGATCTTGCTGCGGCTCAAACCACCATTGAAGAACAGACCGCCGCCCTGGCCAAGTCGGAGCAGTTGGCCCTCATCTATAAATTCGGTGCGGGTGTGAATGCCGCGCGCGCCACCCTGGAAGGCCTTGACCCGGCTTCCTCCAGGCAGGCCCTTAGCTTCGTAAAACAGGATCTGGCTGAGCTTGAGCTAACGGAGATTGACCCGGCCGCCCTATCCGGCTTCCAGACCAAGATCGAAGAGGCCGAATCCAACCTGGAGTCCAACCCTCTGACCTCAAAAGCCGCACTTGAAGCCTTATATTCAAACCTGCTGCTGCTCATCAGCAACCTGGATTAATCGAAAGCACACCAAAAAGTGGCTGCCAGCTGGCAGCCACTTTTATTTTCGCAAGACAGCAAGGTCAGGTTTGACGACTGAGTTGCATGACTTTGTGCAGCACGTCCGCATGGGTGGCTGACATGCTTAAGGTAAACGTACCAACGATCAGGTTCTGGATCGGCTTTGGCAAACTGGAGCGAAACAGAGCCACATTATCATCACTGCCCGCGATCATGATCTTTTTCACATGGTGGTTCGTGAAGAACTGGATCGCAAAATCCCTGATCCGGCGCTGATTACGGTCGACCTTTTCCTCCTGATTGCGTGCGCCGTCCATCGATCCACCGCGCAGCCCATGTGATGAGGTGGAACTGCCTGACTTGACGTGCTTCACCTCGTCGCCCAGAATGCCTTCCTGCTCCAACAAATCACCCATGTGATAATAAAAGAGGCGGGCACCCTGCTTGTCCACAAGGATCACTCCCAGGTGGTTGACATCTTGCAGCAGATCCTCGAGCGGCTCAATTTCCGCTTTGGTAGCCACTTTGATGAAATCCCTCACTGATATTGACAGCGGAATATACTCAAAAAAATCGGCCTGGGCGCACGAAAATACCGCTACCGCGCGACCAGACCAATCATATTGATGGTTAAAAAAGGCCTCAATTTTTTCAGAATCTTTTTCGAGAGGTAAATCTTTCAACATGTTGCGCAAACGAAGACGATGTGTTTCAGCGTTACCCAGTGAAGGTTCTGTATTGAGGTACAGACTTACGATGGGGTAATCAGCGGAAAACTCACGAATTTTCCGCAAGCTTGTTTCCGTGAACATGAGTTCCTCCTCAATTGATAAAGATCGAAACCAGCCTTATGGGCGTTTCCCAAGCGTCAGGGGCACCTCCATTTCTTCACCATCTCGGATGATGGTCAGCGTGATCTGATCTCCGGGGGACTTGTGCGTAAAGATGTAAGAGATCAAATCTCCATAGACAATCACAGGATTCCCATCCACCGCGACGATCAGGTCGCCACCAGCCAACAGGTTGGGAATCTGCGTGGGAGTGTTACCACCTCTTAGGCCAGCCAGTTCAGCAGGTCCGCCTGAAGAGACAGAGACAATATAAGCACCGCTGGTCTGGGTGAACCCAAGCGCCTGCCATTGAGTGAGGGTATAGTCGTAAGGAGAACTTGAAATCCCGATGTAGGGATAATCGTATTTTTCACCCAGAACCAGGGTGGGAGCCACCCGCTTGACAATGTTGATCGAAACGGCAAACCCGATGCCCGTGTTCACTGCCGTTCCGTCAGCCGTGATCCCTGAAGTCTGAATGGCCCGCACAATGCCGATCACCTCACCGTTCATGTTGAGAAGAGGGCCACCCGAGTTGCCCGGGTTGATGGCCGCGTCGGTTTGAATGATGTCTCCCGCGGTAAAGGTGTTTTGACCGCCATCGGTGCGAATGGAATCCAGAATTCGCCCTTTAGCACTCACGATCCCGAGGGTCATGGTGCTTTGATAGGTCGAAAAAGGGTTGCCAATTGCGACCACCATTTGTCCGACCTTGAGGGAATCTGAATCACCCAGCGGCAGTGGAACCAGTTGATCGGCGGGCACATTCACAGTGATCACAGCCAGATCTGAATCCAGGTCTGTGCCAGTCAGTTCACCAGCTACCTTCAGCCCGTTGGGAAAATCCACTTCGATCTCTGTAGCACCTTCCACCACATGGTAATTGGTCAAGATGTGTCCGGCCGTGTCGTAAACGAACCCAGACCCTGATGCTTCACCTTCAGCCGTAGTGATAAATATCGATACGACACCCGGATTCACACGCTCAAAAACTGAAGACAGAGTAGAGTCTGTAATCGCTTCAGCCCCGTCTGGCATCACATATTGAACGATCGGATTGGCCTGCACGGTCGCCAGGGTTTCGGAAGGAGTGTTGTCAGAATTATCCAGATTTATGTCGGGTGTAAACTGACAGGCCAATAGACCAAGTAAGAAAATGATGGAAATACCAATGGATATGCTTTTTTTCACTCTTTCCTCTTCCATTTATGTCGATTTTAGTTCTTCAAACAACTGACGCTGCTTATCAGTTAATTTTTTCGGCAGCTCCACTTTGGCAATCACAAACAAGTCGCCAAAGGCCGTTTGTTCCTTCACTTTAGGCAATCCTCTACCCGCCAGGCGGAATTTTTGTCCAGGCTGTGTACCTGCCGGGATGGTCAAGCGAACATCGCCAGAGAGAGTAGAAACCGTGACCGAACCACCCAGAACGGCAGTGTACAGGTCCACACGCACCTCTGAAGACAGATCGTTCCCCTGAATGGCGAAGCGATTGTCAGGAAGCACTTCGATATTCAGGAGCAGGTCTGATCTCTGGCTTGAACTGGATGAGGGGACGGCCCCCGCCATGCGGACCTTGGTGCCGGTCACCGCACCAGCAGGAATTTTCGCCTCAATTTTCTTGTCGCCGATGATATATTGCCGTTGTGTGCCCCGAAACGCTTCATCAAGGGTGATCTGGACTTTTTGCTCGATGACCGGGGTTCGGGCAGGTTGGCGGGTGGTTGTCCTTCCGCCCACAGGCATGCCACCAAAAATGGCACTGAAGAAATCTGAAAATCCGCCAAACGATTCGCCAAAACCTCCAGAATCCACACTTTGGCCGCGTCCACGTTGCTGGTTGACTACCCAGTCATTCCAGTTGAATCCGCCCGTGCCTCCGCCTTGATTCTGCCATTGAGAATACGAAGCTCCCAGCTGGTCGTAGCGCTCACGTTTTTTGGGATCGCTAAGAACTTCGTAAGCCTCGTTAATATCTTTAAACTTCTCTTCAGCTTGTTTGTTGCCCCGGTTTTGATCAGGGTGATATTTCATCGCCAATTTACGATATGTTTTCTTGATCGTATCCTGCGACGCATTGCGATCTACGCCGAGAACTTTATAGTAATCCTTATATTCCATGCTTTTATTGTATGACGAATTAAATTTGAATGTCAATAGTAATATGCAGACTCTAATAAAACATTGATCATTCTCTAATACACAATCACTCCTTTCTTAGGGCTTCTCAAGAAATAAGCTCTTTCCATTCAAGGATAAATAAAAAGCGCTTGATTTATTAGTTTTTGGCACGAGAAGTGCAACTTAATAGATCGTTGGTCTTGCTTGACGCTGTTCTGGCGATGTGCTACCATTTGAAAATTCAATTCGGGTAGCAACCTATCGGTTTTTTCGAGGCAGACCCAAAATTGAAATGGACGAGGAGAAATCAAATGAACAGAAAACTTATCGGGTTAGTGGTCACCTTCACCATACTCAGCCTACTTTTTACCGCCTGCCAACGACCTGCCTCCGTTGCGCCGACCGTGGCACCCACAGCAACCACGGACGAGATCCCTTTCCCGGTTGCCACCCAGCCGCAGATCATGGCTGATATTCTCAAACAAACCCAAACCGCCATGGCCTTAACGACCCCCACCACAGGGAGTTTCCCCATGGTGACCAGCACACCGGCGTTCGTGTTTAACACCCCTTCCGCCAACACTACACCGGCGGTAGACAACATCACACCCGCAGTCGGTGGCAATATCACACCAGGTGTTGGAACCGGAACACCCTCCACACCGGCTGTGATCGCCACCACGGCTCCCACCAAGATCGTTTATCCCACACCCACGCCCGGACGCCCGGCCACTTATACCATTCAGGCCGGAGAATTCTTGTGGTGTCTGGCACGTCGCTTCGATGTCAGCGTTGGAGACCTCTTAACGCTCAACGGGATGAACAACAATTCACAACCTGGTATTGGAACCGTCATCAAAATCCCAACCTCTGGCAGTTTTGGCGATGGGCGCGCCCTGAAGACTCACCCCACCACCTACACGGTGCTGGCTGGCGACACGATGGGAAAGATCGCCTGCTCGTTCGGCGATGTCGACCCCAACACTGTTTACGCAGCCAACGGCCTGACGGCAGGTACCGCCCTGACTGTGGGTCAGGTACTGCAGATCCCTTAATCAATCTGGAATCAGGAAAACACTGGCGGGTGAATCACCCGCCAGTATAATTTAAGCAAGGAAAACAACCATGAAACCAATCATTCGCTCTGAAAACACTGCTTATTCCTGCAGGTTGTTCACGGTCAAGAAAATTGATGCGGAACTACCCGACGGGAAGAAGAAAACCTATGAGTTGATCGACATCCAAAGCGCGGTCACGGTTCTGCCCATCGATGATGAACAAAACGTCTATTTTGTCGAACAGTACCGCATTGGTTCGCGTAAAACCCTTCTGGAGCTTCCAGCCGGTAAAGTTGAACCTGGCGAAGATGCGCTGGCGACTGCAAAACGCGAATTACGCGAAGAAATCGGTATGGATGCCAAAGAGGTCAAACCGCTTGGCAATTTTTACATGACTCCTGGTTACGCGAACGAGTATATGTTCTGTTATCTGGCAAAGGGTTTGTTCACGTCGCCTTTGACGCCCGATGCCGATGAATTCATCAACTTGAGAAAAGTACCTTTAAAGGAAATCAACTCGTTGATCCAAAAAGGGGAGATCGAAGACAGCAAGACGCTGGCTGCGTTCCAGTTGTTGCGCAGTCAAGAAGAGTGATATGTTGAGATAAACACAGTATATTTATATTGAAAAAGCAGGTTTTATATCTACTATTATCATAAATTTTATCTTATTATTGTGAACATAACCACTAGTAGGTCACTACTCTACCGAGAGCAATATTGGTCCAGTTTTAACCGACTTCTTGAGGGTGTTCACAGAGAGATCAGGCAACCACTAAAAACTTCGCAAATCTCAAACGCGCGTTTCGGCATTCAACAATGCATTGGGGACAATTAATAAATGAAACTTGTTTTCGACAGACGAAACTAAATTATGCGATATAATAAACTCGTAACCAGATCGTATATCTGGGGTATTTTTATGCCCCCTACTTTTTATTATGGAGTGAAACATGAAAAGAGAGAAAACAACAATTGATGCAAACGAAGCTGTAGCAAGTGTGGCCTATCGTTTGGCAGAGGTGGTGGCGATCTATCCCATCACCCCGTCCTCAAGCATGGGAGAGCACGCCGATGCCTGGGCAGCCGCAGGGAAAAAGAACCTATGGGGTACTGTTCCCTCCGTGATGGAAATGCAATCAGAAGGCGGCGCTGCGGGCGCGGTTCATGGCGCACTGCAGACCGGCTCTCTGACCACCACCTTCACCGCCTCACAGGGTTTGCTGCTCATGATCCCCAATATGTACAAGATCGCGGGTGAGCTGATCCCAACGGTTTTCCATATCGCGGCACGCACCATCGCCGCCCACGCCCTTTC
>CAZRHZ010000070.1:0-4058 GCA_964599995.1 uncultured Anaerolinea sp. | reverse complement strand
GTTGAACATTTCGTCAAAGCACTGCCCGCCACTGTCAAGACCCTGGCTGTGCTTGATCGCACCAAAGAATCTGGCGCAGTTGGCGAACCCCTGTATTTGGATGTGGTCACAGCAATCAACGAGGGACTTTCCTCCGGCAAGACCGCCTTCAAGACCGCACCGCGCATCGTCGGCGGACGCTATGGCCTCTCCTCCAAGGAATTCACCCCAGCCATGGTCAAAGGTGTCTTCGAGGAAATAGCCAAATCAGCACCCAAGAATCATTTCACAGTTGGCATCAACGACGACGTCACTCACACCAGCCTTTCTTATGATGACTGCTTCTCCATCGCACACGAAAAGACCAAACGCTGCGTCTTCTTCGGTTTGGGTTCAGACGGCACTGTTGGCGCAAATAAGAACTCCATCAAGATCATCGGTGAAGATACCCCCAATGACGCGCAGGGTTTCTTCTACTACGATTCCAAGAAATCTGGTTCAGTTACCATTTCTCACTTGAGATTTGGCCCCGAACCCATCAGAGCCCCCTACTTGATCGAATATGGTGACGCCAACTTTGTGGCCTGCCACCAGTTCTCCTTCTTGGAATGGCTGGATATGCTGAAATACGCCACCCCGGGCGCGGTCTTCCTCCTTAATAGCGTTTACGAGAAGGATGAAGTGTGGGATCACCTGCCTCTGGAAGTTCAGCAGGACATCATCACCAAGAAACTAAAATTCTACATTGTCAACGCCAATGACGTGGCCGCCAAGACTGGCATGGGCGGTCGTGTGAACACCATCATGCAGACGGCCTTCTTTGCCATCAGTGGTGTGCTACCGCGCGACGAAGCCATCGCCCAGATCAAGAAATCGATCAAGAAGACCTACGGCAAACGCGGTGAGTCTGTTGTGAAACAAAACTTCGACGCCGTTGACCAGACCCTGGCCAATCTCTTCGAGATCAAGGTCCCTGATACCGCCACCAGCAAAATCAAACGTCGCCCGCCAGTCTCTAAAGAAGCTCCCAAGTTCGTGGTGGACGTGCTGGGTGAGATCATCGCCTTCAAAGGCGACCAACTGCCCGTCAGCGCCTTCCCCGTGGATGGTGTCTTCCCCTCCGCGACCACCAAGTGGGAAAAACGCAACATTGCCCTCAAGATCCCGGTGTGGGAACCCGATCTGTGTATCCAGTGTGCGAAATGCTCGTTCGTTTGCCCGCACGCGGTCATCCGCGAGAAGGTTTACGATCCGGCGTTATTAAAAGACGCCCCTGCCGCATTCAAATCAACTGAAGCCAAGTTTAAAGAATTTCCTGGCACCAAATTCACCATCCAGGTTTCACCTGAAGACTGCACGGGATGCGGCTTGTGCGTTGAGAACTGCCCGGCCAAAGACAAGACCAACCCGGCTCGCAAGGCCATCAACATGGCTCCACAGCTCCCGCTGCGCGAACAAGAAGTCAAGAACTGGGAATTCTTCCAAACTTTGCCCATCCCAGATCCCGAACTGTTCCAACCCACTTCAGTTAAGAATTCACAGCTGCTCGAACCCACCTTTGAGTTCTCGGGCGCTTGCGCTGGCTGCGGTGAGACTCCCTACATTAAATTAGTCTCTCAACTGTTTGGCGATCATATGATCGTTGCCAACGCCACCGGCTGCACCTCGATCTACGGCGGCAACTTACCGACCACCCCATGGGCAGTCAACAACCAGGGTCGCGGTCCGGCCTGGGCAAACTCACTGTTCGAAGACAACGCCGAGTTCGGTCTGGGAATGCGCCTGACCCTCGACAAACAAAATGAGTTTGCCAAAGAACTGCTTTCAGCCATGGGAGCAGAATTAGGCGATTCTCTGGTCGCAGAGATCCTGCAGGCTGATCAGAGCTCCAACAGCGGCATCCGCGCCCAACGCACTCGTGTGGAAGCTTTGAAAGCCAAATTGCTCAAGAGCAAACATGTTTCCGCCAAGATGCTGCTCGGCGTCGCCGATTCTCTGGTGAAAAAGAGCGTCTGGATTATCGGTGGTGACGGATGGGCTTACGATATCGGTTACGGCGGTCTGGATCACGTTTTGAACAGCGGACGCAACGTGAATGTTCTGGTGCTGGATACTGAAGTCTACTCCAACACCGGTGGCCAATCCTCCAAAGCCACGCCGATCGGCGCAGTGGCCAAATTCGCGGCTAAGGGCAAGGCTCTGGGCAAGAAAGACCTTGGCTTGATGGCCATGTCATACGGTTATGTGTATGTAGCCAATATCGCCATCGGTGCCAGCGACCAACATGCCCTCAAAGCCATCCTCGAAGCTGAAGCTTACGACGGCCCTTCTCTGATCATTGCATACAGCCACTGCATCAACCAAGGCATCGACATGGTCAAAGGCCTCGAGCAGCAAAAGCTGATCACTCAGACCGGACTGTGGCCGCTTTACCGCTTCAATCCCGCCCTGGCGGATGAAGGCAAGAATCCGCTGCAGTTGGATAGCAGAGAACCGACCGTGGCTGTCAAAGATTACGCCTACAATGAAACCCGCTACCGCCAGCTCGTCCAGAGCGACGAAAATCGGGCTGAGATGCTGATGAATGAAGCCAGTGAATTCGCCAAACGCAAATGGGAATATTACAAGCAGATGGCAGCCATGGCTTATACCAAGCCTGAAGAAGAAACAAAGTAAATCAGACAAGGTTTATGAAAACAACTCCCTGAATTCTGAGAAAAGAATTCGGGGAGTTACTTTATTATGGTAAAAAAAACAACCCCGAAAATAAATCGGGGTTGTAATTGTAAATCATTACCGGGTTGGTTCGTCCATCATGGGTTCGTTCTTCTTTTGGCGATAGACAATGCGGCCGCGGGTAAGATCATAGGGGCTCATCTCGACCTTCACATGGTCACCCAGCAGAATGCGGATGTAGTACCTGCGCATGCGACCGGATAGATAAGCGAGGACGACATGGCCATTCTCAAGCTTTACCCTGAACTGTGTTCCGGGCAAGGCTTCGATGATCTCGCCTTCAACCTGGATTTTATCTTCTTCTTTGGCCATACTTCTCCTGACCAGCCGATCGGGTCGCCAGTGCTTGCCGATCTGCTAAATTATTCACCGAATTTGGTGAACTGGCGGCGTTTAATACGGCGGATGGCTTTCTTCTTTTCCACTCGGCGAAGTTCGCTCTTGGAAACAAACCAGCGCTTCTTTCGGATGGTGCTGAGGACGCCACTTTTCACAACTTTCTTACGAAAGCGTTTCAGCAGAGAATCCTGTGATTCATTTGGACGTAAAACTACTGAAGCCATGGTAACTCACCTCCCTTCGCCGGGGGATAAAAAAAGACTGCGTCGGTTTTCAACGACAGTCTTTGGGTCACAAAACTTTGTGGTTGCGTGCTGCGAATTGGAATACTCGCTGATCACCTCTCAAAATTTCAATAACCTGATCTGTCCGTTGAAGACCGAACAGATTTATTATACCGCGAAATACTCCAAATTCCAACCCCTAACGCAGACGCTTCTACTGTACGTTCTGCTTGGTTGACAATCTGCGTTTAATAGCCAAGTCCAGATTGAACGGAGCTAAACACATCTCCGATGATTGGGGCAAGAATTAGCACAAATAACACAAACACTAAAACTGAAAGCAGGCTCAAGATGATGCCGGTAATAGCCATACCTTTACCACCTTGTCCGGTCTGTTTAATCTTGCTCAAACCAATGAAGCCTAATATTGCGCCAACGATGCCCTCGACCAGGCCAAAGATATTTCCAAGGCTGAGTAAAGGAATGACCGCCACAATACCGAGCACAAGACTGGCGATGGCTAAGCCATTTTTTTTGACGGGTGTTACGGGTGCGGTTTGGTTCATTTTTCCTCCAAAAGAATATGTATGAATCAATAGTTTGATTATAGATTATTAACCCAAAAAAGAGTCAACCGTTTCGATACTTCGGTGACTTGAGTAAACGCAAAAACAAGTAAAGACATCTTTACTTTGTTTCTGATCTTCAGTTGAATTTGGGGGGTATAAAAAAGAAAAAAGTCTCTTGGCAACGACCTACTCTCCCAGGAGGTCGCCCTCC
>CAZRHZ010000069.1:11601-13797 GCA_964599995.1 uncultured Anaerolinea sp. | reverse complement strand
CGAACAATCGTCCGAACAATCGTCCCTAGACACCCTTACACGACCGTGATAAAATCTGGGTGTTTGGTAGTGGGGGCTCGTACAATGGCAGTACTGCACACTCTGGATGTGCATATAGAGGTTCGAATCCTTTGCCCTCAGCCTCACCTTAAAGCACCCACTGAATGATCGCGGGTGCTTTATCTTTATCAGAAACAGGAGTGATACCCATGACCGATGAATCCTTGACTACCCCCAGCAACTTCATTGTTGAAGCGATCGGAGAAGACCTGCGCACAGGCCGTTTTGATCATGTGCAGACACGTTTTCCTCCTGAACCCAACGGGTACCTGCACATCGGGCACGCCAAGGCCTTATGCATCGATTTTGGCATGGCCGAGCAGTTTGACGGCGTATGCAATCTGCGTTTCGACGACACCAATCCGGTCAAGGAAGAGACCGAATACGTGGATGCCATCAAGCAGGATATTCAATGGCTGGGTTTTCAATGGGGTAAAGAGCTCTATGCATCGGATTATTTCGACACCCTGTATGACTTTGCCATCGAGTTGATCAAGAAGGGCAAAGCCTATGTGGACGACCTTACAGCAGATCAGATCCGTGAATACCGCGGCACGCTGACCGAGCCCGGCAAAGAGAGCCCCTATCGCAATCGCTCCGTGGAGGAGAACCTGGCGTTATTCGAACGCATGCGCCAGGGTGAATTCGCTGAAGGCGCCTGTGTGCTGCGCGCCAGGATCGAAATGGCTTCACCGAACATCAATATGCGTGACCCAACCATGTATCGCATTCTCAAGACACCGCATCACCGGACGGGCAGCAAATGGTGCATCTACCCGATGTATGACTTTGCCCACGGGCAATCCGACTCAGTGGAAGGCGTGACCCATTCACTGTGCGACCTAGCCTACGAAGATCACCGCCCGCTCTATAACTGGTTCCTTGAGGAACTCAACCTTTTCAAGACCCGCCAGATCGAATTTGCCCGCCTGAACGTCACTTATACCATTCTCAGTAAGCGCTTTTTGCGCCAATTGGTGACCGACAAATACGTGAGCGGTTGGGACGATCCGCGCATGCCAACCCTGTGTGGAATGCGCCGGCGTGGTTACCCTGCCAAAGCCGTGCGCAATTTCATCGAACAGGTGGGTGTGGCGAAGAACGAGAACCTGATCGATGTCGGGCTGCTGGAGTTCAACGTGCGAGACCTCTTGAACAAATCGGCCAAACGTGTTCTGGCCGTGCTCAACCCGATCAAGGTCATCCTCACCAACTACCCCGAAGGGCAGGTGGAAGAGCTCGAAGCGGTAAACAACCCTGAAGATCCTTCTGCCGGCACGCGCAAGATTCCCTTTACGCGCGAACTTTATATCGAGGAAGACGATTTCCGTGAAGTGCCGCCCCCCAAGTATTTCCGTCTCACGCCGGGCAAGGAAGTGCGCCTGCGCTACGGTTATATCATCAAGTGCGAGAGTTTCAAGAAAGACCCGGCCACCGGCAGGATTGAAGAGATCTACTGCACCTACGACCCTGAAACGCGCGGCGGATACGCACCAGACGGACGCAAGGTGCAGGGCACCATCCACTGGGTTTCAGCCAACCAGGCTGTGGACGCTGAAGTGCGCATGTACGATCGCCTGTTCACCGTGCAGAACCCCAACAAGGTCGAAGAGGATAAAACCTACAAGGATTACGTGAACCCCGATTCTCTCAAGGTTTTGACGGATTGCAAAGTCGAACCCGGGTTGGCGAATGCCGCCGTTGGTGAGCAGTTCCAGTTCGAGCGCAAGGGTTTCTTCTGCGCTGATGCCGATACCCAACCTGGAAAACCTGTTTTTAACCTGACCGTCTCATTGCGTGATTCATGGGCGAAGATCGAGAATAAATGATCAACAAAAGTGATGTTTTTTGCTTGCCCCCAAAAAGAATGTTATACTTTTTAAGGAAGGCAATTTAGGGAGTAGTTGAGGTTCTCTTAACCTCTCAACATTTTGGATCACATCGCTAATCACCAGCACAGAGAGGATGACTCCCTGTGCTATTTTCTTAAAGGGCATTGAGATACCTCATGGAATCAAACTTTGAGTAGACCATGATTGCGAAAAACTCATCTCCAAAATTATCAGATCTAGACCTCCACTTTCAAGACGTTTTGGATGCCTTGAGTTCCAATATCGCAATTCTGGATGGAAATGG
>CAZRHZ010000069.1:0-11501 GCA_964599995.1 uncultured Anaerolinea sp. | reverse complement strand
ATCGCCGAGCAGTCTTCAGAAGGGATATCCCTTATTGATCCTGAGGGAAAAATCATTGAGTGGAACGCCAGCGAAGAAAGAATCACCGGCTTACGTAAAGAAAGCGTCTTGGGTCGATACCTTTGGGATGTACAGATGGAAACCAGCGCTCTACCCAAGAATGACGCTTTTAAAAACCAAATGAAAAACATGATTACCGGGTTATTACACACCGGCAAATCATCCTGGATTAACCAGCCCTCGGAGGTGGAGATCGTCCGACCCGATGGCTCGCATGTCCATGTTTCCAGCTTGATATTCCCCATCAGATTTGATCATGGTTTCATGGCTTGCAGCATCACACGTGACATTTCGGATCTTACAAAAACTCACCAGGAATTAAAGGAGAGTGAGTCTTTTCTGAAGAGCATACTTGATAACATTCCTTCGTTGATTTATGTAAGTGAAGCAGCCGAATTGAAGTATTTAAAAGCAAACCGACCTGGTGCCAAGTATTTTGGCGTGAGTGAACAGGAAATTATTGGAAAAACGCCCTATGATTTTTTTGATCGGGAAGAAGCGGAATCCAATGTTGAATTGGACCGCAGCGTTTTTACCGATCATCAAAATGTAGATATTCAAAAACAAGTAATTTCTCCTATCAAAAAAGAAGCAAGAACCTTGCATGAGAGGAAAATCCCGTTGTACGATCCGCAAGGAAATCCCAAGTTTGTGTTAACCATCATTGATGACGTTACTGACCAGGTTGATTTACACAACGAGTTGACTACCCAATTGGAAAGAATGACGGCTGTGAGTCAACTTTCTACAGGCCTGCAAAAGGTTCAGACGCTTGAGGAGCTGTATCCGACCCTGCTTGAGATCATGTTGCAAATACTGCACGCTCGTATGGGGATCATTTGGATCTATAAAAGAGAAAAAGATGCACTGGTACCAGTATATTCTCTAAGAGAAAACAGAGAATTTCCAAACTCCTTAATTGAACCGCTAAAACCTGGTAAAGGCATCCCGGGGATGGTGTTTTCCACACGAAAACCGCATTTCTCTATGAATTACAAAGCCGATCCTTATTTATCTGAGCATAAAAGAGAAGATCTACCCAATAATTTAGGCGGAATTACCATGCCTCTGCGAACCACTAACAGCGTCATTGGTGTGATCAATGTGAGTTTTGACTCTGAGAGGGTAATCTCTGAAGAGGATATACAAATATTAACCACCCTATGTGAGATTGCCGGGAATGCGATACAGAATATTAATTTGAAAGAAGAAACCGAAAACCATTTATTGCGGCTTTCAGCATTAAGTTCAATCGATCGTGCGATTACATCGAATCTTGATCTGCAGATCAGCCTTGAAATGGTCATCAACAATGTACTTACACAACTAAAAGTGGATGCGGCTGATATTCTATTGTTTAATCCTCACTCTCAAATGCTGGAGTTCGGAACAGGCAAGGGGTTTAACACCAACATTACTTATAATGCCAGCTTAAGATTGGGAGAAAGCTATGCGGGTTTGGCGGCAGTCACTCAACAATTGGTCCGAGTCACCAATATTGAGGAATCCAACAATCGTCTTTTTGATGTGCTCAAAGAGGCCGAGAATATTCAGTCATACTTTGGTATCCCATTAATTGCAAAGGGGCAACTTAAAGGAGTCCTCGAGGTTTATAACCGTTTTCCTTTTGAACCGGATGACGACTGGATCAACTATTTTAAAGCCCTGGCTGAACAAGTTTCCATCGCCATTGAAAATTCACAACTGTTTGAAAATCTGCAGCGTTCCAACACGGAATTAAGCATGGCTTATAACGCCACCATTGAAGGGTGGTCTCGCGCTTTGGATTTGCGCGATAAAGAAACTGAGGGGCATACACTTCGGGTGACTGAATTGACCCTGCAGCTGGCAGGAGCATTAAATATCCCGGGCAACCAGATCAAATACATCCGTTGGGGAGCGTTGCTTCATGATATCGGAAAAATGGGCGTTCCAGACAACATTCTGCTAAAACCGGGGCCGCTAACGGATGAAGAATGGGTCATCATGCGCCTGCATCCCAAATATGCCTTTGAAATGCTTTCTCCCATTGGATATTTGAAGAGTGCGGTTGATATTCCTTATTGCCACCACGAGAAATGGGATGGCACGGGGTACCCCAGAGGATTGAAGGGGGATCTGATCCCCCTGTCGGCCAGGATTTTTGCGGTGGTGGATATTTGGGATGCTTTGCGCAGCGATCGCCCCTATCGAAAAGCTTGGCCCAAGGAAAAAGTGATCCAACATATACGCTCATTGTCAGGCAACCATCTTGATCCTGAGGTGGTGAAATTATGCGAAGAATCAGGGGTTTTTCAAGAATCCCCGGATTAGCATGCCGGTATCAGTGAATCCTCTAAGCAAAAAAGTGATAGGGTGTGCGAGGTTGTCTGATATTTACTGCCTTCCTCGGTGAAGTTTGTGTTTTTATTCCTCATCTACAAATTTTAAGTAAGTGCAGACATTTATTACTTTTCTGCCTTTATAATTTGCTTGCAATAGAAATGTTATTGAAAGGACCTTCTATGGGGAACTCTTTGAATATTACCAATTCCATGCTCGAAACCATCCGAAAAGCGCTAATTGAGGATGTGGGTTCGGGGGATGTCACCAGCAATTCGATTCTACCGGCAGACGCCATCATGTATGGCCATATCATCGCCAAGCAGGAGGGGATCGTTTCAGGGCTCGCAGTAGCTCGTGAGGTTTACCGTCTGGTGGATGAAGGGATTGCCTGCGATCTCCTGGTGGAGGAAGGTTCCTCTGTGCAGAACAAACAGGAATTGGCCAGGCTGAAAGGCTCTGCCCGTTCACTGCTCACAGCAGAACGTACGGCCTTAAACTTTTTGGGCCGCATGTCGGGCATCAGTACCATCACCCACCGCTATGTGGACGCGGTCAGTGGCACCAAAGCTCAAATCCTCGACACGCGCAAGACCGCGCCCGGTCTGCGCGAATTCGACAAGCTGGCGGTCAAACTGGGCGGCGGAGAAAATCACCGCATCGGGCTTTACGATATGGTCTTGATCAAAGACAACCACATCGATTTTGCGGGCTCCATCGCAGAAGCGGTTCAACGCGCGCGTTCTGCCCACGCTGAGCTGGAGATCGAGGTCGAAGCCCGCTCCTTGCAGGATGTCGAAACCGCACTGGGTTTGGGCGTGCAGCGCATCATGCTGGACAACATGACCTGCGAAACGATGCGCCAGGCGGTTCAATTGACCGCGAGGCGCGCCAAACTGGAAGCTTCTGGCAACGTTACGCTTGAGAACGTACGCCAGGTGGCCGAAACCGGGGTGGATTTTATCTCCATCGGCGCGTTGACGCATTCGGTGATCGTTTTTGACGTCAGTTTTGATTTTCTTGAGAGAGTGACCAAATGATGATGAACACGGATGAAATCTACCAGTTCCTGCGGGATAAATTGCGAGACATCGTGCCGGATGTTGAGCTGAAGATCAAGGCTGAACTGGCAGTTAAAATTAATCAAATAAAAAATCAAAAGAATGCGGTGATCCTGGGCCACAATTACATGGATCCTGTCTTGTTCCATTCTGTGGCGGATATCAAAGGGGATTCTCTCGAACTAAGCCGCAAGGCGGCGCAGACCGATAAAGACATCATTTTGTTTTGCGGTGTCAAGTTCATGGCTGAGACCGCCAAGATCCTGAATCCATCCAAAACCGTCCTGATCCCGTCTCTGGCGGGCTGTTCTTTAGCGGAGAGCATCACCGCCGCGGACGTCCGCGCCTTGAAGCAAAAATATCCCGGGGTTCCGGTGGTCACATATATCAATACCTACGCCGACGTCAAAGCGGAATCTGATATTTGCTGCACCTCCGGCAACGCGGTGGCGGTGGTGGAATCGCTGCACAGCGACACGATCATCTTCCTGCCCGACGAGTACCTGGCTGGCAACGTGGCAAAACAGACCGGCAAACACATCATTTTTCCGACCAGTGACCCATTGCTTACAGCCTCCAGCTCATTGGTGGATGTGCAGATGATCGGCTGGCAGGGGCGCTGTGAGGTGCATGAGAAGTTCACGGTCAGCGATATTCAGAAAATCCGTCAACAATACCCGGAAGTCTATATCATGACACACCCTGAGTGCAGTCCTGCGGTGGCGGCTGCTTCGGATTTTGCCGGAAGCACCTCCGCCATGATCCGCGTATTGCGTGAAACCTCGGCAACGTACTACCTGTTGCTCACCGAATCAGCCATGGGTGACAATCTGGCCGCAGATAACCCGGATAAGAAGATTTTGCGCGAGTGCAGCATCCGCTGCCCGCACATGAACCAGATCACCCTCGAAAATACGCTTGAATCGTTATTGAAAAACCAATATGTGATTGAAGTCCCCGAAGAGATCCGTTCCAGGGCTTATCAAGCCGTGGACCGCATGTTGAAGATTGGTTGAGGAAAACCATGCAAAATTCTGATGTATTAATTATTGGCTGTGGTATCGCGGGGGCGACGGCCGCTCTAACGCTGGCACAAAATCCTAATCGCAAGATCACGATCATCACGCGTGAACCCGATCCGCAGGAATCGAACACGCGTTATGCCCAGGGGGGCATCATTGGCCGAGGCATCGACGACAGCCCCGATAAGCTGGCCAACGATATCATCGCAGCCGGTGCCGGAGCCAGCTTGCCTGAAGCGGCTAGAATTTTAGCCGAAGAGGGCCCTGCCATTCTCCAAAAGGTATTGATCGAACTGGCTGGCATCCGTTTTGACGCCAGCTCAGACGGAGGGCCGGAATACGGCATGGAGGCAGCGCACTCCTGCCGACGCATATTGCACGTCGGAGATGGCACCGGGCAGGCCATCATCACCGGATTGCTCGCGAAGATCAAACATTACCCAAACATCAAGATCCTCACCCGCCTGACTGCTGTGGACTTGATTACTTTTCCGCACCACTCGCGCGACCCGCTGCAAACTTATCAGCCGGTCTCCTGCCACGGAGTCTACGCCTTTGACCGCGAGGAACGCACCATTCATCGTTATTTTTCTGCGGTAACCATTCTGGCGACCGGCGGGATCGGGCGCATCTATTTCAACACCACCAACCCTTATGGGGCACGCGGCGACGGCCTGGCCATGGCCCACCGCGCCGGCGCGCGCATCGAGAACGCGGAATATGTCCAATTCCATCCCACTTCGCTCTCCAGCCCTGGCGTGGAGGGCTTTTTGATCAGCGAGGCCGTGCGGGGGGAGGGCGGTGTGCTGCTGACCCCCAATGGACGACCGTTCATGGCAGATTATTCACCACAGTGGAAAGACCTGGCTCCGCGCGATGTCGTGGCGAGGGCTATTCACAACCAGATGGAAACCAACGGCTATTCGCACGTTTTACTTGATATCGCCTCCCACATGGAGGCAGAAGCCATTCGGGTGCGCTTTCCAAACATCTATGCCAAATGTATGAGCGTTGGCATCGATATCACCAAAGAGCCCATTCCGGTCGTGCCGGCCGCGCATTATTTCTGCGGCGGCGTGCTGGTGGATGGGGTGGGCAGAACGAGCATCGAAAACTTGTACGCTGTGGGCGAATGCAGTTGCACCGGCTTGCACGGCGCAAACCGGTTGGCATCCACTTCGCTACTTGAGGGTCTGACGTGGGGATATCGCTCCGCGCAGCAGATTGAAGGGAAACTAAAAGACCAACCCCCGTTCCTCTTCGCGCACAGCGAGGAGGTTCCTCAATGGGATGAGAGCAATCTCACGGCCGCACCGGATGCTTCGCTGATCCAGGGCGACATGCAAACCATCCGCAACATCATGTGGCATTACGTCGGTCTTGAGCGCACCACCGAACGCCTGATGCGCGCCATCCGCGAACTACGACACATGTGGAGCGAGATTGAGACCTTCTACCGCACGACCCGCTTGAGTGATGGGCTGATCGGGCTGCGCAACTCGGTGGAGGTGTCGTTGATCGTGGCGCGCTCCGCGCTGCATAATCGCCAGAGCCGCGGATGCCATTATCGCGAAGACGCGGTCGTGTCTGATGGTGAACGCTTGATCTAAAGGAGGATTCTCGATGAGCACGGATTATTCAATTCTGGATGTCACTGCAGAGAATGTGGATAAACTGGGTTTCTTTTGTTATATGTCCAAGCGAAAGGAACCGGGGTTTAAACAGAAAAGGGAGTGGCTGCTTTCGCGCTTCGCTGAAGGGATGAAGATCAAGATCCTGCATGAAGAGGGGGGCAGAGACACTGCCTTCATCGAATATATTCCCGGAGAGTACGGCTGGCGTGTTGTTGAGGCAAAAGATTACCTGCTGATCCACTGTTTGTGGGTGGTTGGCAAGGGCAAAGGCAAAGGCTACGGCAACCACTTGATCCAGATTTGTGTGGAAGACGCCAGAAAGCAGGGAAAAAAAGGTGTGGCCATGGTGACCACCAATCGGGTCTGGTTGGCGAAAAAGGAAATCTTCGAAAAGAATGGTTTTGTCGAGAAAGATCGGGCTTTAGATACCTTTCAATTGATGGTGTTGGACTTTGGAAATGGTGGTGAAGCGCGTTTTCCAACCAATTGGGAGGAAAGGGCACGCGCTTTTGGTGAAGGTCTCACTGTTTTACGGACACCGCAATGCCCTTACATCGAAAATGCCAGCAGCGCCGTACTGGCGTACGCTCAAGAGAAAGGGATTTCTGCCCGTACGGTTCAATTCACCTCCGCAGCTGAGGTTCAAGCCAAGAGCCCTTCCCCATATGGAGTGTTTGGAACTGTCTATAATGGAAGATTATTCACCTACCATTATCTGCAGGACAATGATTATCAACGCTTGGAGCAAGAAATCCAAAAAATCAAATGATGTTTGATCGGTTAACGATCAAGTTCGTTTAGTTCTTCCGACAACCATTTTTGATATAGCTCACTCATCGGTAGGGCGTTTCTCCAGCTTCTGTCTTCAAAGTCGTCGTAACGCGCGATTGCCAGGCTATCAAGCGAGGCTGGCAGGTACGCCTGATCCATGCGATCAAGAAGTTGGAGGGGGATATTGTAATTGGCTGGCAGCAGTTTGATCTCACTAGGTTTGCATATCTGCAGAATGGTCGCTGTCATCACCGCTTGATGGATGAAAATCTTATATCGTTTATCCTGTTGGTAAAAAGGCAGCAATTCTGTGTTTTGATAAATGGAGAGGAAATTCTCTTTCCATTTTCGCAAAATACCCGCTTTTGGGTCGAGGCAGAGCAGCCCGGCGTTGAAATGGGTTCGAATGTTCAGCTGATCGACAATGGTGCGAACCGGATAAATGGATGCGTCTGGAACCCCGCACAGGCGGTAAACCAGGCGCCAGTAATCGTTGATTGGCTCGGAACAAAGCGAGCTGATGTTCAGAAGCTGCACGGGAGTTAAGACAATCTTTTCTTCAGGAGCGAGGGTTAATTCTGCCGGTTCCTGAATGAAAAGAATATCATTATCGAGCCAGATCAACTCGTCAACCCCCATGCGTTCAGCGCGGGTTTCCGCATCCGCGGCCAGAAAGATCTTGGATGCAAATGGGAAACTTTGGATCTCGGTCGGGATCTCGATGGTGAAAAGAGAAGCGTTGGGTGGCGGGTTGATTTTGGCTTTTGAAGGGTCCTCCACGCTCATCTCATAGATCCAGAGTGGATAATTTGTGAAATTCCCCCCCCATTTCTTCAGGCTGGCGATTAGCAGCTCGGATTCTTTATGCGTCATACCGGGCACGTAATGAAAAGCAATCACCGATTTATTGTTTTTCATGAATTTTTCCAACTCCAATTATTTTGGAATGCATAATTTAATCATATAGTAATATTAAAAAGATGTTAACCTACTGGAAGATGATTAAGAAAACGAGAGAATAACCGACAATATTAACAAACTTAATAAACTGGCCTTCAAGGATGGAAGCCAGATATTGTTCAAGGATGGACAAAATGACGGATACGATGGACGTCAGTGTGACTGATGCCAGCATGGCTTATCGTTTAATGCTGCATTCAAGGTTGATCGAAGCCAGAAACAAAGGGGATAAAGACGCGGAGAAAGCCGCCAAAGCTGAATTGGATAAAGATTCCGCCGAGATCAGCACGGGAGCGAAAGCTGCCCAGGCTTCTTGCAGTTCTTCAAGTTGCGAGTCCAGCCTGGATAACGTGGATATCCGTTTTTCAGACCTGGTCAGGCAATTACATAATGTGGGAGACCAATCTGAAACCACACAAACCGCCCAGGTTTTTACATTTCAAGAAACCATTGAAACCAAGGCTTCTGTCACCTATTACAACCTGGAAAAGATCGATGGTTTGGTTGTGAAGAACAAGAATTTGGCTGAAACGGATCGTTATCGCTTCGAATTCAGCGATGGTTCCACTTTTAAGATCGTTGACAAATGGAGCAATCGCAGCACGACCATTTGGGGCGATCCTCACGTCGATACATCGGATGAAGAAGGCAGCAATAACGGCGACTTCAAAGACCTCAAGGGAAGCGATCAATATACCACCTTCATGCTGCAGGATGGCACCCGGGTGACCTTCACTGCCAAAGATAGCGGTGTGATCGAGAATGTGGATATTTTCAAAGACGGCCAGCATCTCAGCGGGGTGGGGTCAGCATCCAAAAGTTGGAGTGAAGCCAATGGTTTGTTTGCCAAAGTTGTAGATGACAGCGCGCCTTCCGTTTCGATGGGTGACGTGGTCTATGCTGGCGGAGATGGCAATGACTGGTTTAACGCTGCCAGACAACTGGTGTGGGGCAAAACCACAGGGCCAGCGGTGTTCTCCAGACCCAACAAGTTCATCGAGATCAAGTATGAACAATGGGTCTCGCAGCAATTCTCAGCCATCCAAGTCGATCAGGATGCCTGATTGCCACTATAAAATTGGCACATCATAACCCTATTAATGGTTGAACAACCCCCAATAAAGTATGGAACTTGAGGGTTTTATCTCGTTTTTCTGTAAAATTTATGTATGGCAATATATATAGTCTTATCATTTACTTAACAAGAGTGGGTTTTAACGGTTGGAATACTCCCTCTAGCAACTAAATCTCAAAATGCATCCAACATAACGGATCATTGCTGATGCAGATGTCAAGGAGTCAATTATGAGTGAGAGAAAAGTGAAAAGACAAAAATTTTGGACAGATTGGAAAATTGGGGGAAAAGTAACTGCAATTGTGGTCATGACAGTTCTCCTTGTTTTTGTGGCCTTGTTAACAGTGAACAATCTATTGTCAGCCAACCATATCACGAAAAGTACCGGAGAACAATTCATCGTTTTGGGAGACCAGGTGATCTTGCGGGCTTCTGATCGCGTCTTCTCTGAACTTGAAGTGCTGGAGACGCTCGCGCGCACGCCATCCTTGATCCAGGCTGTTCGCGATGCAAATACTGATAGACAGGAATTGACCGAAGATGAGATCGCCGCATTGGATCAAGCCTGGATTGATGAGGATCCATCCATGGCAGCGGATGTCAGGGCCATTCAGAATAATCAACTAACAGCTTTTTTAAAACAGTTCATTGAAAAGAACCCTGATGAGATCGAAGTTTTCGCCACAGATATTAATGGCCTGATCGTGGGGATGACCGACCGAACCAGCGATTTTCTTCAAAGTGATGAGGGCTGGTGGCAATCTGCATATGCAGATGGAGTAGGCGATTCTTATATCGCCTCGGTGGAATTCGATGAAAGCAGCGGTTCGTATGCCATGAACCTTGGTGTGCCAGTGATCGATCCCCTGACCAAAAAAGTGATCGGTATCTTGCGAGGAACTTTGGATGTTTCAGGGCTCATTGAAACGGTTGGCAATCTTAAAGTTGGTGAAACCGGAACCGCCACACTGATTGATTCGGATGGCAACATTCTTTATACTGCAGATCCGGCTTTGATCATGCAGGTTGCCCCTCCAGAAATTATGACGTTGTTTGAAAGCGGCAAGAGCGGCTGGATCAAGGCGAATGATCTGGCTGGTGATGTGGCTATCATGTCATACAGCCGACTACAAGGTGAAATGGGTGAAAAACTGCGTTGGAATATTCTTATATCACAAAAGTATAGCGAAACCAACGCTGTGACCGTAAGAACTGGTTCGATCAGCTCACTCGTTGGTTTGGGAGTATCAGTGATTGCCATCTTTGTGGGATTGCTGTTGGTCAGATTGATCAGTGAACCCCTAAGAAAGATCTCGGCGAATTTTAGGTTGTTATCCACTGGCAATATTTCATTGAGCGACCAGGATCTTTTGTTCTTAAATAAGATCGGAAGCCATCAAGATGAGGTGGGCGAGATGGCCAATGCTGCTCAAGAATTGATCGACTATCAAAAAGACATGGTGTCAGTGGCACAGAAGATCGCTGCCGGCGATTTGGATGTTAAGGTAACCCCCCGATCTTCTGAGGACCAGATGGGTACCGCCTTCGCCTTGATGGTCAAAGACCTGAGTTCACTGGTGTCGCAGATCACCAGCAATGCGATCGAGGTTGGAAATGCTTCTTCACTTCTGGCAGAAACCGCCGAGCAGGCCTCGCGTGCTACCGATCAGATCTCGATGACCATTCAGCAGATGGCAGCTGGTACAGGAGAATTTGCCTCGACCATTTCACGCACCACACAATCGGTTGAACAGATGTCCATCGCCATCCAGGGTGTCGCGCAAGGAGCGCAGGAACAGGCCCGAGCCATTAACCAGACCACCGAGATCGCGGCCGCTATCAGCAGTACGATCCATGAAATTGATGCGAACGCGAAAACCAGTGCCAAATCGGCTGAAGAAGCCGCAGAGACGGCGAAAACCGGCGCGCAAGCGGTTGAAGAAACCATTAATGGCATGAATTCAATCAAACAAAAGGTAGATGTGTCGGTCGAGAAAGTTCAGGAAATGGGCGAACGTTCCAAGCAAATTGACACCATTGTGCAGACCATCGAAGACATCTCTTCTCAAACCAATCTGCTGGCGTTGAATGCAGCCATTGAAGCTGCCCGCGCTGGAGAGCACGGCAAAGGGTTTGCGGTTGTCGCGGATGAAGTGCGAAAATTAGCCGAACGATCCTCACAGGCCACCAAGGAGATCAGCGATCTGATCGGCGGCATTCAAATAACGGTTACTGAAGCCGTGACTGCCATGAATGATGGGGCTTTGGAAGTCGATTCTGGTGTGGGCCGCGCGGGTCAATCCGGCGTTGCGCTTGAAAGTATCTTAAAAGCGGTTGAGACGGTCAATCAGCAGGTCTCCAATATCGCGCAGGCCGCAGACCGCATTAACGTTTCTGCCGCGGAACTGGATAATTCCATGGCGAGCGTCTCTGCAGTGGTTGAAGAGAACACGGCTGCCACCGAAGAAATGTCAGCCAGTTCAAGCGAAGTGAATAGTTCGATGGAAGTGATCGCCAGCGGAAGCGAAGAGACCAGCGCATCAATTCAGGAAGTGTCTGCGTCGACCGAAGAAATGTCAGCCCAGGTTCAGGAGGT
>CAZRHZ010000068.1:0-13820 GCA_964599995.1 uncultured Anaerolinea sp. | reverse complement strand
TCTCACGACCTCAAATCACCACTGCGCGGGATTTCTGGTTTTGCCACACTTTTACTCGATGAACATTCAAATCAGTTGGATAAAAACGGTGTCACCTATTTGCATCATATCGTTCATTCCGTAGATCGGATGAATAACCTGATCGAAGATTTGCTGCTATTCGATAAGATCGAACGACAAGTAATCAAGAAGACAGAAATCAACCTGGACACCCTGTTTTCAAAACTCGTGCGGACCTACAACGATGAGATCCAAAACCGAAAAATACAGATCATTAAAAACCTTGAAGTGGATCAACTGTGTTCTGATCGGGAAAGTATTGAGTTGATCCTGCGAAATTTGATCGATAACGCCATCAAGTTCACACAACAGAATGAGAATCCTGAGATCACCCTGAGCAGCAAATTGTCAGGCAATAACGTTATCATTTCAGTTACTGATAATGGAATTGGCTTTGATCCAAAATACCATGAAAAGATCTTTGAGATTTTCCAAAGATTACATCTGGCAGAAGAGTACCCTGGAACCGGTGCGGGATTGGCTTTGGTGAAAAAAGCTGCAGAGCGCCTGGGAGGCAAGGTCTTTGCTGAAAGTGAATCCGGTAAAGGTTCCACGTTCTTTATCGAAATCCCCATGGCATGATGGCTGAATGCTGTAAGTTATTTATTACTCCCAAATTTCTTGAGAAAAGCCCTGGCCAATTTGACGGTTTTGGGGCTTTCACTGCCCGTTTGCGCTTCTACAAATTGGATGATCTCCGTTTTACACGTTGAGGTCTCATATATTTGCTCTAGCGCTTCTATGACGTAAGCTTTCACGAGGGCAAGGTGACCCGGCGAGTGATGGCAATTATCAATGTCGAGCAGTTTTTGGATCACGGCAGTCTCTAATGAGGGACAGGCTTTGGCGATGCGGGCCGCGTTTAATGCCGCGTGAGAAGCCACCATGACGCTTTCATCATCCAATAGTGCGAAATAATCCGCGAAGTTATTATTAATCCTGGCAGAAGTATCTACATTAACCAAAGAGGAGATCACATAGATCGCCACGTACTGAGACGAACCGTTTGAACTTTTGAGCAACTGGGTGAAATACTCCCAATGGGGCAAAAGCCTCTCAGGCCAGGTTTGCGACATGATCAGCAGGGCTTGAGAGCAGTTCTGCCGGCGGGCTGACTTTTGGGTTTGCGGGGCCACTCCGTCGAGAAGTTCCTGCAAAAGAGCGGGGTCGTCCAGAGCCATCTCGGCGATCTGGTCAGGGTGAGACGATTTTTGGTCCAGCATCAGGGTGGAGGTCATGTCTATGCCCACTTTTTGTGATTCATGTTTACTTTGGGTAAGTTGTCTTTCGATCGCGGAACCAGGTATAGAAAACCAAAAAGGACGGGATCAATGAAACGAAAGTATAAGGAATTATGTTTTTTCCGGCTGTGAACGAAAAAAAGAGGACGCCGCTGAAGGAGAGAACGATGGCCCCCAAGCGCGGTTTTCTGAAAATGAGCAGGTAACCTGCCAGGAGGGCGATGTGCAAAACCTGAACCAGCCAGATGACACCCGGGACCGAAGAAAAGGAGTAGGAGCTGAATAAGGAAGACAGGCGTTGAATAAGGATCATCCCCCACAAGGCAAAAAGCAGACTGGTGGAAATAAAGATGATCCATTGGATCGGATTTTTTGGGGTTGATGCTTGTTTCGTTGTTCCTGAATGATTCGGTTTCATGAATTCTCCAATACTTTAATTAAATGTATACGCCAATCTCTTAGCGAATTTTCAGTGAGTACCATAAGGATTTCGCTGAAAGTATAAAACCAGCCTTCCCGGCTAATTTTTGCATGGCAATGTTCTCGCTACTGGTTCCCAGTTCAACGGTCTTAATTCCACGCTTTTTAAGCTCCGATAATCCGTGCGACAAAAGCGCCGTGCCCAATCCCTTTTGCCAGTATTTGGGATGAACACCGACAGGATCAAGGTAACCCACCCGATTATCTGGTTCTTCCACCCCGCCCAGGCAAAAACCGGCCAGGTTGTCGTCTTGAGAGACGATCACCCAATCCATGTCGGCTGCGTATTGGGGGGCAGACATGATGGCTTGTCGATACTCAACGGTCATATTCTCGGTCCCAAAAGCTGCGCGGTGGAGGGCGACCAATTCATTGATCTCATTCTCGCCCCCGGCAAGTCGAATGTGGAACCCGGGTGGCGACTGGTGAGGCAAAATTGGCTCTGAAAGATCACGGGTATAATGCAGGCTCTGGATCGGTGACAGCTCAAAACCATACCGTTCCAGAAATGAAATGCGCATCAAATTGTCTGAAGCGCACGAGCAATCCAACGTCAACTCTCCAGTTTGAGTTGCGTTTTGTTTTTCCACACGGTTGATGCCCCAGGCGAGTACTTCCTGTTCAAGGGATACCGTCACAAATTCAGGTTGAATCTCAAACCCAAGATTGTTCCACTCATCCACGAAGGCAAAAGCGACAAGACGATCATTTTCAAACCAAAGGCGGGTGGAATCCTGGACGGCCTTTAACTGAACCATCTCTTCAAAATCCACCAGGCTGATTTTGTCGGGGAATGAGGCAATTAACTGCTTCATCAGGGAGATATCAGAATCATTTGAGAACAGGCGACTTTGCATGACCCATACCTTTGATCATAAGATGGATGGTAATTATACCGAACACCTGCCTTTTCAAGAAAATCGATTGGGAACCCATACATCCAAAGAGGTGACAGCAGTGAGTATACAGGTATGCCTCAAGGCACATTACACCATCAGGAAAAGCGTATATGATTCAACCTGTGTTCATAACGGACAGGTTTCATTTATAGAAGGAGCGAAACATGCAAATCGTCACCGACAGCGGCACGGACGTGCCCTTAAACAAAGAAGAAATGGAAAAGCTGAATGTGCACGTCGTTCCTTTGGTGCTTACGCTAAACGGCCGATCTTATCGAGAAGGGGTCGATATCCAACCGGACCATTTTTATCCATGGCTTGAATCAAGCGCAGAGATGCCTATCACTTCTCAACCTTCTGCGGGCGACTTCGCGCAGCTTTATTCCGAATTGGCCAAGACCGATCCTGAAATCTTGTCGATCCACATGTCTTCGGGATTGAGCGGCACGGCCGCTTCTGCCAGGGCTGGAGCCGAGTTGGTTCCCCAAGCCAATGTCACGATCGTGGATACCAAAACCCTGTCGGCACCTGCCGGCTGGCAGGTGGAGGCCGCCGCACGCGGCGCAAAAGCCGGATGGACCAAAGAACGAATCATTGAAAGGCTGCAGAAAATCGGTGAGGCGACGGATGTGATCTATACCCTCAAGGAATTGAAATATCTCATCCACGGTGGAAGAATCAGTCATATGAAAGGCTTAATTGCCTCTCTGCTGAATATCAAACCCATGATCGGGGTTGAAAAAATCGGCGGCACGTACGTTCAACACGGTATGGCACGCACTTTCGCAGGCGCCATTCACGGAATCGGGGAATATGTGCTGAAGAAATTCAAGAACGGTAGTACTTTGCGCGTTCAAGTGGTGCATGCCTATAACCCAGAGGGAGCGCAAATGCTGGTGGACGAAATGAATAAATACTTCAGATGCCAATGGACCCCAACCAAGCTCCTGTCGCTGGTTTTGGGAGCCCACGTTGGCTCAAGTATGGTAGGGGTGGTTTTTGCGCCGCTTGAGGTTTTTGCTGATCTGCCTTAAACAAAAAACCCGGCAAGGGTCAAAAACTTTGCCAGATTTTTTGTTTTTTTCGAGGATTATTGTTGCAGAGTGGTTTGATAAGTGAATATTGACCTCACCCCAATCCCTCTCCATCCCGCGGATGGAGAGGGGTTGTAATTATTCGTACTTGAAACGCAGAATCCCAATCACGAAGAAAACCGCGGCAAAGCCCAACAAGACAGCGGATTCAGGCAAAACGGCTGTCAAACCCTGACCGCGCAGGACGATGTCAAGCAATCCCTGCATGGACCAGGTGGTCGGAAAGACCTTCACCACCTGCTGAACCACGCGCGGGAAGAGTTCAAGGGGATACCAGCAGCCTCCCATGAGAGCCATGACCATGCCAAACATGATGCTCAAGCCGTTGGCCTGGCCTTCGGTTTTCACGAAGGTACCCAACATGGTGCCCATGGCCGCGGCTGCCAGGGCGGAAGAGATCAGTATCACGGCCAGAGCCAGGGGAGCGTGCCCCCAATTCAGTTTCATGACAAAGATGCCGAAAAGCACCAGGAGGACCATTTGGATCAAGGCGGTGAACACCTGCCCGATGATCGTGCCAGCCAGGAAAGTGGCTTTACTGGTGGGGGTGGTGAGCAGCCGCCTGAGAGTGCCTTTTTGGCGTTCATAGGCGAAGGTGGCTGAAAGTCCGATCAAAGGAATAAAGACCCAGGTGACCAACTGACCCGCGCTGGCGTTGGACCGAGGATCAAACTCAATCGGGTCTTTGGTGTTACCCTGAACTTCACTGAGACGAATGGGCGCTTCAGCCATGAGGGTTTGGGCTTGTTCGAGGGATTGGTCAAAATAGGTCTGGCGCTCTGTCACTGAAGAAAAGGTGTAGCCTGCTTGATTTTCAGCGTAGGAAAGGCTGCTGCTTGCCACGTCCACGACGCTGCTGACGCGGGATAAAACAGCCTGGATGCCTTGCCGGGCGATCATGGCAGAAGTGTTGTTGGGAAGCTGGCGAAGTTCGAGTTCAGCCGTGCGATCGAGCAGGGATTGCTGGGTAAAGGTTTCTGGAATGATCAAGATAGAAGCGATTTTTCGGGAATCAAAATCTGAAATAGCTTCATCGTAAAGCACCACTTCAGGGTTCACGGTAGAGGATTTTTCGAGGGCTGAGATCAGATCGGATGACAGGGTGTTCTGAGCCTGATCGACGACGTAGACGTCTTCGCGTTGGTCGCCGTCAGGGCCAGAAGTGCCGCCGATCACCAGGGTAAAAATGATGGGCAGGATGATGAAGAACAACCATTCAACCGGGCTGGTAAAGCGGACCAAGATATCTTTTAGAGCGATGGCAAGCAATTTTTTCATGGCGGTCTCCTATTGCTTTCCAATGCCGCGGCGGTTGAAAATGACCACCGAGATCAGGAACAAAACAACGGCCATGATCAGCAGCGCAAGGATTGGGGTGGTGATGTTGCTCAAATTACCCCCCATGGCGAGAGTGGTGAAGCCATCCAATCCCCAGCGGTTGGGAGACATACGGCTAAACAGTTGAACCCAATCGGGCATGGCATTGATGTTGGTGAAGCTTCCACCCAGGATGCCGAAGATCAACATGACCGCGCTGCCGATGGCTGAAATTTGCCCGGGGGTCTTGAAGACTGCAGCCAACAAGATGCCCCAACCGGTGGCACCCAAGACGGCGGCTGTTACGAGAACGAAGACAGCCAAGGGATCTCCCCAATTCAGTTGGAAAAGCAGGGCGGTCCCGACGATCAGGATCAACATCTGTGCCATGCCGGTGAAAAAAATGCCGAGCATCTTTCCGGCCAGTACCTGTGTACTGGAGGTGGGGGAGACCAGAAGGCGGGGGAGGGTACCGGAGGTCTGTTCGATCAGCAGAGATCGGCCGCCGTTGCTGACCGTGTACATCAGGAACATGAGCGCCATGCCGGGTGCCAAGATGGCTAAAATATTGAACTTCACTTCAGAGCCGGTGGCGGTGACACTGTTAAGGGTGATCGCGGAGGATTCCTGGGCTGAGCCAGCTTGTTCTTCTCCGATGGATTGGCCCACGGACATGGCCTGGGATGGATCGATCAACCCATTTTCAAGTAGCTGGGTGATGGATACAAGACCGCCCACACGTCCAACCTCAACCTGGGTCAGGAATTGCTCAAGGATATTCTTGACAATGCCCACGCCAGTGGGTGTAGTGGGGTTGCCGTAGAGTTCGATCTCTACGACTTGATCGGAGACGATCTGCCCATCCGGTGGGATGATGGAATTGGTGAAGCCGGCGGGGATGTAAATGACTGCGACGATCTCGTTCTGATCCACCATGGTTTTGGCAGCAGCCAGGTCTGTGAGAATCTGGGGCTCGAGTAAATCAGACAGTTCATCGGACTGTACCATCTCAACCACGGCGTTGCCCAGGGAGGTGTTGTCGTCATTGACGACCACCAGCGGCAGGTCAAGGATGCCGGAATCAGAGGTGCTGGAAAAACTGCCCGTGGCCAGGCCCAAACCAATGGTCAAGGCAAAAGGGGCCAGGAGCATAAAGATGACCGAAGTGCGATCACGGAAGGCGAGTTGTAAATCTTTAAGAGCGATGAGGAATAATTTGCGCATAGCCACACTCTTAGTCTCTTAGGGCGCGGCCGGTCAAATGCAGAAAGACGGCTTCGAGGTTGGGTTCGCGGATGTCGATGGAATGAATCTTGATCCCAAGACCGTTGGCTTTGGTCACGACAGGGGCGAGCAGCTGCTCTGCGGAAGGGGTGATGATGGCGATCTCATGGTCGGTGATATCCGCCTTGACAACGCCTTTAATGTTGCGCAATTCCACTGCCAGTGTTTCGGGGTCAGCTTCTTCGCCGATATGGAGGATGAGCGTGTCTGTTTCGCCAACGGATTTGGTTAGTTCTTCCTGTGTGCCAAGCGCGATCAATTCTCCGTGGTCGATGATGCCAACGCGGTTGGAAAGTTCCTGCGCTTCTTCCATGTAGTGGGTGGTGTACAAGACGGTCATGCCTTTTTGATTCAATTCCTTGACCGAATCGAGGATGGCGCGCCTGGACTGGGGATCGATGCCCACGGTGGGTTCGTCCATGAACAGCAGCCTGGGTTGGTGCAGCAATCCGACTGCGATGTTTATGCGGCGTTTCATGCCTCCTGAAAAGGTTTTGATACGGTGTTTGGCCTTGTCAGCCAAGCCAACTTTCTCGAGTACTTCATCGACGCGCAGCTTTAGGGACTTTCCAGTCAGGCCGTACATTTGACCCCAGAAATTCAAATTTTCACGGGCGGTCAGGTCATCATAGAGAGCCAGGTCCTGCGGGACGACTCCGATGCATTTCTTGACTTCCATGGGCTCTTTGGTCACCGAGTGTCCGCCGATAGTCGCGTCTCCGCTGGTGGGGGTATAAAGAGTGGAAAGCATCGAAATGGTGGTGGTTTTTCCGGCACCGTTTGGACCAAGCAGGCTGAAAATCTCGCCTTCCTTGATGTCAAAGGAAATCCCCTTAACTGCCGTAAACGAACCATAATTTTTGACCAGGTCTTTCACATCCAGAATGGTTGGCATAGACAAACTCCCTATAAATAATGAATGAACAACTAGCTTACGCAGCGATGCAAAATAAGTTGTAAAAAGCGAATTATAATGAAGAAAGAGTAGAAGAGAAACCTATATCATCCGATGATTACAACCCATTTTTGAGAGGGCGCATGCCATTTCCTTTTCGTTCGATTTGTGTTTTTTGCGGTTCTGCTGATGGATTGGATCAAGTTTATTATGATGCCGCGTATCTGATGGGCCAAAGACTCGCGGAAGAGGGTGTTGCCCTGGTTTACGGCGCAGGACGGACTGGGTTGATGGGAGCCATCGCGAAGGGAGCCTTGCAAAGCGGGGGAACAGTGATTGGCGTTGCGCCAAAGGGGTTGGAAAGCCCACAATTAATCCATACCTCGGGGCTGACCCGTTTGGAGATCGTGGAAAACATCCAGATGCGCAAGGCGCGCATGATCGAGCAGGCCGAAGCTTTCATCGCGCTGCCGGGTGGATTTGGCACCTTGGATGAGATCTTTGAGGTGTTGACCTGGTCACAGATCGGATTGCAGAAAAAACCGGCCGGCTTTTTGAATACCAACGGATATTTTGAGCATTTGTTCCTGTGGTTGGAGCGCGCGTTCTCAGATCGATTTATTTATGAGGAACACCAACAACTGTATGTGAGCGATCCAAACCCGGAAGGATTGTTGCAAAAACTGGCAGATTTCCAGTTTCCTGATAATATTGGGCGTTGGTTAATCCGGGACGAAGCTTGAACCAACCATAGACTTTACCTTACAGGGATCTGAGAATTTGACTGAGAAAATCGCACCCCAAACGTTGGAACAGCACCAGACCGAACGCAGGGCACACTGGAACCGGGTGGCCGAAAAAATGCGCCACTGGCGAGGATGGGGGGGATATTATCACCGCCGACTGCAGGAGATCTATTCACGTTACATTCCGCAAAACGCGCGCGTATTGGAAATCGGCTGCGGCAACGGTGATCTGCTCGCCAGCGTCAGGCCGGGCGTGGGGGTTGGGGTGGATTTCTCTGAAAAAATGGTGGAACTTGCCAAAGAGCGACATCCAGGGCTGACCTTTGTGGCGGCCAACGCCGAGGAATTCAAGCTGGATCAGAAGTTTGAGTACGTCATCCTGTCTGACATTCTGAATGATGTGTGGGATGTGCAGGCTTTGTTCGAGAACCTTCAACCTTATCTGAACGCCAACGGCAGGGTGTTGATCAATGTACACAGCCGTTTGTGGGAGCTGCCGCTGGCTGTGGCTGAGAAACTGGGGCTCTCAAAACCCAGCCTGGAGAAGAACTGGCTGACCGTTTCAGATATCAGCAGTCTGATGAACCTGGCAGGGTTTGAACCTGTCAAAACGACGCATGAGATCCTTTTCCCCTTTAATATTCCGCTGCTCGCGCCATTCTTCAACCGATTCCTGGTGCGGTTTTGGCCATTCAATCACATGGCGCTGGTTAACTTCATGGTGGCCAGAATGCTGCCGGACCTAAAACGCATCAAAAAGCCACCGCGTGTGAGCGTCATTGTGCCTGCACGTAATGAAGCAGGAAACGTTGAGAATATTCTCACGCGTACGCCTGAAATGGGCGGAGGAACCGAGATCGTCTTCGTGGAAGGACATTCGAGCGATCAGACCTTTGAGGCCATCCAGCAGGGCATTGCCAGGCACCCTGAAAAATGCTGCCTGAGCATGCAGCAGACTGGCAAGGGCAAAGGGGATGCCGTGCGCCTGGGATTCTCAAGCGCCACCGGCGACGTGCTGATGATCCTGGATGCTGATCTGACCGTACCCCCGGAGGACCTGCCAAGGTTCTACGATGCCCTAGTCTCGGGCAAGGGGGATTTCATCAATGGAGTGCGCCTGGTTTACCCGATGGAAGAAGAAGCCATGCGCTTTTTCAACTTGATCGGAAACAAGTTCTTCAGCCTGGCGTTCACCTGGCTGCTCGGGCAGCCTGTGAAAGATACGCTGTGCGGCACGAAGGTCTTGTGGAAGAGAGATTATGAGCGCATCGCCGCCAACCGACAGGTTTTCGGTGATTTCGATCCGTTCGGTGATTTCGACCTGTTGTTCGGGGCGGCGCGTCTGAATTATAAAATCATCGACCTGCCGATCCGCTACCGGGCGCGCACCTACGGTACGACTAACATTTCCCGCTGGAAACACGGTTGGTTGCTGCTGCGCATGGTGGCTTTTGCAGCAAAACGAATCAAATTCATTTGATGAAATCCCTATGAAATCTGGCAGAATAAACCTTTCTCGAGTTGGGTTCACCTTACTGGCTATTTTAATCGCGCTGGGTGCCTACGCTTTGATCCTATGGCTTCCCATCCCGGCAGCGGTAGGGTTGTTCGTTCGCTATAACCTGGTTTTGTTATCAATCATCGCCTTGCCTCTGCTGTTTGTGGTTTTCAGGATCAACGGATTCATAGGCAAACTTGCCGCGCTAGGCATCACATTGATCTTGTTTGGACTTCCCTTGAGCGGTTTATGGCGCAGTGGAGCCAGTGAGCCTTTCATCATTGCGGGGCTGCTACCTTTCAGCGATGCGGCCAGCTATTACAGCGACGCGCTGCGGGTGGTAGAGGGGTACCGCTTCTCCGCTTTTTCAGCCAGGCGGCCGTTGTTCCCGGCGCTGCTAACTGTGCTATTAGCCGTGACGAACCAGAACCTGGTCCTCACCATTGCCATCCTGACAGCCTTGATCGCTTGCGCCTGCTATCTGGGGGCGCGAGAGATCCAAAGGTCGCATGGCACGCTGACCGCAGTGGTCTTTCTATATATATTGTTCCTGTTCTACAGGCGCATTTCTGGCACCACCATGACCGAAAACCTGGGTTTGCCACTGGGTGTTACGGCTTTCGTGGTGCTGTGGAGCGCGTCAAAAAGCAAAACACTCTGGAAAACCGCGCTGGGTTTGCTGCTGCTTACCCTGGCGTTGAACGCCAGGGCAGGCACCTTTTTCATTTTGCCTGCCTTGATCCTGTGGTCGGGGTTTGCTTATCGCGGCAAGAGAAAATTCTCGCTGCTCGCGATTGGGATCAACACGGCGACCGTGGCCTGCGGATTTTTGTTGAATATGCTGGTGTTCACGCTTATCGCCGACCCCGGGGGCATGGTGTTTTCCAATTTCTCTTATACGCTGTATGGGGTGGTGGCCGGCGGCAAAGGTTGGATGCAAATCCTGGTGGACCACCCGGAACTGGCGCAGTTGGACGATGTGGCCCGATCCGCGCAGACGTACGTGCTGGTGTTTGAGGAATGGAGGGCCCATCCTTTCAACATTTTCGTGGGCGCAGCCAAGAACTGGTTTGACTACCTGATGCCGCGCGGGGCGGGCGCGTTTGGGTTTGTGCGCGGCCAAAACATGGTCAGTTGGATCAATTATGCCGTCAGAATCTTACTTTCGATGCTGGCGGGATGGGGATTGGTAATCAGCGGGAAAAAACGTAAAAACGCACCACACGGCATGATGCTGTGGGCAGCAGTAGGCATCTTCCTGTCTGTGCCATTCGTGCCACCCAATGATTCGAACCAGATGAGAGTGTACGCGGCCACTGTGGCTTTTCTGATCGCTGTTTGCGCGATCGGATTAGAGTCACTGCTTTCACTGCGAAAGAAAATCCAACCGGAACCGATTCTACAAAACCAGGCAGGAAACCTTCAGGCAGTCATTTTTGGAATTGCAGTATCCTTGGTGACAATCTGCGGTGCGCTGCTGGTGAAAGCCACCCATCGGCCGCAGGAACTTGCGCTGGCAGAATGCCCGGCCGGGCAGACCCAATTTTTGGCGCGCTTCACTGCGGGGAGCCTGGTGGAGGTAGTGGGGGAGGGGCAAAGCGATACTGCGCCTCTTTTACGAGTGCCTGTAGAAAGTATGTACAATGTAGTCGAAGGCTATCTGGAGATGCATGAAGCGCTGGTTGAACAAATAGGGGAGGGGACTGTTCTGGCCAGGCCACTAGATCTGCTTTCGATGCAATACCCCTTGCTCATCCTGCCGAATCCTGAGGGGCAGATTCCCATGGGACTTGTCAACATTTGTGCCGCGCAGCCTGAAAACGAAGAATTATCCACGCGAGGCTGGTGGCTGGTGATCTCAATTACACATCTTGAGTAGACTCAAGATCAATTTTCTATTTAATTCCAAGAGTGACTCACGGACATGGATACACCTTGTCGAACAAGGTTAATGTGTCATCATTGGCTTGATAAGATACATCCTCAAGCAACTCATAATGCATGCCGAAATAGTTATTGAACATCAGGCGAAAACTGTTCACCGGTGAAATGGTGTCGTACAACTCAGTTACTGATATGTCAGGGAAGTAATAGGCATTCAGGATCTGGAATTGGGCATTCCAACCTCCTGTGCGCGGCAGACCGTGATCTCCTTGCAGGATGATGATGGGTGGATTATCGCTTTCGCTAAGGATCGTGTCAATGATCTGGAGCATTTGATCGTGTAGGTAAACGGCCTCTTTAACGTAAGCAACCTTGAAGGTATCCCAATCGTATTCACGATCGTTGTTCTGGATGAAGGGAGTATCTCTATAAGCGGGTCCACCGTCCGCATCGAACACGAAGGGATCATGGGGTGCCAGAATGTGAGCATAGATGAACTTCGGTCCGAAATCTGAAGCAATTTTGGGCAGACCGTAGAGAGTATTTAGAATTTGCGCTCTGCGTTCGGTATAGGGTGCATCAATGATCGACTGCATTTTCATGCTCAGGTCGGAGCGATTCTCATAAAGAATTTGTCCGGCTGAGATACTTAAAATTAGACTCTCAAAGGGAGTCACTCCGGGATAGGCGATGATATTGAGAATTCTGTTGGTGGTCGAGTTGTAATGATCGGCATCTCGAAGTTCCACGAAACTGTAGCCAGATTCGAAGGAGTAAGTTGAATAGCCGAGGCTTTCGAGCATACGCCTGACTCGGCTTTGTTGCATCACGGGGTAGAGCGCTTTCGGTTCTGCGTTGCCCAACCCGAGTGTTTGCAGGTAATCCATATTTAAAGAAGATGTGATTGAACGTATAGTGGTGTTGTAGTTGCTCTGACTGCATTGCGAAACGAAAAAACCCCGTTGTTGCAGAGCCTGGGTAAAGCCAGAGTCATCATAATCCAGCAGTTTATTTAGAACGTTGTCGTTGGTGTGCATATCCAGGACGATGTAATACACGTCGGGTAAACTGGCGGATGAATCCACGGTCAGTTTTTCCACGTCGGGAAGTTGGTTGCCATATTGCGTGGTTTGCCGATTCGTTTCTATCGTGGTCGAAATGATCGTAATAATGGGAAGAACGGTTAAGATCAACGCGGTAAAATTGAAGAACATAGAAATATTGTTCAATAATTTTTGAGGGAATTTTTTGCCAAAAATGATCAATAAAACGGAAATGACCAGAAGAACGAGAAAAGTCGCAGGAACCAGGATGCGATGGCGGCCTAGAACAGTACCAGCGATATGAACATTGCGCAAAGCACGATACAACGGCGCGTAGATTACAAAGAAAATCAAAAAGAACACAAGCAAAACGATCAGCGCGTAGAAAGCGCTACGCTGAGAATTGCGGGTAAAAATGAGGAAGAAAACGAAAAGAAGTGTTCCTGCGAGTAGGAAGATCAACGCGGAGCGCACAGCGACGACTGGAGAGACTTCTTTGATGTTGGCCGAAAGAAGCGAAAGGATTGGAAAGATGGCGATGAGAAAAATGTATAACGGCGATTGTGCGAGGAAATTCTTTTTCATTGATCAGCTCCGCGATAGAAATCAACCCCAATTGTAACCGGAAAACGAGTTTTTTATAACTTCTGATTATTTAACAAAATCAGAAGTTATAAGGATTTTAGGTTTTGATGCCGCACAGAAAATTAAAGAGACGCTATATCCCTGTAAGGGCCTATCGCTTTACTGAGAAGACTGCTAATGCTGCTAAGCCACCGGACACAACAAGACACTACCCCCAGAAGATTCTTTGGCACAGTGTAACGGATCTGTTCTTCAGACCCCTAAGACTATCAAAAATGGTTTGAGGTTGCGATGTATTCAAATTTTATTGGCGATAATCCAACACATTGCACCTTCGGTTTCAATATAAACATCTACAGCCAATCCATCAAAAAAAGCCAGGATTTGCTCAGGTGTCAACATGTGACTGCGCATCAAGGCGATTTTTTCCGCCAATGCGAGGAGTTTTGTTCCAAAAAAGTGGTAATTCGGTTCTTCAATGATGATTCGGCCCCCTGGTTTGATCAATCTCCATAACTCAAGAATCGATTTTTGTTGATCTGCCACATGGTGTAATGCATCCACCATGATGATGCAATCAAAAAAAGAATTTTGAATCGGCAGGTTTTCTGTAGTTGAGAGAACCGTGAAAAAGAGGTTCTTCTTTTGCGCTTCTCTAAGCATTTCAAAGGAACCATCCAATAAAACGATTTGTGCCTCCGATGAGGCTAAAAATTGAGCAATTCTGCCCGTTCCTCCACCTGCATCCAGCACTTTATCACCCTTTTTCGTGTTGGCGAGGTTAAGTATTTTTC
>CAZRHZ010000067.1:0-13985 GCA_964599995.1 uncultured Anaerolinea sp. | reverse complement strand
CAGAAGCCAACGGCGAGAACGTTCACAACGTCATGCTCTACCAGAGCATGTCGGGAGATGCCCAGGTGGGTACCAGCAGCTTCAGCATGACCGGCGGGTCGCTGGTCTCACTGAATGGCGACATGTTCTATGTGACCAACACCGACAGCGTCATCACCCTGAGCGGTGTGGACCTGACCCTGGCTGATAACACCTATCTGCTGCTGGTGGCCGGCAACAGCTCTTCAAGGGGCTGGGGTACCGCGGGAGCGAACGGCGGCAACACCACCTTAAATCTCAAAGGTCAAACCGTGACAGGCGACATCCAGGTTGATTCGATCTCCACCCTGGCCATGAACATCACCAATTCATCAGCCTACACAGGCGCCATCAACGCGGACGGAACCAGCGCGGGTTCACTATCCGTCACCCTGGATTCCACCAGCAAATGGACTTTAACAGGCAACAGCTACATCACCGCCTTCAATGGCAGCATGAGCAATGTGGTCACCAACGGCTATACCCTATACGTGAACGGAACCGCCATGAATTGAAGCTGGTGTACTAAACCCTGATAAGCTTTAGAAGCGCTATCCGAAAGGTAGCGCTTTATTCATTTAATATGGAAATAACGCATATGAAATAATTATGGGATAATTGCGAGAGATTTTGGTCCACCGTTGAAAGGGTAGCTTGATCTACAGTATTAAGGAATGCGAACATGGAGAATTTGATTTATCACCGCGCTCAGCCCGAAGACTTTACTTCCGTTGCTGAATTGATCGTCTCACAGAATCAAAATCCCGAAACACACTGTATCCACAGCGATATGGGCGATCAAATTGACGCGCACGAACGCGAGATCGCCAATCTGGACCAAATTGGGGAGATCGTTTTTGTGATCGCTTCTCACGAAGCTAAATTGATGGGTGCCATGGGGTGTGAATTCGACCGGGAGTTGGGCTGGGGCTGGCTGCGTGGACCATTCGTTACTTTGAGCGACCCTGATTGGAAAATTGTAGCCCAAAGCCTGTTCCGATCATTAAAAGATGCCTTGCCCGTAGAAATCCAGCGTTTCAATACGTTCCTCGACATTGCCAATGTCAGAGGTAACGAGTTCTATCAGGAACTGGGGTTTGAACAACGTAGTTTGACGCATGTTTACAATATTACTGTTCCGCAGTCCCCGTTTGAACCTGGCAGAAATTGTGAGCATCTGACACCCGAGTGGCAGAACGATTTTGTCGCTTTACACCAGACGATCTTTCCAAAAACGTATGCCACGGGGCAGCAGATGATTGAAAAGATCGGCGAGAAACAGCAGGTCTTCGTATCCATTCAGGATGGATTGCTTATGGGATACATTAACGTGCTGATCGCGGAAGAATCCGGGTTTGGCTCGGTAGAGTTCGTGGGAGTACGTGAAGAGGCCAGAGGCAAGGGGGTTGGCCGCCAACTGCTGCAGAGCGCCTTGCACTGGTTGTTTGATGAAAAAGGGGTAGCTGAGGCCACCCTGGTGGTGAGCGACGCGCTGACCAATGCCCGTTCTTTGTATGAAAGCGTGGGCTTCAAGCTGCTTTACACGGGGATGAACCAGATCAAGCAAATCGGATAATTCAGCGCAGTTTTAGAATTCTGACCCACACAAGTCATTTAAATTCTTTTATAATATAAAACAGACTTTTGTAGAGCGAAAGTCTGCATATTTTTTCAGAAGAAACTCACAATTTCTGCACAATTGAGGTTTAAATTTAATCATGTATTCGATTCGTTCATTGGAACGATGGTAACTATTTCTGGGAGGCTTTGATGAGCAAGTTGAAGTTGGGTTTGATCCTATTTGTTTTTTTGGCTGTATTCAGCTTGAGCGCTTGTGGCGCTCAAACCACTGTGGCACCAACCACTGAAGCGACTGAAGTGGTCGAAGCAACAACGACTGCAACAGAATCCGAGGTAGCAGTTGCGGATAGCGCCGACACCACACTCGACGATTCCTATGCGGATGTGTTGACCTTCAATAACAGTACGTGGAATTATGATGCCGACAATGATGTCTACTGGCAGATCGGCGTCCAATACACCGCAACCCCCGAGACGCTGGATTACGAAACTTTGGGGATCTACGTGCCGGGAGCCTATGTGAGCGCTACCGCCAACAGTGATGGCACCTACACCCTCACCCTTAACGTGGAAGGTACCCTCAACGGCTACACCGCAGAGACCGCGCCGATCGTCTTTCCGGTGAACACACCCGGATATTCCGCCATGCCTGCGCCCACTGCCTATAACTACAGCGAAGTTTCCAGTTATGTAGAGGCGGGTTTCATCTATGTTTACGCCGGAATGCGCGGCCGTGACAATGGCTACGATGCGAGCGGCAACCTGACCTACAGCGGCGGTGCACCCTGGGGAGTGACCGACCTGAAAGCTGCCGTGCGTTACATCCGTTACAACCAGGAAGTTCTGCCTGGAGACACTGAGAGTATCTTTGTGTTCGGCATGAGCGGCGGCGGAGCGCAGAGTACGATCATGGGAACCACGGGCGACAGCGCGCTTTATACCCCCTATCTGGAATCCATTGGCGCAGCAATGTACGACGCGAACGGTCAGGCGATCAGCGACGCCGTTGCGGGTGTCATGGCCTGGTGCCCGATCACCAGCCTCGACTATGCGGATGAGGCCTACGAGTGGAACATGGGGCAATATTCCACCAGCGGCACACGCGCAGACGACACATGGACTTCAGCACTGTCCGATGACCTGACAGCAGCCTACGCAGTTTACATCAACGGGTTGGGGCTGATCGATGAAAACGGCAATGCGCTCACCCTCGAAGTCACTGAGGACGGCATCTACACCGCAGGCAGTTATTACGACTATTTGGTTTCTGTGGTCGAAGAATCGTTGAACAATTTCCTGGTCGATACCACCTTCCCCTACACTGAAACCTCCGGTGGGATGAGGGGGATGATGGGTGGTATGCCCTCGGGTGGAATGCCCGGTGGAACTCCCCCAAGTGGCGGTATGCCTGGTGGAAACAGTTCCTCCACCGAGACTACTTCAACCACCTATGAGACCGTTCAGGATTACATTGATTCATTGAATGCGGATTCAGAATGGGTTGCCTACGACGCGACCACCAACACGGTCACTATCACTGACCTAGCGGGATTCGTCACTACACAAAAGTCCGCTTCCAAGAGCGTAGCGGCCTTTGACGACCTGAGCCGCGCCCAAGCCGAGAACGACGTGTTTGGTAACGACGAAAACGATTCACTGCACTTTGATGCCACTCTGGCTGCGCTTTTGACTGCCAACCTGCAGGAATACGCCCAATATTCCGATTGGGATGCTTCTTACGTCGAAGCTTACACGACCGATCTGCAGGCGCTGGATAAATTAGGCAGCAGCATCCAAACCCGGGTGGATATGTATAACCCCATGTACTACTTGTTGAATTACTACGAAGGGTACCAGACCTCCAATGTGGCCAAATACTGGCGCATCCACACCGGCATCGAGCAGGGCGACACAGCCAACACGGTCGAGATGAACCTGGCGCTCGCGCTTGAGAATTATGAGGGTGTGAACGATGTGGAATTCACAACGGTATGGAACCAGGGCCACACCACCGCAGAACGCACGGGTGACAGCACCACCAACTTCATCGCCTGGGTGAACGATTGCGTGCAGCAGTAGAAGATTTACGTAATTGACTCCAAGCACCTTTTCCTTTTTTGGAGGAGGTGCTTTTTTTTATCCTCAAGTCCCTTTATAATCACACTATTCAATAAAAATGGGATTTTCATGAAAAAAAGCCTGTTTAATCTGTTCCTGTCATTAACCGTCCTCGAAGGGTTGGCTGCGCTGGCTGTTTACCTTTCGATCCCGTCGGAAAAACAAACCGCGCTGCCTTTTCATCTCTCCGCTTCACGCCTGGCCTTGGGTGGGCTGCTATTTCTGGTCCTCTTGGGCTGCCTGGTCCTTTGGCTGGCACGGCTGAAGAATCCAAACCTTTGGCAAAAAGGGATCGGGCGGTTTGAGGAAAAACTTGACCGAGGGCAGGATCTTCTATTTGCTGTTAGCGCCTTGTGTGTGACCGCTTTCGTTTTCAGTATAGAAGCTTTCTTTTTAACGTACGTCATTTTTCCGCCTTTTGCCCGCCCGATCTTCCTGTGGGTGGCCGCCTTTTTTCTGCAAGCGCGGGTTTTGTTACAAGTCAGATTCCCAGATCGCTACGAACCGATCACTAAAATCCTCCGCCGCAAATGGCTGGCATGGCAGCCGGTTCAGCGCAAAACCTTTTGGGTGCTGCTCCTTCTTTTGGTCGTCTATTTCTGCGCCTTCATCCCTGCCAATAGCGTCGGTTGGGAAGGACCTGCCAAATCCTTCTACAGTGGTATCGATGAGGTCAATCAATATCCGGTGGTGGTGGCCACACTGCGCGGTGGAGACACTTTTGAATCGACAGTCTACAATCTGTTTGCAAACGAATCCGAGATCTACGGCCATCAATATGTCACCCTTGAAGCCCTGGTGCTGCTGCCTTCGCGCATCCTGCTGGGAAAGGATTTTGGCACCCACGTACAATTAAACCTGTTTCTGCTCAGGCAGTTCATGTGCGTCTCTTTCAGTGCATTGTCCATCTTGATCATGGTCTACCTGATCACGAGGTTCAAGAACCTGCTCGTGAGCGCGGGACTTTTCGTGTTCATGCTCACCATCCCCGGCATCGTGCATTTTAATACGCGCTTCTTGCATCCTGATGCGGTGGTGCTCTTTTTCATCGTTTTGACTTTTTACTATTTGCAAAAGGATGATCTTCAATTCAGGCGCGCTTTCTTTTTTGCAGCCATCACCTGCAGTCTGTCCATCGGGATCAAGTTGTGGGGAGTGTTCTTTGCTTTCCCCGTGCTGCTGTATCTGATCCTTGGACTGGCAAAAAAAAGGCTGAATCTTAAACGCTTCGTGCTGCTGGGAATGGGTTTTGTGGGGGTCATGGCGGTCACCATTGTGGTGACCAACCCGGGTTTGTTGATCCCGGCCGTGTTCAAGAACTGGACAAGCGGGCTGGCCGGGTCGATCTCCAACCGGGCAGTGGGATACGCGGATCCGACCAACTCGGGCATCTATACCAAAGACTTTCCGACCTGGATGAACGCGATCAAGGAGAATTACCTACAAGAGTATTACTTCTTCTTCTGTTACGCGGCTCTGGCTTTTTATGCCTTTCTGGGAAAACAGAAGCGCTTGGCGCAACTCCTGCTGGCGTGGTGCGTCCCCCTGGCGCTCTTTTTGATCTATTTCATCGCACCCAAATCTTACTGGTGGATGATGGAACTGCTCATCCCGCTTTACCCGGCGCCATTTTTCCTGTTGGCCTTAACCAGTGAAACGGATCATCCGCTGGTGCAGAAACTGACGGTGAAGAAATGGGTGATCGATGCGATATGGGCGGTGACCCTTGCGCTTTGCGGAACCCAATTTGTGATCAATATATTGAAGTTGTTGCCATAACCAGCGAGAATTTATTCTGTCTTTGGATTTCCAAAGCGGTGGATATTTTGCACATTGTTCTGGAACAACGGCACCGCATAGGCGAAGAATTCATTGTAAATACGCGCCAGTTCATCGATTTTTACCGGCAATGCGCCAATGAACTGCTGAAAATTGATCCCGTCCAGCGCGGCCACCATGATGGAAGCCAGGAACACATCCACCGGCTGCGAGGGGGTGCTGAACACGTAGTTGAACAACTCGGCCGTCCTTTGGGTTTGGGCGGCATAATTGCTTAAAAAACGGGTGCGTAGATTTTCGTCTCCCTGGGCGGCCTGGATGGCCAGGTAATAGCGTAAATTCCAAATACTGCTGTCTTGCAGTTGCTGCGTCACCTTGCGGGCGATCTCATCCAGCACTTCGTCGGGTTTGGCTTCCGTTTTGGAGCGCATTTTCACGATCTCAGCGGTGACGGCGGCGGCGTAATCCATCACGTCGTAGAGCAACTCTTCCTTGGACTTGTAATAGTAATAGATGGCTCCGGTGGTGATACCCGCCTTTTCGGCGATGTCGCGCATGGAGGTTTTTTCGACACCCTGGCAGGTGATCAGTTCTTGAGCCGCCTGAATGATCCTGATCTTTCCGTCTTTGCGCATGTGACCCTCACTGAGTACTATTCTACCAAAATCAGACCTTATTGACATTGTTGTAAAAATCATTATAATATAAAAAGATACCAAACGTTAGGTATTTTTATTCTTATCCCCCTCTGGAGGTCTGGTATGTTCCTTTTCGAACCGATTCCCTGGTATTCTGTGCTGATGTGGTTTGTGGTTTTGGGTGGATTGATATTATTAAACGAACTGGCGCGCATCAACAAATGGTTCGCGCTGGTGCTTTTTGTTCTGGTTCCGGCGGTGCTTCCCTTCACCGTTTGGAAGTACACCGCCGCCCCCGGTTCAAGCGTGGGCACCTGGTTCCATTGGGCCAAGGTTTATTCTGCCCTGGCGGGCTGTTTGGGTTTCCTCGCCATCCGCAATATCAAGGGCTGGAGCACCAACAAGATCGCCCTGATGTTCCCCCCCTTCATCCTGGCAGTCAACATCCTTGAAGCGGTCATCCGCGATTTCCAAAGCGTCGGTGTGAACGGGCTGGTGGACGGTATTCTGACCATTGGTGGACCCTGGAACATCATGAACGGTATCGCCGGTCTGATCAACATCATCACCATCACCGGCTGGATGGGAATCTTCATCGGCAAGGACAAGAAAAAAGACATGCTTTGGCCAGACATGCTCTGGTTCTGGATCATTGCCTATGACATCTGGAATTTCGCCTACGTCTATAACTGCGTTTCCGATCACGCCTTCTACGCCGGCGCGGCCCTTTTGATCTCATGCACCATCCCTGCCTTCTTCATTAAGAGAGGTGCCTGGCTGCAACACCGCGCGCAAACCCTCGCTTTCTGGATGATGTTCGTGATGACCTTCCCGAGCTTCGTGGATACCTCGATGTTCGCGGTCAAATCCTCGCACAGCACCACCGCCCTGTGGGTGGTCAGCGGATTGTCTCTGGCAGCCAACGTGGCCGTGCTGGTCTATGAGATCTACAAGATCGCCAAGACCAAACGCAACCCGCTCAAGCAAGAGATCTACACCGATCTGCCTGCCTTCCAGGCAGTTGCTAAACTGAAATAACGGCCGAAAGGTCGAGTCGCAGTACAACAAATCGGGAATAAGCCAATACTTATGTGAGTTTTGGCTTATTCCCTCAACCATCATTAGAAACAAAAGGTTCTTTTGCAAGAACAGACGGTTTGAAGGAAAAAATGAACGCCTTTAAAGTGCTTGAGATCAAACAGAACGTATTTGATGACAACAACCAGCAGGCTCAAAAACTGCGGGGGGAATTGAAACAAAACAAGGTATTTCTGTTGAATTTAATGTCCTCCCCGGGCTCCGGAAAAACCTCCACGGTCGTGAGAACCATACAAGCCCTACAAAGCGAGATGAAAATCGGCGTTGTGGAGGCTGACGTGGATTCCGACGTGGACGCGCGCAGCGTGGCTCAAACCGGTACCAAGGTACTGCAGCTGCACACCGGTGGCATGTGCCACATGGACGCGTACATGACCCGGCAGGGCTTGCAAGAATTGAACACCAGCGGGTTGGACATGGTCATCCTTGAGAACATCGGCAACCTGCTCTGTCCGGCGGATTTTGACACCGGCGCATCAAAGAACGCCATGATCCTGAGCGTTCCAGAGGGCGACGATAAACCCCTCAAATATCCGCACATGTTCTCGATCGTGGATGTGCTGCTGGTCAACAAGATCGATGCCATGTCTTTCTTCAATTTCGACCTGAATGCGGTTAAAGAACGCGTCACCAAACTCAACCCAAAGGTCAGGATCATCCCTATTTCAGCCAAAACCGGCGAGGGTATCGTGGATTGGGCTGATTGGCTTAGAAATGAAGTCCGCCTCTGGAAAGAGACGGCATAATCCAGTATCGAGAGGGTAATCACATGGCCGTAAAAATGAAGGTTTTGGAATTTGCCAATAAAGTGAGCCGCAAGAAAATGGGCTCGAAAGCCGGCATCCAACCCGGCGACCCAGAATACATGATCCTTGAACCGGTCATGACCGATGAGATTGCGGAAGTGGCCATGCATCTGGCGTTCCGCAAGCCGCAGAGCGCTGAAGAGGTGGCCCTGCTGAGCGGCCGGCCGATCAGCGAAGTAGCGAATATCCTGTGGCAGCTGGCCGTGGACGGTGTCTGCTTTGTCAATCAGATCGACGGCGTGGACAAGTATTGGTACGACACCTGGGTGCCCGGGATCATGGAAATGATGACCAACAACCTGGAAAACGTGAAAAAGTACCCCCAGATCGCCGAAGCCTTTGAAGCATATGGGCGTGTGCGGGGGGCGGCTTCGGCCGGCATGTTCCCGGTGGGCATCGGGTTGATGCGTGTCATCCCCATTGAAAGCGCCATCGACGGCAATTCAAGAAGGGCTTCCTACGAAGAGGTCTCCAAGTATCTGAATGAGAACACCATCTTTTCCGTCTCCGACTGCTCGTGCCGCACCGCCCGCGAATCCATGGGCGAAGGCTGCGGGCATTTGAAAGAGGACATGTGCATCCAGATGGGCCACGCTGCGGAATACTACATCCGCACCGGCCGCGGGCGCGAGATCACGCGCGAAGAAGCCTTCAAGATCATCCGCCGCGCGGAGGAAAACGGTTTGATGCACCAGATCCCGAACACCGACGGCCCCGGCAAGACACACGCCATCTGCAATTGCTGCGGCTGCTCGTGCCTGTCGCTGCGTACCGCCGAAATGTTCATCAACACCGACATGGTGCGCTCGAATTATGTTTCAGTCATTGATAAGGAAAAATGCGTGGCCTGCGGTGAGTGTGTCGAAGCCTGCCCGGTCAACGCCCTGCAGCTTGGACAAAAGATCTGCGGCAAGAACCCCATCGTCATCCCGGCGCGCGAAACCCCGCGCGACAACGACTGGGGACCTGAGAATTGGAACGTGGACTACCGCACCAACCGCAAGGACGTGGTCGACAGCGGCACCAGCCCGTGCAAAACCAACTGCCCTGCCCATATCGGCGTTCAAGGTTACATCAAATTGGCGTCCCAGGGCCGTTACAGCGACGCGCTCGAACTGATCAAGCACGAGAATCCCTTCCCGGCCGTGTGCGGACGCATTTGCCCGCGCACCTGTGAGTCGGAATGCACGCGCGGAGACCTGGACGACCCGGTGGCCGTGGATGAGATCAAGAAATTCATCGCTGAACAGGATCTGCACGCTTCAAGTCGTTTTGTGCCTCAAAAGCGGCATGAGTACGGCAAGAAGATTGCGGTGATCGGTGCGGGTCCGGCGGGTCTTTCGTGCGCCTATTACCTGGCCATCGACGGTTACAAGGTGACCGTGTTTGAGAAACAGAAAGCCCTGGGCGGCATGCTGACCCTGGGAATCCCGTCTTTCCGCCTTGAAAAGGACGTGGTCAACGCCGAGATCGAGGTGCTGCGCGACCTGGGTGTGGAATTCAAGACTGGCGTGGAAGTGGGCAAGGACATCCGCCTGGATGACCTGCGCAAACAGGATTTCAAGGCCTTCTACCTGGCCATCGGCGCGCAAGCCGGCCGCAAGCTGGGCGTGGAGGGCGAAGACGCGCAGGGCGTGATCAGTGGTGTGGATTTTGTGCGCCGCATCAACCTGGGCGAGAATCTTAAACTGAGCGGAAAAGTGATCGTCATCGGCGGTGGCAACGTGGCCATTGATGTGGCTAGAAGCGCTGTGCGCCTCAATCCCCGATCGGTGGAGATGTATTGCCTCGAGAACCGTGAGCAAATGCCCGCGCTGGACGAGGAGATCGAAGAAGCCGAAGCGGAAGGCATCCGCATCAACAATAGCTGGGGACCCAAACGCATCCTCACCCAAAACGGCAAGGTCAGTGGTGTGGAATTCAAAAAAGGCGTCTCAGTTTTCGATGCCAGCGGGCGTTTCAACCCTGTTTATGATGAAAATGAAACCATGACCATCGAGGCAGACACGGTGTTGACCTCCATCGGTCAATCCATCGAGTGGGGCAGCCTGCTGGAAGGTTCAAAGGCAGACCTGAACCCCAACAAGACGATCAAAGCCGACAGCTTGACCTGGCAAACCGCCCAGGCGGACGTGTTCGCCGGTGGTGACGTGGTCACCGGGCCGAAATTTGCCATTGACGCCATCGCGGCGGGCAAACAGGCCGCCATTTCGATCCATCGCTTTGTGCAGCCCGGCCAGAGCCTGACCATTGGCCGCAGCAAACGCGAATATCACATGCTGGACAAATCTCAGCTCGACCTCGAAAGCTACGACCGCCTGCCGCGTCAAAAGGTCAAAGCGCTGGATGCCGCCAAATCCAAAACCAGTTTCCACGACCTGCGCGCCACGTTTACCGAAGAACAGGTGAAAAAGGAAACCGAACGCTGCCTGAGCTGCGGCGCCACGGTGGTGGATGAAGCACTGTGTGTGGGCTGCGGCCTGTGCACCACCAAATGTAAATTTGACGCCATTTCACTGGTGCGCGTTTACGATGGTCAGGGTGCTGCCCTGCTGGATATGAAACCCATCGTGATCCGCAATGCGCTCAAACGCAAGGTGAAGATCGCCGTGAAAAAAGCCAAGCGCTCCGTGAGCGGCATCTTCAAGAATTGAGGTACCGCCTTGCACGAACTGGGTATCATGTTCAATGTCATCCGCTCGGTGGAGGATTTCGCCCGCAAGAACGGCGTCACCCGCGTTGAAACGCTGGTGCTGCAGGTAGGCGAGCTGTCACCCGTGGTGCCGCGTTACATCGAGGCCTGCTACCCGGCCGCCGTGGATGGCACGCTGCTGAAAGACACAAAATTGAAGATCGAGATCATCCCGGGTAACGCGTTATGCAAGGATTGCAAAAAGGTGTTCAACCTGCTGCAAAACCACAGCGTTTGTCCGCACTGCGCTTCGCGCGAGTTTGAAGCCCTGAGCGGCAAGGAGTTCATGATCAAAGAGATCGTGGCCTGCTGAAAATGGGGTGAGAAAAGTGACTCAAGGGCATTTCCGTTCAGGAAGTGCCCTTTTAAATTCGCAATATTGGTAGAATCATGCCATGGGAATGATCGGGGTCTTTTTTACACCAGAGAAAAGGCGATGCTGAACTCCTCCAGGGTCGAACGGCTTGGAACGGTCAAGATCGGCAAGCTATTGTTTGAGATGTCGTCTCAAACCACCCTGTCGCTGCTGGTGTATGCCATCTACAGCGTCACCGACACCTATTTTCTTTCGGTGGGGGTGAATTCGCTGGCGGCGGCCGGGGCTTCCATCATCACTCCCGTTCTGATCGGGCTGGGAGGGGTGGCGACCATCCTGGGGGTGGGCGGCGCATCGGTGGTATCGCGCGCGCTGGGAGAAAAAGACCCAGAAAAAGCCTCCCGTACCATCGCCAATACTTTTTTGATCTTCTGGGTAGCCGCCCTGTTGATCACGATCTTCGGGTCGATCTTGATTAAACCGATCGTCTTTCTGTTCGGCGCGACCGAGAATGTGGCGCCTTACGCCATCGCCTATGGGCGCATCATCTTTTTGGGAGCCCTCACCAGCACGGGTTTCTCCGCCATCGTGCGCGCGGATGGCAGCGTCAAGTATTCCACTGCCATGTGGATCATCCCGGTGTGTGTCAACCTGGTCTTGTGCTGGCTCTTCATCATGGTGCTGCACATGGGCGCGCAGGGTGCCGCCCTGGCCACCGTGTGCGGGCAGGCGGTTTCGACCGGCATGAGCGTTTACTTCTTCTTTTTCAAGCGCAACCGTTCCTACAAGATAAAAGCCTGCTATTTTCGACCTAAGAAGTCGATCGTGCGCGAGGTTCTGCTGATCGGTTTGCCCTCCTTTCTCAAGAGCATCAGCCTGAGCGTGATCGTGATCGTGACCAATAACCTATTGAAAGCTGCCGGCGGCGACAGCGCCCTGGCCGTGTTCGCCATCGTCAGCAAACTCTTTCACGCCCTGGGTATGCCGCAAGCCGGGATCGTGCAGGGCATGCAGCCGCTGGTCGGTTACAACTATGGGCAGCGCAATCTGGAGCGGGTCAAACGAGCCATCACCCTTTCTCTGGCAAGCGTGGTGGTCTATGGTGCGCTGATCTGTTTAGTGTGTTTGCTGATCCCGGGTTTGATGGTCTCGCCGCTTTCAAAAGAAAGCGGGATCATCATGGAAGGGAAAAGAGCCTTGAGCCTGCTGGCTTTGTCCTTCCCGTTCGCGGGGGTGGCGGTGATGGTGGCGGCCTATTTTCAATCGCTGGGTAGAGCCAAAGAAGCCTTGAGTCTCACGCTGGGGGGCATTCTGCTGGTCAAATTGCCCGTGCTATTGCTGATCGCCCATTTCTTCGGCTTGGACGGCATCTGGGCTTCTGAAGCGGTGTCTGAGTTGATCCTGTGCGCCGCGGCGCTTGGGATGCTGCGAGTTCAGCAAGGAAAACTGCTCAACGCTTGTGTTAGTTCCTAGAACAACGTTATACAAAACCGGTCGCGGCTTGTTTCTGAACCCCATATCGTTTATATTTAAATGGATAATTAGTGTCTTATATGGAGAATATCACAAATGAGAAAAAACCTTCTCTTCATCTTTCTGTTTGTTTTCCTGGCGGGAATGGCCGCCTGCTCCCCGCAAGCGGTGCAGACCCAAAGCGCGCCGCAAGCCACCGAAACCCCCACCCCGGCGGCAGAAACCCAACCTGCTGCGACTGTTGCGGATGAACCCCAGCCCAGCGCAAGCGCCACGCTTGATGTGGAGGCCTTGATTCTTGAAAAACTGGCTGGTCACCACGACGTGGAACGCATTTACAGTGCTGAAAAGACCTATGAAGAGTGGGTTCAGACCCTTGACCGCATGATCGGTTACGGAGCGAAGATCAACGAGGAAGAAAAGCAGATCATCATCGAGTTTTTGATGAACCGTTGATCCAATTGACAACCTGCACAAACCATTGAACCGCGGAGCAAATCAAGCCGCGGTTTTTTCTACTTGACTTTCCCTACCGCAGTAGGTTAACAGCGCTGCCTAAAATCCTTATACTTTGAGGCATATCATCCGGTAGTGGCGTAAACAATGAATGCATCCAAAACAAGAAGGTGACCAATGAGCCATCTGCGATTTAGAAATTTGATCGATGAGACCGACTATCCCCTGTTGGTGGAATTGAACCAGAGCAGCCGAAATGCGGACCATATCGAGGAGAAGGTCACGCTCGAAGGCATCACAGAGACCCTGGCGAACATGGATGGTCCGAGCCCGCAGGAAGGGGTGATCATCACCTCGATGGATGAGACCCCCATCGGCTACAGCCGCCTGGGATGGTATTCGAGCAGCCCGCGCAACCGCCTGTATTATCAGGTCAGCTTCCTAAAGCAGGAATACCGCGATCAGGAGTTGTGGCCGCTGATGGTGGCCATCAACGAACAGCGCCTGCGCAAGATCGCTGCGACGCACGAACCGGTGGAGGAGCGCTATTTTCAGGCCTGGTCTTCAGACAACCTGAAGGATTGGACCAAGGTGCTCGAATCTTGTGGGTACAGCGTGGTCAGGAGCTTCAACAACATGATCTACAAGTTGGGCGAACCGCCGCTTAAACCCGTCCCACCTGGTTTTGAGATCAAACCGGCCAGGCTGGAAGACATGCGCCAGGTCTGGGACGCGCTCAAGGAATTCAACGCCCCGCTCTTTGAGAACGTCGAAGAGGATTGGTTGGACGACAAATATCCTGCTTGGTTGGAAAAACCCGAGAATGATCCGCCGAATTGGCAGCTGGCCTGGGCAGGAAATCAATTGGCCGGGTTGATGTGCGCGCATTTTGACGAAGAGGACAACGCGAAACATCAGCGCAAACACGGCTACACGGAACACATCTATGTGCGGCCGGCCTGGCGCGGCATTGGCCTGGCCAGCGCGCTGATCTCTTGCAGCCTGAGAAC
>CAZRHZ010000066.1:0-14027 GCA_964599995.1 uncultured Anaerolinea sp. | reverse complement strand
ACCTTTTTTACGATTCACGACTGTGGCGGTATAATAGGAAGTACTACTTCCAAGGAGATGTTTATGGCGGATCGGAAAATTCGTGTTTTGATCGCGAAACCGGGTTTGGATGGTCATGATCGGGGAGCCAAGGTGATTGCCCGTGCCCTGCGTGATGCAGGCATGGAAGTGATCTACACTGGCTTGCGCCAAACGCCCGAAATGATCGCAGAGGCAGCCGTGCAGGAAGACGTGGATGTGATTGGCCTGTCCATTCTTTCCGGCGCGCACCTCATCCTGGTGCCAAAGGTGATCGATACAGTGAAAAAAGCCGGGCTGACCGATGTCGGGTTCTTTGTGGGCGGCATCATTCCCGAGGAGGACGTTCCGGCTCTGAAAAAGGCCGGGGTGAATGCGGTTTACGGTCCGGGCACGTCCACGGCCATCGTGATCGAGGATGTGAAAACATTCGCCGGTCTGGGTCAACCTGTCTGAGATTTTTACCATAGATGAAAAATGTTGATTCCCCTATCCACGGAAATCGACTTGCGCTATCGAGATTAATCACCGAGGTGGAAAACGAAACCAGTGCCGGAAAAGCCGCACTGGATGAGTGTTTTACCCGCTCTGGAAGAGCCCATCTGATCGGTGTGACCGGGGCTCCCGGGACGGGAAAATCGTCGTTGGTCAACCGCATGGCGCAGTTGATCAGGCGCGAGGGCAAAGGGACCGTTGCCATCGTGGCCATCGACCCCTCCAGCCCATTCACGGGCGGGGCGATCCTGGGCGATCGGGTGCGGATGCGCGATCTTGCCGGCGATCCGGGTGTGTTCATCCGCTCGATGGCTTCGCGCGGAGAACTGGGTGGCTTGTCACGCACCACTGCCGGGGTGGTCCAGGTCCTGGACGCGGCTGGTTACGACCTGATCCTGATCGAAACGGTGGGCGCCGGACAATCTGAAGTGGATATCGCCCGTCTGGCACACACCACGCTGGTGGTTGAAGCCCCGGGTTTGGGTGACGACATCCAGGCCATCAAGGCTGGCATTTTGGAGATCGCCGATATCCTGGTGGTGAACAAGGCCGACCAACCGGGTATCGAGAACACGGAACGGGCTTTGCGCGCCAACCTGGAATTGGGTTATTCGCACCGCGTGAACGGTAAAGCCGGTCATGGATCGACCGAAGGGGACGAGGCAGAAGAGCAGCAAGAGGGTTGGGTGCCGCCGGTGATCAAGACCATCGCCACTGAAGAAAGCGGCGTGCCCGAAGTGCTCCAGGCCATCACGGAACACCGTGCCTATTTGCAGAAAACCGGTCTGTATCACCAGCGCGAACGCGAGCGCTTACAGGACGAATTCAGCCACTTGCTGCGCAAGGCTTTGCTGGATGATTGGACAGAAAAAGTTTCGCCTGAACGGGTAACGAGCGTGATGCAGGAAGTCTTTGAACGGCGGCGCTCGCCGGGCAGTGCGGTGGAAGAACTAATCAAATAACAAACGCCTGAAAAGAGCGTCATGAACGAAGGAGAGAAGATGGAACGCACACTGATCAAGGATTTACGCAGCGCAATTGGACAAACGGTTGAAATCAAAGGTTGGCTTCAAACTTTGCGAGATCAGAAGAAAATGCAGTTCCTGATCTTGCGCGACCCCAGCGGCCTGGCCCAGGTGGCTCACTGGAAACCCAACAACGAAGCCCTGGCTGAAGAGATTGCCAAACTGGGCACCGAGACCGCCCTCACCATCACCGGCAAGGTGGTGGATAATCCCGTGGTGAAGTTGAACGGCCTTGAGATCCAGCTTGAGTCTTTGGTAGTGGAGAATATCGCCGAAGTACCCCTGCCATTCGACCCATTCGCTGAAACTCTCCCGACCATCGATTACAGGCAAGATTGGCGCTACATCGACCTGCGCCGCCCTGTGAATAACCTGTTCTTCAAGGTGGAAACCGCCGTCGAAATGGCCATGCGCGAATATTGGGTCAAGAACAATTACATCGAGGTTCACTCACCCAAACTGACCGGTTCGCCCAGTGAAAGCGGCGCGGAGCTGTTCTCGCTGGATTATTTTGAGACCAAGGCTTATCTGGCCCAGTCCCCGCAGTTCTATAAGCAGATGGCCATGGCAGCCGGTTTTGAGAAGATATTCGAGATCGGACCGGTGTTCAGGGCCGATCCCTCCTTCACCTCGCGCCACATGACTGAGTTCACCGGCGTGGATATGGAAATCTCGTGGATCGACAGCCACGAAGACGTGATGGCCGCTGAAGAAAATTGGTTGAACTACGTCTATTCCCGCGTCAAAGAACAGTATGGTGACGCCATCAAGGAGCAGTTCGGGGTTGACCTGGTGGTGCCGAGCGTTCCATTCCCACGCATTCCCATGCGCGAAGCCGTTGAGATCCTCAAATCGCGTGGATACGTCATGCCCTCCGAGAAGAAGGGTGACATTGATCCGGCCGGCGAGCGCGAGATCGCTGCCTATGTGAAGGAAAAATACAACCACGACTTTGTCTTTTTGACCGACTGGCCGATCACCGTCCGGCCTTTCTATCATATGCGCAAACCCGAAGATCCCACCCTGACCCGCAGCTTTGACCTGATCGCCAACGGTCTGGAGATCACCACCGGTGCACAGCGCGAACACCGCGTCGAGGTGTTGAAGAAACAGGCACTTGAGAAGGGTCTGCACTTCGAACCCATCCAGTACTATCTGGACTTCTTCCGCTTCGGCTGCCCGCCGCACGGTGGCCTGGGTCTGGGGCTTTCGCGCCTGATGATGGTCATGCTGGGTGTCGATAACATCCGCGAGTCGGTCTATCTGTTCCGCGGCCCGACCCGCCTGACACCGTAAATGAATTGAGGTTGATATGTTGGTGGGCAAAAACGTTCGTCTGCGAGCCCTTGAAAGGGAAGACCTTCCCAACTGCGTTCGTTGGTTGAACGACCGCGAAGTAACCGAATTTTTACTTCAGCGTTTTCCTCTGTCCAAAGCCAGGGAAGAGAAATGGTTTGATTCGCAAGCTGAGACTTCACCAGAGAGCGGACAGGTATTTGCCTTGGATGCGCTTGTGGGCGATCAATGGGTGCACATCGGCAATACCGGTTTGCACGAGATCGACCCGGTGGTACGCGAAGCTGAATTCGGCATTTTCATCGGTGAAAAAAGCTTTTGGAACAAAGGCTTGGGTACCGAGGCGGTGAAATTGACTCTAAAGCACGGGTTCGATGACTTGAACCTCAATCGCATTTATTTGGCTGTATTTGAACCCAACCTGCGTGGCATCGCTTGTTATAAATCAGTGGGATTCGTGCAGGAAGGATTGCTGCGCCAGGCTGATTATAAGAATGGTCGTTATATCAACACGCTGATCATGAGCATCCTCCGCTCTGAGTGGAGAGATGATTAATTCTTATTGAGGAGATAAATTTATGCCCATCTCACATTCCACACGGCATGACCGCATGAAGTACGGAGATATTAAACTCTACGCCGGCACTTCATGCCCCGAGCTGGCCACACGTATTTCAACTCACATGGATCTGCCGTTGTGTGAACGGGACATTATCCAGTTCCCGAACGATAACCTGTTTGTGCAGCTGCATTCCAGCGTGCGTGGACAGGACTGCTATGTCATCCAGACCACCTCCACGCCGGTGCACCGCAACCTGATGGAACTCCTGATCCTGCTGCAAACTTTGCGATTGGATTCCGCGGCGCGCGTCACGGCTGTGGTGCCTTATTTATGCTACGCCCGCTCTGACAAGAAGGACCAACCGCGCATCCCCATCACCGCGCGCCTGGTAGCCGACATGATCGAGGTGGCCGGCGCGGACCGTTACATGTTCCTCGACCTGCACGCCGGGCAGATCCAGGGCTTTTTCTCCATCCCTGGCGACGTGCTTACCGCTTTCTACATCCTGGTGGATTACCTCAAAGCCAAGCGCGAGAAAATGACAAAACCCGTCGTGCTGACCGCCGACCTGGGCTTTGCCAAGAAGGCGCGCAACTTCGCCGTCTCGCTGGATATTCCCCTGGCATTTATTGAGAAACGGCGGGTCGCCAACGATTCAAAAGCGCAGGCGCTCACCATCATTGGCGACGTCAAGGATCGCGACGTGATCATCGTGGATGATGAAGTGGATACGGGCGGTTCCATCTCTCAAGCGGTCAACCTGGCCAGAGAGAATGGCGCCAAGAACATCTATGTGGTTTTTGTGCACCCCGTGTTTTCAGGGGAATGCGTCAATCGCCTGTCTACGCTGCCTGTGACCGAGTTCATCACCACCGACACCATCCCTGTACCGCCAGCGAAGCTGACGATGTTTGGCGGCAGCCTAACCATCCTCTCGGTCGCGCCGCTGCTGGGCGAAGTCATCCAGCGTGCCAACGAAGGCCGCAGCGTGGGCGAACTTTTCAACGAATAACCTGACGAAAGTCCGTGCCTGAACTTCCCGAAGTCGAAACCATCGTGCGCTCCCTGCGTGAACCAGCGCAGGACTCTTGCCGCGCCTGTGTGGTGGGTGCGACCATTTCGCGGGCTGAGATTTTGTGGCCGCGTAGTCTTGCTTTCCCCTCTCTCGCGGAGTTCCAATCACAAATTCAAAATCAGCAGATCATCTCGGTGAGCCGCCGCGGAAAGTTCCTGGTCTTCTCATTGACCCGTCAAAGCCTGCTGATCCACCTGCGCATGAGCGGCGACATCCTGGTCGAAACTGAAGATGCCCAACGCGATCAAAAGCATGATCGGGTGGTTTTGCATTTCACAGATGGCAGGCGCATGGTGTTCAACGACACACGCAAATTTGGTCGCGTCTGGCTGGTCGATGATCCTCGGCAGGTTGTGGGTGACCTGGGCCCCGAACCCCTGGATGAGAGTCTGACCGCTGAGTGGCTGGTTGAACAACTGGGCAAGGCGAAGCGCCAGATCAAGCCCCTACTGTTGGACCAAACTTTTCTGGCCGGGCTGGGCAACATCTATACCGACGAAGCGCTGTTCGCGGCGGGCATCCATCCACTCACACCCGCTCATCGCATTGAGCGGGCTAAAGCCGCCCGACTGCTCGAGGCGATCCGTGAAGTGTTGTTGGAGGGCATCCAGCGCAATGGCGCCAGCATTGACTGGGTTTACCGCGGGGGCGACTTTCAGAACCATTTTCAGGTTTACCAGCGCGACGGTTTGCCCTGCACAAAATGCGGGACGCTCATTGAGCGCACGGTCGTTGGCCAACGCGGCACTCATTATTGTCCGCACTGTCAGAATTTGCTCTAGTTAATCCTGTCATCAGGCGTAAAAACCATAGCTGGAACAGTGCTGGGCTGATTTACAAAAACGCAAAAAGCGATTTAAAATCGCCAAAATATGCTAAAGTTAGAGAAATTTAACTGCAAAAATCGCCCGTGTTTTTAAAAAGTCTGATAATAATTAGGAACCATGCAATTGTTTGAATTTTGATCAGGATGTGATGTATGGCGCAAAATGGTGTCCCCGAAAATATCCAAGAGGATGAGTACACATTTCCTTATCATTACATCCCCCAATTACTATCCGGCAAGTTTTCTCAACTGAAGGTTCTTGGATGGGGTTACCTGTATATGTCGCGCTTGCAGCGTGTGATTGAATTGCTCGGCACCTTGGAATTCAATTCGCTGCTTGATGTTGGCTGCGGGGATGGAAGATTCTTGCATGAGCTGCATCAGGTCGTGCCGCAAAAACACCTTGTGGGAGTGGACTATACGATCACCCCCATCCATTTTGCGCAAGCCTTTAACCCCGAGCTTGAATTTCGCCAATTGGATATTTCCGCTCAAAATCTGCACTTTACCGAGAAATTCGACGTGATCACCCTGATCGAGGTGATTGAGCACATCCCTCCTGAAAAACTGGAATCATTTATTAAGGGAGTTAGCAGCCATCTAAAAGAATCGGGCAAACTGATCATCACCACGCCGATGGATAACATCCCAACCAGTAAAAAACATTACCAGCATTTCAATCTTCAAAAACTCGAAACGCTGCTTGGGGATTCTTACACCTTCACGCTTGTCGAGTATTGTCAGAAACCCATATCCGGGTTGGATAAGTTGACTTTAAAATTTCTTTCAAACCGGTTTTTTATGGTCACGAACGAACCCTTTGTTTCCACTTTTTATCGCAAGTATGTAACAAAATACTTTCATGCTGACAAGAGCAACTCCACTGATATTCTGGTAGTTTGTACAAAGAAAGCCTAGAGTTTTGTAACAAACACTATTTTTGGCAGGATTAAGGATGCTTGACCATCCATTTTTTCTTCGAGGTGGATATGCCTTTTGAAATCACTCCCATTTTTCTGGTTTTGGCGGCGGTCATCGGCTTATTGATCGGTTTGCTGGTCGCCAATCTCTTTTCAACGAAAGAATCCAAATCTACCGATGTGATGGAACCTCCTACCGAGATGACCAACGAAGGTTTCGCTGAAGCCGCGCGTCTGTGGTACAGCCCTGGAGTCAAAAGAGTGATCGTCGAACTGGATGGAGCGTTTTACCGCGATTTCGCGAGCCTGACGAAAGAACAACAGCATCGCATCGAAAATCTGCTCAACAAAACCACCGTTTGGTCTGGGGTTAGCACCTTCGAGCGCGAACCCATTCCAGAGACGCACCCAACGAACACGCCTTCTGAACAAGAAGCCCTTCCTCCCCACGCGCCGATCCTGGATTGGTCGGTGGCTGAAGCGATCAAAGCCGGAGGGCAGGGGGGCGAAGCCCTGCTGAAAGAAGGGCAGAAACCCCGAACCATCGCCGGGCAGATCAGCCTCATCCTCGAAAAGATGCTGGAAGGCAATCCCTTGCGCGAGAAGGGCATCACGTTGATCGAGAACGATCATCACGGTGTGGACGTGTGGGTGGGACTGGAAAAATTTGACGGTATTGACGCCATCCCATACCCCGAGGTGCAGCAGTTGATTCGCCAGGCCGCGCTGCAGTGGGAACGCGAGAGCGAAGCCAGCCGCAATAAAGCATAAAGAAAAACACCGCTTTGATAATTCAAAGCGGTGTTTTTACAGGTATTCTCTCAATTGTCGCGAGCGGCGCGGATGTCGCAGGCGGCGCAGGGCCTTGCTTTCGATCTGCCGGATGCGCTCTCGCGTCAGGCCGAATTTCTCCCCCACTTCTTCCAGTGTGTAATTGTGCCCGTTCTCCAGCCCAAAGCGCAGGCGCAGAATGCGTGCCTCGCGCGGCGGAAGGGTATCCAATACTTCTTCGATCTTTTCACGCAGCAGCTTGGAATAGGTGCTTTCCATGGGGGTGGGCGTGAACTGATCTTCCACGAATTGGCCCAACTCAGAATCCTCTTCGTCGTCGTTGATCGGGCTTTCCAGCGAGAGCGGCAGCCAGGAGACTTGCAGCATCCACTCGATCTTTTCGAGCGGCAGATCGAGTTTTTCAGCCAGTTCGTTGTTGGTGGGCACGCGGCCCAGTGTTTGTTCCATCTCGTGGGTCAATTTGTACAGCTGCCGGATGCGATCCACCATGTGCACCGGCACGCGGATGGTGCGACCCTGGTCGGCGATGGAGCGCGTGATGGTCTGCCTGATCCACCAGGTGGCGTATGTGGAGAATCTGAATCCGCGGTGATAATCGAATTTCTCGACCGCTTTCATCAACCCCAGGTTGCCTTCCTGGATCAGATCGAGGAAGGGCACACCGCGGCCGACGTAGCGTTTGGCTACACTGACCACCAGGCGGGTGTTGGCTTTGATCAGGTGTTCGCGTGCCAGCACGCCTTCTTCCACCTCGTTCTGCAAATCCACCTTTCGGTCAGCAGGGCAACCGCCATTCGAGCGGTCCAGTTCCTTCTTGCTGGCGCGTCCGTCTTCAATGCGGCGCGCGATATCAAGTTCTTCGTTGATCGAAAGCAGAGGAACGCGTGACATTTCCTTCAGGTACAAGCCGATGGTGTCGTCGGATGAGATGTTCTCCAGGTTGGAGAACGAGTCCATGTCAGAGGAGGGTAGCCCATCATCCACATCGGAGAGGTCGGGTTCAAGATCGCCATCCAGGATCTCCACCCCGTGGCGGCGCAAAGCGCTCATCACCGATTCGATCCTTTCCGCGTCCTTCGTGACGTCCGGATAGAATTCCATCAAGTCCTCGGTGGTGAGGTAGCCTTGAATATCTGCTTTTTCTAGCAGCATATTCAGGATCTCGGTGTTTCGTACCCGCCTTCCAGGATTCGCCAAACCTTCTCCTCGTTCGATGTATAAAAATGTGTTACGGTTTGTTTAACGCTTTAAAATCCCTCGTTCCCCGCGATCAAGGTTCTTCAAGCTTGATCTTGTCCTGGTGCTCGCAGGTGGAAAGATTCAGATTTTCGCCGCATACAATGCATAACCCCTGGCAATCCGGTTTGCAAATTGGTTTGATCGGATTTTCCAGCATCATGTACTCGCGAATGACCGGACTCAAATCAATGTTGCCGTCTTCAGGAACGTACAAACCGGATTCTGTGAACGACCCTGATTTGTACCCGTAAACCTCATCGAATTCGATCTTGAGCTGCAGGTCAAAAGGTTCAAGACAACGCACGCACTCCGAAGGAATGATGGCTTCAAATTTTCCCTCAAAAAGCAGCCCCTGTGGCGTCTGTGAAATATGGATGAGTCCGCTAAATTGTTTTAAGTCAAGGTCGGGCGGAAGGTGAACTTCCGGAAACTCAAAATGGATGTCTCGATAACTTCCAACCGGTAAGTTGCGAAAGAAACCAACATTAATTCTTAAGGGAAATCGTTGAATGGTCAAGGCATCTATCGTCTACAGGGATATAATTTCAACGAATAAAATTATAGCATACCGAAATCTTGAAGTCAATTTTTTATGAAAAAGTTCATAAATATTAATAAGGCTAACCATGAAAATTCTGATCGCCACCACCAATAAAGGCAAAAAAAGAGAGATCGCATCATTGTTCGAAGGTACACGCTTTGAGTTGGTTTATCCCTCCGACCTTGGATTGACCACCGACGTAGAAGAAACGGGCTCCACCTATGCCGAAAACGCGGCTTTGAAGGCAGAAACTTTATGTCGCCTCTCGGACATGCTTACTCTGGCAGACGATACCGGCCTGGAAGTGGCTGCGCTGGATGGCCGCCCGGGGCTGCATTCCGCACGCTACGTGCCCATTGAGGGTGCCACCGACGCGGACCGCCGCGCCAGGCTGCTGGTCGAGTTGAGCGCCAAGCCCAAACCCTGGCTGGCTCGTTTTGCCTGCGTGGTAGTGCTCGCCTATCCGCAGCAGCCTACCCGCTTTTTCGAGGGGGAAGTGCGCGGAGAGATCCAACCGAGCGAGAGCGGCGAGAACGGCTTTGGTTACGACCGTTTGTTCTGGATCCCGCAGATCGGCAAGACCATGGCGGAACTATCGATGGAAGAAAAGAATCAACTCAGCCATCGTGCGGTGGCTGTCAAGAAAGCCATTCAGTTCTTGTTGAAGAGTAAGGCCTAGAAGGGGCGGTAATTAAATAAGAGCAGCCTGCGGCGTTCACCAGTCCACTCCAGCTTGGTCACGCTGGCGGGTTCGATGGTCAACCTGTGGGAGTGCTCAAGCGGCACACCAATGGCGTGGGCTACTGTCAGACGCAGCAGTTCGGAATGCGACACGCAGACGATCTGGTCTGTGGGGCCGAACCCGCGCAAAACCTCCTCCAGACCAGCTACAGCTCTGGCTTGCACCGCGCGGATGTTCTCGCCGCCAGGGAAGCTTAGTTCAGCCGGATCGTTCTGGAATTGCTGCCAGAACGGATCAGTCGCCAGATCGGATTGTAATTTTCCCTGCAGCTCACCAAAATTGACTTCCTTGAGGAATTCCTTGGGGGTAACTGACACAGAGTGGTGGTCAGCCAGATAAGCTGCCGTTTCAAGCGTTCGTTCCATTGGGCTGGAAAAGATGGCTTTGATCGGGAACTGGCTGAGATACTCCGCTGTGCTTTGGGCTTGTGAGCGGCCTTCCTCGTTGAGATGCACGCCTGGCAGGGTGCCGCAAAGTTTTTTACCGATGAAATCGGTTTGTCCGTGCCTAACCAGATAGATGATGGTCATTTTACCTCGTTGTGGGGGTGGATTTTTCCTAGTGCCTGATCTTGGGCAGTTCGCCAGCGGATCAGCCAATCGGCCATTTGGCCTTCGTAACCCTGGTCGGAGGGTTCGTAAAAATTCGTACCGGCAAGTTTCTCGGGCAGGTACTGCTGCGGGATGAAATGGCCGGGGAAGAGGTGTGGATATTGATAGCCCTTGCCGTGTCCGAACCCCTTGCCGTCGCGGTTGGCGTCCATCAGGTGGGTTGGAACAGCGCCCACGCCTTGTGTTTCAATGCTTTCCCTGGCCTTGAAAAAGGCGCCCGCCGAATTGCTCTTGGGCGCGGTGGCCAGGTAGAGCGTGGCTTCCACGATGGGATAAATGCCTTCCGGCATGCCGATGTACTCGTAGGCATAGGCCGCCGCGGAGGCCACCTGCAGACCGCGCGGGTCAGCCAGGCCGATGTCTTCGCCCGCGAGCACGATCAGACGTCTCAAAATGAAGCGCGGATCCTCGCCGGCCAGGATCATCTTGGCCAACCAGTAGAGCGCCGCGTCGGGGTCCGAGCCGCGCACAGACTTGATGAAGGCTGAGATGGTGTCATAGTGCGCGTCGCTCATGCGGTCGTAAAGCAGTGCGCGGCGCTGGATGGATTCCTGCGCCACTTCCAGTGTGATATAGGTGTTGCCCTGCTCGTCGGGAGGGGTGCTTTCCACGGCCAGTTCGATGGCGTTCAGCAGGTTACGCGCGTCTCCTCCTGCCATCATCACCAGGTGCTCCCTGGCTTTGGGGTCCACCGTGATGGCCTTGTTGCCGTAGCCCACTTCCTTGTCGGAGAGGGCGCGCTTGAAGATGATCTCCATGTGCGCGGGGGTGAGGGCTTCCAACTGGAAGATGCGCGAGCGTGACACCAGCGCGGGGATTACGTCAAAATACGGGTTTTCGGTGGTGGCGCTGATCAGGGTGATCATGCCGGTTTCCACGTGCGGCAGCAGCGCGTCTTGTTGGGCTTTGTTCCAGCGGTGCACCTCGTCCACGAACAGGATGGTTCGCCGGCGGTACAGTTTGCGCCGGTCGGTGGCTTCGCTGATCACGCGCCGCAGTTCCGCCACGCCGGCCAGCACGGCCGAGATGCTCTCAAAATGTGCCTGGGTGTGAACCGCGATCAGGCGCGCCAGGGTGGTCTTGCCCGTCCCTGGAGGTCCGGTGAAGATGATGGAAGAAAACAACCGGTCGGCGGTGATAGCCCTGCGCAGCAGTTTGCCCTCGCCGATGATGTGATCCTGGCCCACGAATTCGTCCAGGGTGCGCGGGCGTAACCGCGCGGCCAGTGGCGCGTCGGTGGTCATACTTTCATTCATAGCGTGTTCGAATAAATCCATAGGGACATTGTAGCATAAATGATATAATTAGAACATATATCCCATAATGTTGCTAACTCAAAGACTAGAAAGAGAAACCTCATGTTCACCAAAGATTTCACCTCCTTTTTGATCCGTGCCAAACAGAATACCTACGCCTCCGGCAAAACTCCCGATCCATCCATCCGGCCGGGTGCCAAAGAGATGCGCTTTGAAGAAGCCTCTTATCTCTACATTGATACATGGCTGGGTGGCTTTCATTTCATTGGTGAGGAGGCCGTGTGGCAGAAAGGGGTTTGCGTTTGGGGCATGAATTATTTCGGCAAGATGCTGGTGACCGAAATCCCGGAGGGATTCAGCGAGTTCCTCAAAGGTGCCCTGCTTCACGCCCCCGTTAAAGCGCCCTATCGCGGACCCGATTCATATGTGCAGGGTGATTTCGAGTATCATTGTTCGTGGAGGGGCAGCCTGAGCAGTTTTGAAGGTGAAGAGGCCATCTCTTTGAACAAGCAAACCATTTATCGGCTGTCCTTTCACGGTGGCGAGGTGCGCGGGTAACGATTTTTGGAGGGAAAATGGGTGTTCCGATCTTTCAAGTCGATTCGTTCACGGAAAAGCCTTTTTTGGGCAACCCGGCGGCCGTAGTTTTGTTGGATCAGGCGCGCGAGGCTGAATGGATGCAATCTGTGGCGCGCGAGATGAACCTCTCCGAGACCGCCTTTGTATGTCCTCAACAAGGTGGGTTCCATCTGCGCTGGTTCACCCCCCTGGTCGAAGTGGAGTTGTGCGGGCATGCCACCCTGGCCAGCGCCCACATCCTGTGGCAAACGGGCGTGGTCAAAGAGGGTGAGAAGATCCGCTTTTCCACCCTTTCGGGCTGGCTGGGTGCCGAGCGTCGTGGGGCCATCATCGAACTGGATTTTCCATCTGAGTCGGTGGCTGAAATGGATGCCTCCGAGGAGATCATCAAAGCCGTCGGGGCGGTGCCCGATTTTGTGGGCATCAGCCATGAGAAATGGCTGTTCGAGTATCTGGAAGAAGACATCGTAAAGAACCTCAAACCCGATTTTCAAGCTTTGAGAACACGCAAAGGCTGCGGACTGGTGGTGACCGCCCTTTCTGACAAACCTGGCATCGATTTTGTCTCGCGCTACTTTGCTCCCTGGGTTGGCATCAACGAAGACCCGGTCACCGGCTCGGCGCATTGCATTCTGGGGCCTTACTGGGGTAAAAAGCTTGGCAAGAGCCAGATGATTGGTCACCAGGTGTCAGCGCGCGGCGGATTGGTGCACGTGCGCTTGAGCGCGGAACGCACCTACGTGGGTGGCAAAGCGGTAACTGTGTTTACTGGCGAGCTGTGTGTATGAGGGAGTCTTCTCGACCTTTTGACGCGGTGGTGGTGGGCAACATCGGCATCGACACCAACGTCTTTTTCTCCACCGAAGGCCCCGATTTTTCAGTTGAGGCCAATTTCACCCAGAACCTCGACATGCTCGGTCAAGCCGGGGGCTACGCCAGCCGCGGATACGCGCGTTTGGGGCTTTCCACGGCCTTCATCGGTCACGTGGGCGCAGATTTCATGGGCGAATACATCCGGGGCGTCTTGAAGGGTGACGGCATCAACACGGATGGCCTTTTCATCGATCCGCAGGGCACCAGCCGCAGCGTCAATCTGCTCTATCGCAGTGGCCAGCGCAAGAACTTCTACGATGGCAAATCCCATATGACCTTACACGCCCCACTGGAGATCTCGGCGGGCATCTTTGCCGGTGCCAGATTGGCGCATTTTAACATCCCCAACTGGGCGCGCGAGCTGCTGCCGCTGGCCAAAAGCGCAGGTGTGAAGATCGCCTGCGACATCCAGGATGTGGTGGCCGTGGATGATCCCTACCGGACGGATTTTGTGAAAGCCGCTGATTACCTCTTCTTTTCCTCGGCTAACCATGCCGATCCGCGTGGGTTGATGGAAGCCTACCTGGCCTTGAACCCTGGCTTGGTGATCGTCTCGGGCATGGGAGAGCGCGGCTGCGCCCTCGGCACGGCGCAGGGCATTCAATATTTCCCGCCGGTCCAACTGGATCTGCCGGTCATCGATACCAACGGCGCGGGGGATGCACTGGCGGTGGGGTTCCTGTTCAGCCGCGTGATCCTCGGCCTGCCGCTGGAGGAATCCATCATGCGCGGGCAGCTCTCCGCGCGCTATAAATGCGCCCAGAAAGCCACCTCCGGGAACATGATTTCGCGTGACCTGCTTGAGCGGTATGCATTGATTTAGCCATTTGGAAGGAACTGCAATGGTCGATATTCTTGAAGGTCTTCTCAAGTCAAACACACATTCTGGCTGTTATCTCTCGAACCCTTCTTGACCGCTGAAGTTTTGTATGTTCTCAAGCAGGCGGGACGGATTTAATTCACGAAAATAGAACACATGCTCCTTGACGGTTCTCGCAGGCTTTGATATAAATAGCGGGTTCACCTGCGGGTGAATGCTTAATTTTTAGAATTAACCTTGCCGTAGCGTTTATGCTTTGGTATAATCTAGCACGCTGTCGGTGCAGTTTAACAATTGTTTTGCCGGTGTAGCTCAGCTGGTAGAGCATCCGCCTTGTAAGCGGGAGGTCATGAGTTC
>CAZRHZ010000065.1:11294-14094 GCA_964599995.1 uncultured Anaerolinea sp. | reverse complement strand
GCGAAACGCCGATCTCGGTTTCGATGCTCTTAATGTGTTTTGAAAGAGTGGACTGGGATGAATAGAGAATATCGGCAGCCTCCATGAAATTATTGGTCTGCGCGAGAACGACGAATTCTCTCAAACAGTTTATTTCCACGCTGCCTCGCTACTTTCGAATTTATTCTAAACTAGAATAAATCATAACTGAAATCGAATTGCATGTCAAGAACGGGAACGTTAGAATTCAAACAATCAACAACGGTAACTCAACTAACACCTCGTTTTAAAAAATACGCCCGATCGATCAAAGGATTCTTTCGATGCCATTTTCGCGTAACAACCCAAAGAATAATAAGGGATCACAGACGAACGAAGTGAAATCCATTCTTCGCGTAGGCGCCGGACGGCAAAAGATTGATCTTTCTGATGGCTTGTTCCCCTTTGAAGGTTTCTGTGGAGTTCATGACGAGTTGTTCATCCGAGTATTGATCCTTGAACAGGAAATTCGAGTTGCCATCGTTTCTATTGAAATTACTGCTGTTTTTAATGAAACTGTTGCCGATTTCAGGGAATTTGTCGGAAAAAAGGCAGGAATTTTACCCACGAATATTCTGGTATGTGCCACACATTCATTTTCTGCACCACACTTCTGGCCAAAGGAGATCAGTAAGAACCCCCAAGAAAGAGAAAAGAATGAACTCTACGGACGGACTCTAAAAAAGGCACTATCCAAGGCCACTGCCCAAGCCCTTGCGAACCTGCAGCCTGCCTTGATGGGTATTGGGATCGGATGCTGTGATGTAAACGTGAATCGGGATGTTCTTACCCAGGAGGGATGGTGGCTTGGCACAAATGAAACAGCTATTTCGGATAAATCACTTTCAATCCTGCGATTTGAGAATTTACAGGGCAAGCCGATCGCTTTGCTATTCTCCTACGGAGTGCAGTCGTCTGTTATGTCAGGTCCCGCCACTGTTGAGAATTCACGTTTGATCACCTCTGATCTGGCAGGTGCAGCATGCCGTTTTCTAGAAGAAGAATACGAGGGTGAGGTTACTGCCCTGTTTTGTTTAGGCGCGGCTGCTGACCAGGCTCCATCAATAAAAGGAGCCAATTTCCAATATGTAGGCAAAGACAATCAGCCCAATATGATCAGAATGGGAAATTCCGGTTTCATTATTTCTGAAATGTTGGGAACACGTTTGGGTGTTGAGGTGCTGCGCGTGTCGGAAAAGATCGCATGTAAAAAAGTGGAGATTCCGATTGTTATAAAAAATGTACCCATAATTTTTGATGGTCAGGAAATGAATCACAACACCCGCATGATTCGCCCATCAACAACCTATATTTTTACACCCTCGGTTGATCGGATTGAGTCAATATCCATTCTAATAATCGGCGAAGCGGTTCTGATGGGTTTACGACCCGAATTGTGTTCAAAAACCGCAATGGATCTTTCTCGACTGTCGCCATTCCCGTTCACCATGCTGATGACCATGGTGAACGGTGGAGCCAAGTATATGCCAGACGAAAGCGCGTATGACCGCATCACTTACGAGGCCATGAACTCACCTTTTGCTCGAGGTTCAGCCGAGAGATTAACTGCAAAGTTACTTGATCAACTTGACCAAATATCACACTCACTCATGTAATATGCTTGATCAGTTTCAGAAGTTTATTCACCTGGAAAACGAAAAGGATAACGTTTCTCGTAAGGCAATTCCAGGTCTGGCCACCACTCCTTTGGTACAGGAACTTTTACCAACTTCATCTTTCCATTGTCCTCTTTGATTTTGGTCCATGCCAGCCAGTTTGGATCATCCCGACGCGGATAATCTTCACGGTAATGATTGCCACGACTTTCAGTTCTGAATAATGCAGACCGCAGGCGTATTTCAGCACTGAGGATCATGTTACGTGTTTCATGTGCCAGCCTGAGTTCGTGTGCATCTTTTGCAAACATTAGTGGAACCAGGTGTGTCTGCATAAACTCCACCACTATCAGGGTAGCCTGCAATCGATCACCTTTTTTAATGTACGAGATGAAATAGGGCATCATCGTGTTTCGGATTAATTGTGTAACCCATCTGGGGCTGTAGCCCCCCTTGCGGTTGAGAGGTGCAAAAGTGAACATGCTGGCTCTTGTAATCTCCTTTTTATCCACCTTGATCTTTTGCAACTCTTGTGCGGCTTTTGCAGCCGCCTCCCCTACTCTTGTTCCAGTCACGGCTCCGCCTGCCAACGCGGAACCTGATAACGCGTAGACCGCCCCGTTTTGCATGTTTCCCAGAGAATCACCTGCAGCGTAAAGACCGGGCAGGCTCGATGCGCCATTCAGATCGGCTGGCCAAATCCCATCCGCTTTGCGCAGAGACATACCCAGGCAAGCTCCTCCCACAATCTCTTTCGGACCCAAGTCAGTCGGAGCCATGATAGGGGCTTTACCAGAATGTGCCAGGAATTCTCGCTCAAGATAGGTGTATCCGTATAAAGAGGCGCCTTCAGGACGTTCAGGCAACGGATTCCCTTCGGCATCCACTTCTGGTTTTCCTCTTGCAGGACCGATCAACACCTTCAAGTGTTCAGGCAGGTTTTTCGCTCGGCCCACCACATTCGGAATACCAATCGGGTTATCCCTTCGGCTGGAATGTGTATCCACAAATTCCTTGCCAAGGATTTCAGCACCAGCTCGATAGGCCATAGCTTCGCCATCACCGGTCAACTGTACAATAGGTGGGTATCCAGCAGGTTTTAATCCGCAAGCTCCGACGCACAAGATGGTGGCTTTCGCTAGAAATACATGAAAATTAATACTCTC